>CAJOPB010000026.1 GCA_905236305.1 uncultured Oscillospiraceae bacterium | reverse complement strand
GCTTTCCGAAATGCAATGAAAAAGTCCTCGCCCGACACCTTGCTTTTAGACAAGGGTTCGAGTAAGGACTTTTTGGTGGAGCAAATGCATTCAAATCCGAACTTTTTACCTCGTCGGGGAGGTCGGAGGAAGCCAAGTCGATGAAGGAGACTTGCTTGCCGCCGCGGATGTTGTAGAAAATGATCACCCGATCGTCGTATAGGTAAATGGAATTGATAAAGACATCTATGATCCGCTTTCGGAATTCAGGATCGAGCGGGTCACCGGTGCATATCTTTTTGAGCCAGGAGCGGACTTGCGCCTCGGAGAGCTGGATCCCCTGCGCAATTCGGAGCCTTGATAGCTCGATTTCCATTTCCTGCTTTTGCGCCTCCATGGCCTCCATGCGGTCATAAATCTTTTTGTGGGCGATCTTGGGGGCGTCCACCAGGGCGTCCAGGAGCTTGTCGGTCTCACGGTCAATCTGATTCAGGGCCTTTTCCAGATCCGTCACTCGGGTATCGGAAAATTCCTTTTGATACTCCTCCACTACCGCCTTTGCGACCTGAGCGGCGCGATCAGGCGTCAGGATATATTGGACAGTCTGCTCGACCACATACCACTCGATGAAGTCTTTTCGCTCATTTCTCTTTTTGCAGGTATGTTTTTTCTTCTTGTCGGAGCAGGCGTAATAGCAATGGACGGCGCCAGTTTTGGATCTGCCGGATTCGCCTACCATCGGGGCGCCGCAATAGCCGCAGAAGGCTTTGCCCTGGAGCTGGTAGTCCACTTTCGCCTTGCCGGCGGCCGGGGCGCGAGCGACGGCATTTAAACGGGACTGCACTTTGTTAAACAGCTCCTGACTGATCATCGGCTCGGCGAGGCCGGGCACGACCTCGCCGCTGTATTTGTACTGACCGATATATGCCGTGTTGGAGAGCGCAGCCTGGAAGCTGGTTACTGTGAGGGGGCGCCCGCGAGCACCGACATAACCGCGGCGGGAGAGCTCGGCGATAATGTCCTTCTTTGGAACACCATCGGCATACTGCTCAAAGAGATAACGAATGGCCGGGGCGGTTTTATCGTCGATCACGAGCTTTCCATCTCGTGCTTTATATCCATATGGGATGCTGCCGCCACAGAACTTCCCTTTGGATATGCTCTCGCGCTGGCCGCGGCGGATGTTCTGGGAGAGATTCGCGGAGTAGTATTCCGCCATAGATTCCAGCAGGCCCTCCAGGATGATCCCCTCTGGGCTGTCGGTGATGTTCTCTTTGACGGAGACGACTTTGACGCCGTATTTCTTGAGCCTGGCCTTGTAGATGGCGGAATCATAGCGGTTGCGGGCAAAGCGGTCAAGTTTCCAGACGATCACCATTTCAAACTGTTTCTTTGCGGCGTCCTCGATCATGCGCTGGAAATCCGGGCGCTGATCCTTCGTGCCGGTGAGGGCGCGGTCGATGTATTCCCCGACGACGCGCACGCCCTGCTGCTCCGCCCAGGCGTAATTGTCATGCAGCTGGCCCTCGATGGATTGTTCTGTCTGCCCATGGGAGGAATAGCGGGCATAAATCACTGCGTTCATGCATTTCTCCTTGATTTTTGGCCCAAAACGCAGTATACTATATTTGCGATTTGGACAAGTGGTGTTGGCTCAATTCGCAGCCCGTTCCGGGAAACCGGAGCGGGCTTTTTTATTCTGCATAATCAAGATAGAACAGCATATTGCCGTTTATATCATACATAGGCGAACCGTATAAAGAATACTTTTGCCCAAGCACAAAATCAACAGGAACATGATCAGGGAACTGCGCGACAGTTATCGTTTCGCCCTTCGTCAGTTTGACCGTCAGCAATCTGCAACGGTATGTTGCAAATGAGTTGGTATATTTCCCGTTTTCACACTTTTGAACAACCCCGGTTATCTTGTATTTTTCTCCGCTGTTCAGCTTCAGCGAAATTTCCTCATATCCTGCGTTTGAATAACCTTTGGGCGAAAAGCTGCTCATATATTCTTCTGTGTCAATTAAATTCAGTACTGACGCATAGATATCACTTGGCGAATAAACAACAGAATATTTACCGACCTGAATAATGTCAGAATATGCAGCATCATCAAAAGATGAGATTACAGCTTTCGTAAAAGATGCCGAGGGCGAAATATTTTGATAATCACAGATAAAGTCAACAACAGCGGTTGAAACTGATTTAATAAGAGATGGAGCACAGACTTTCATCCCGTAAAAGTCGGAATATGAAAAATCGATTTCTATATCATTGGTCGCTTCTTTATAAATTACCTCTGCAACGCCGTTCGCATCAGAAGCCTCGCTTAGGACAAGACGTATTATGTATTCACCGCTGATATACCCTGGGGATGCAGATTTCTTTACAGTATAACCGTCAGGAGAAGCGTGTGACGAAATGAAAGTGTCGAGTTCACTGACTATCGAAGGAAAAGGATTTGGCGTTGGCGTTGGTTCAGTCTGCGACGATGATTCCCTCGGAAGCAAGGAAGCATAGTCACCGTTTTCAGAAGATTTTTCTCCGTTGTGCTGAACGGTAGCGGCTGCCGGTGCTGTGCGCGCAGATTTGGTCTTGGCTGGCGAGCCGCTTAACTTTGCGAGAACCACAAGCACAATTGCCATGATTGCAACGACCGTGAGCGCTTTCTTCACAGCTGCGTCCTCCACTCCATATACTCCGCCTTCATCGCGTCATATTCCGCATCAGAGACGAACGGTTCGTCCAGGACGTAGTAATACCAGGCGCAGCGGGCGAGGAGGTCTTCTCGTTGCCGAAAGTCGGCCAAAAACTGATCCCGCGGGGTGAGGCCGTCTTTGTTCAGCAGCCCGAGGCGCGTGGCCAGAAGAACCATGTGCTTGCAGGCGGTCGGCTTGCCTTTCTTCTGGTTGATGCTGAAATCCGGGCAGGTGCAAGCCTGCAGCGTCGCATGATAGCGAGCGCCGTCAGAGCCTTCGCACTCGATCGACGGCGCAGGCGCTTCGTTCAAGGCAATCACTTTGACCTTCGCAGCGCGAGCCGCGCGCGGTGCATCGGTAGAGCCCCAAGTCCATTCCATAGATAAACCTCCTCAGTTATGCTTCAAGGCCCAGCTTAGCCGGGTCAGTTTTTATATATTTCTCAGACTGAACAAGATCGTCAGCGTAGCCAAGGAGCTTTTCCTGGCCTTCGGCATTCAATTTATGAAATAGCAGCAAGAGTGCTCTGTCATCCTCGGGCAGGGCGCTTTTTTTATCTGTCATCTCATCTTGGTACAGATAGTTGGCATCACATTTAAGCACATCAAAGACTTTGTACATGATGCTTGCTTTTGGTGAATTCGCGTCGGTTTCGTAATTACCGACCGCACCTTTTGATACTCCAAGACTTGCAGCCAACTGCTGCTGAGTAATCCCGAGCTCTTCTCTGCGCTCTTTGATTCTGGAACCAATGCTCACATATGTCACCCCTTTCAACAGCTATTGTAATAAAGGAATATTGAAAAGTCAATAGAAAAGAAAAGAAAAACTGAGAATTTCCTATTGACAGTAAAGTATAACTGTGCTATTATCCGAATAGATCAGAAAAACTGAGAAATGAGGTGAGGTGGAATGGAGAGAGACCCTGTTGCGTACGGAATTAAAACTCTGATTGCCGAAAAAGGCCTGCTCCAGAGGGCGGTTGCGCAAAGGGCGGGGTACACCCCGCAACAGTTCAGCGATATGCTCAACAACCGCAAAGTGATCAAGGCCATTGACTTGATTCCAATATCAGGCGCTCTCGGTGTCGGGGTACAGGATATATACGACGCCGGGAGACGGGAGGCGTGAGCGAAATGGCGAAAGAGGAGAAGTACATCCAGGTCGGAGTGACGGCCATGCGCGGGCCGGACGGGAATTTTCTGCCGGCTGTGCCGCTCTATATCAAGGCGGAGGACGGCGCCGAGGAGGCCGAGGAAGAACTGATCCACGACATCGGCCACCTGCTGGCTCTGCGGATGAAAGCCTACATAGACGGCTGCAAAGCGGCAGGGGTGCCGGTATAGGCAGCAAAGGCAGAGCTCATCAGCGGTTCGCACCGCAGGGCGGGGGCTGGGCGTCGCCACGCTTTGCTACGCGAAGGAATCGCTGAGCGATGTGCTGCAGGACGCAGCAAAGGCATTGTGCAGTTAGGCAAGGGACAGCAAAGCGGCGGCATGGCATGACACCGCCACGCGGCGCAAGAGCAAGGCGTAGGATTGCACGGCAAAGGCACTGCAAAGCGAGGAAGAGAAAAGCGCCGCAACGGCAGGGCAGGGGTACGTCGTGCATGGCAAGGGCAAAGCAAAGAAGAGCACGGCAATGCAAAGAAACAGCAATCACCCGGCACAGCCGGTTATAGGAGGTCAACACCACATGAAAACGCTCCATTGCAAAATCACATTCACTGAAGCGCTGCTCGGCACATCGCCAAGCAGCGAAACCGTCTACCAAGACTTTATCGGCAGCAAAGCCCCGGATGCCGCCAGCCTTGAGGAAGAAATTGAAGCCTTGGGAACGGAAGAGGTCATTGCCAACGGTATGACCGTGTTCCCGCGCACGGAGGACGGCAGACCCTTCCTCTACGACTATCAGATCAAGGGCTTCTTCAAGGACGCCTGCGGCTGCCTCTCCCGCGTGGCCGGGAAAGACCCGGAGACCGGGAAGAAAAAGGCCGCTGTCAACGAGAGCGGCAAGCTGAAGGCTTTCAAGAAGATCATCGACGGGCTGATCTTTGTCCGGCCGCGCAAGATTCCTCTTGTGTTTGACGGCGAGATCGGCGTTTGCGAGCGGCCGCTGCGGGCGCAGACCGCCCAGGGCGAGCGCGTGGCGCTGGTCATGAGCGAGGAAGTCCCCACCGGGGCCACCGCCGAATTTGACGTGCTCTGCATGAGCGACGAACATACGGCCGCCGTCCGCGAGTGGCTGGATTACGGCCAGTGGCGCGGGCTCGGCCAGTGGCGCAACAGCGGGAAGGGATCCTTCGGCTGTGAGATCAGCGAGGATTAAGCGAGGGAATGGCCGGGCCACGCAGGGCGCCTCCGGGCCAAGCATAGCAAAGGTGAGGCTAGGCTGAGCGACGCTACGGTAAGCATAGCAGCGGCATCGCATTGCACAGCTCTGATCTGCAAAGGCGTAGCTCCGCAGCGCATGGCCACGGCTTGGTTCAGCACAGAACAGCACTGACAAAGGAGAATAGACATGAAAGTTATCGCCGTTGACTTTGACGGAACGCTATGTGAAGAAAGGTGGCCGGGGATCGGGAAACCGAACTGGCCTGTTATCCATGAGCTGATCCGCAGACAAGCCGACGGCGACCGCATCATTCTTTGGACCTGCAGGGAAGGGCCGCTGCTGGACAAGGCGGTGGCCTGGTGCAAGGCGCACGGCATCCAATTCGACGCCATCAACAGCAACGTGCCCGAGAGGATCGAACAGTACGGCGACGACCAAAGAAAAATCAGCGCCGATGAATACTGGGACGATCGGGCTGTGCTGGTGAGCGGGGGCGGATCGCTCATGCGGGCGGAGGCAGGCGGCTACCGAATGACGACATGGGAAGCGACGACAGTGACCTGTGTCGGGCAGACGGCAAGAGCGCACCGCGGGAATTGGATCAGAAGGTTATTCAAGAAATCGGAGGACGTGAAGTGAAACAGATTGAGCGTTATCTGTGCGCCCAGTGCTCGCAGGATATGATCGCCGCCGGCCTCCGCTGCGAGGAGATTCCGACGAAGGACAAGGATCGGAAACCCTGCGACTGGTGCGGGCGGAGCTGTTACGGAGGCCACTACCGGATTTTCTACGGGAGGAGGCGCGAGGATGAAACATGAGCTGATCCAAGGGCCGCCGATGGAGGTCACCTATATTGATTCCGACATCACGGCCTCCGACAAGGAACTGCTGGCCTACTTCCGAAAGATCATGCTGCAGAACAGGATCAACCGGATGGACATGATCGAGCGCATGACCCACGCGGCGGCGACGCTCTCCGGGCGGACGCCGGAGAAGGAACTCGCGTATTTCCACGAGGCCCTGAGCTACTGTGGATTTGACTTCAAGCGCGGTCTCAACCTCTATCTGCAGCTGCTGCAGATAGAGTGCATGGGCGAGCCATGAACGGGGACAGATTCTGCGACGGCTGCCGATACCTGGATTTCTCGGACGCCGTGAACGACTACGACGTATACGCCGCCCGGTGCAACGACCCGGGCAAGCCAATGCGCGGGCAGCACCGTGTGATTGCCGTGGCTGCTTTCGCGAGACCGTTTCAAATCATACATCCGGCCTGGTGCCGGGGAAAGAAGCCAACACCATGAATTTGAGAAAAGATAAAGGCCAGCCTAACCCGCTGGCAATTCTTATCGCATGGAGGACGCGACGTGGCTGAAAACGTGCTGGAGCGCATGAAGCGCCTTGACGCTGACAAAAAGATCGCGGACTTCATGCTGAAGGAAAAGCAGCCGTATTCCTTTAAGAGAAAATATGCCGCCATCCGCGCGCGGGAATTTGCGGCGGAATGTGACAGGCGCGGGCTGGAATATCATGTCTCGGTCGGCGGGCTCGACAGCATCGTGCTGTTTCTGTTTCTGCAATCCATCGGGATCTATGTGCCCGGAATCAGCGTGAGCTATTTGGAGGATCGGAGCATCCAGCGCGTACATAAAGCCCTTGGCCTGGAGCTGCTGCAATCTGCCGTCCGGGAGATCGACCCGGTGACAGGCGTGAAAAAGCGGTGGGCGAAGCCGGCCATTATCCAGGAATTCGGATTCCCGGTGATTTCAAAAGAGGTTGCGGCCAAGATCGAGCTGCTGCAGAACCCGACAGAAAAGAACGCGACCGTCCGCCACGCCATCATCACAGGCGAGACGGGAGAGTACGGAGGCTTCCAAACGGACAGCCGCATGAAGCTGGCTCAACGCTGGCTGGAGCTCTTCGGCGGATATGAGAACGAGACGGAGGGCACCCACTACGGGAAGCCGGAGAAGATCCGCGTATCGTCCAAGTGCTGCTATTACCTCAAAGAAAAGCCCTGCGACGATTGGGCAAAGGCACACAACAGCGTTCCTTATCTGGGGCTTATGGCCTCGGAGGGCGGGCGCCGGGCAAAGAGCTTGCGCCTGCACGGGTGCAACTACTTTGGAGAATCCGTGATCCGAAGCGCTCCCTTCGCCATCTTCAACCGGCAAGACCTTCTGACGCTGGCGCTGGAGATGGAGGACTGGTATCAGAAGAATTGGAATCGCGGCTATTTCAACACCGGCATTCACCTTGACACCATTGTACCGGCCATCTACGGGGAAATCGCCCGGGATGAATACGGAACACTCCGCACAACCAAGGCTCAGCGCACAGGTTGTTCCATGTGCGGTTTCGGCATCCATATGGAAAAGAGGCCCCATCGCTTCGACCTGCTGCGGGAACGGAATCCGAGGGAGTGGGAGTATTGGATGTACCGCTGCTGCACAGACCCGGAAACCGGCGAAAAATACGGCTGGGGCAAGGTGCTGGACTATATCGGCGTCGGCTGGGAAAACCAGCCGGACACCGATTGCATCGGCCAGTATTCCATGTTCGAGGAGAGCGAAGAATGAAAAATCACTCCACCGCACAGATCAACCTCCTGGATGAAATCATCGTAGATAACTTTGCAGGAGGCGGCGGGGCCAGCACGGGCATTGAGCTCGCCACGGGCCGGCCGGTGACGATCGCCATCAACCACGACCCGGCGGCTATCCTGATGCACAAGACCAACCACCCGCACACCCTGCACCTGCAGGCGTCCGTCTGGGACGTAGACCCGGAGGAAGTATGCGCCGGCCGGCCGGTCGGGCTGGCCTGGTTTTCGCCGGACTGCAAGCACTTCTCCAAGGCCAAGGGCGGCGCCTTGGTGGACAAGAAGATAAGGGGCCTCGCGTGGATCGTGCTGCGCTGGGCGGCGAGAGTGCGCCCGCGCGTCATTATTCTGGAAAACGTAGAGGAGTTCACGACCTGGGGACCCGTCCGCAAGGGAAAGCCCGTAAAGAAAAAGGCCGGGCAGACCTTCCGGAAGTGGCTCACGCAGCTTCTGGCGCTCGGGTATGCGGTCGAGCACAGGGAGCTGGTGGCTGCCGACTACGGCGTGCCGACCACGCGCAAGCGCTTCGTGCTGATCGCGCGCTGCGACGGAAAGCCCATCGTCTGGCCGGAGCGGACCCACGCGCCGAAGGACAGCGAAGAGGTCAGGAGCGGAAAGCTGCTGCCCTGGCGCGCTGCCGCCGAGATCATCGACTTCTCCCTTCCCATGTATTCGATCTTCGCCACGAAGGAGGAGATCAAGGAGAAGTACGGCGTTACCGTGGTGCGTCCGCTGGCGGAGAACACACAGCGCCGGGCAATCCGGGGTGTGGACAAGTACACCATCAAGAGCGGGGATCCGTTCCTGATCCCCGTGGGCTACGGGGAGCGGGCCGGGCAGGCGCCGCGGGTGCATGACATCAACGCGCCGCTGCCGACGGTGGTCTCCACGGTCAAGCAGCATCTGGTGGAGCCGTTGGTGGCTCCGTTCGTCGCACAGGCGAAGTTTCAGAACGCCGCGCAGGACATCCAGAAGCCCCTCAGCACGATCACGTCCGTGGGCGCGCATGAGCTGGTGGAGCCGGTCATGGCTCCGTATACCTTCTCCAACACCGGCGGATCCGTGGGCGCTCCTGCAGATCAGCCTATCGGGACCGTGCGGACGGCCGGCGGGCAGGTGCTGGCCGCTGCCAATCTGATGCAGTATCACACAGAGCAGGGTGAGGAAAACGCACGGGTAAACAATCTGGACGATCCTCTCCCAACGGTGGACGCCTCCAACCGCTACGGCCTCGCGGCCGCGCATCTGACGGAGTATTACGGCAATGGCAATCCCCTGGATCCGCGGGATCCGATGCACACCGTTACCGGGCATGACCGGGAGGCGCTGACCGCGGTGCATCTGGACAAGTATTTCGCCGGCGGCTACAAGTGCGCCGGGAACGGAGCGGACGAGCCGCTTTCCACGATCACGGTCGAGCCGCGGCACAGTCTGGTGGCCTCCCACATGATGGAATTCAAGGGCCAGGACGTGGGACAGAGCCTGCAAAAGCCGCTGCGGACGATCACCGCGGGCGGCGGCGAGTTCGGCCTTGCCTCCGTGCGGATCGAGAAATATGACCCGGAGGCACCTTTCTGCGACCGATGGCTGGGACACTGGCCGGAGATCCGGGCGCTGCTGAACAAGTATTGCGGTTATACCCTCGCGGACAACGAGATCCTTTTGCTGCAGATCGGCGGCGCCTGGTACTTCCTCTCTGACATCACCATGCGGATGCTGACGCCGAAGGAGCTCTACGCCGCGATGGGCTTCCCGCCGGATTACGTCTTTGATTTCATCGACCCGAGCACCGGCAAGCCCTATCCCAAGAGCGCGCAGGTGGCGCGCTGCGGAAATGCCGTCTGCCCGCAGATGGCCTCCGCCGTGGTGCGCGCCAACTTCCCCGAGTGGGCGGTGGAGCTGCACACGATGGCGGAGCTGGAAAGGATGGTGGCGGTATGATGGGAAAGAAGAAAACGAACCCGAAGAAAATCCCCAAGACGCAGGCGGACGTGGATCGTGCGGAGAAAAAAGGGCAGATCTTCGGCATGGAGTTTGCCGTGACACTTGTGCTTTGGATCCTGCTGGACAAGCACGACGCGCCGGATGAGGACGTGCAGACACTAAACGAGGAGGTCAAATACCTCTGCGACAGCATCGACAAGGGTTATGTGTCCTATCCAGACATCCGCCGGGCGCTAAAAGAAGAGCATGATACGGAGGTTGTATTCCAGTGAACGTCGCATACAACAAGGATTGTCTTCCGGCCATGCGAGAACTGCCGGACAAGTTCTTTGACCTGGCTGTGGTGGATCCTCCCTACGGAGACGTTACGCTCGGCGGGTATATGATCAACGCCAAGAGCACGGAACGACTTGCCCATTCCCATGAATACCACGACGAAATGTGGAAGCAGGCAAAGCCCGAGCAGGAATACTTTAATGAACTGTTCCGCATCTCCAAAAACCAGGTGATTTTCGGCGGCAACTACTTTATGCGAGAGATCAGCCGGGATAGCCAATGCTGGCTGGTATGGGACAAGCTGCGGCCGGAAGGTGTGAAATTTGCCGATTGCGAGCTGGCATGGACCTCGTTCAACCTGGCGTCCCGGGTATTCCGCTACCGCTGGAACGGTATGCAGCAGGGCAACATGGCCGTCAAGGAGCGGAAAATCCACCCGACGCAAAAGCCCGTGGCACTCTACTCCTGGATCTATTCCCTGTTTACAAAGCCAGGAGACCGCATCCTTGACACCCACCTTGGCTCCGGCTCTTCCCGGATCGCCGCATACAGCGCGGGGCTTGATTTTGTGGGCTACGAGATCGACAAGACCTATTTCGACCTACAGGAAACCCGCTTTGCCCAGCATACTGCCCAGATGGACATGTTCCTCGATGGCTGCCGGGGCGAAGCGCAAATATCATTCGGCGAACTATAAAAGGAGGCCAACACCATGAAACCACCGATTTATGAGCCGAAGGGCAAGGCGAAAGAATACGGAGACCTTGCCTTGAACATCTACACCGGCTGCCCGCACCGCTGCTATTACTGCTTTGCTCCGGGCGTGCTGCACAAGGAGCGCGAGGCGTTCCATTCCCGCGTTGAGCCGCGGCCCGGCATTGTGGAGGAAGTCAGAAAGCAGCTGGAGAAGGAGCAAATCACCGGGAAACTCGTGCATCTGTGCTTTACCTGCGACCCGTATCCGACCGGCTACGACAGCACGGCCACGCGGGAGATTATCCAACTTTTGAAGGAGCACGGGAACCACGTTCAAATCCTCACAAAAGGCGATGGCAGCCGCGATTTCGATTTGCTGGACAGCGAGGATTGGTACGGGATCACGATTTCAGGCGGCGGCTACGGCTGCTCCTATATGGATGAACACGGAAATCATCCAGAACCTGGCGCGATTTTGACGTTCGAGAGGTTTAACGCGCTGGATTTGGCGCACAGGAGGGGAATCAAAACTTGGATCAGCTTCGAGCCTGTCCTGAACGAGCCCGGCGTCATGTTCTGGATCAGCCAGAGTGCGGCAAGCGTTGATAAGGTCAAGATCGGAAAGCTGAACTATCACAAATCGGAGATAAACTGGAAATGGTTTGGGATTAAGGCCGAAGCTCTGTGCCAGTCTCTCGGGCTTGACTACTACATCAAAGACAGCCTGCGGGCGGAAATGGAGCGCCTGACATGAAAAAAGCTGCCCTTACTACCAACGATTTCAACCGGCTGATCTACACGACCAGGGATTTTACCACCACATACGGGAAGCCGTGCTATCAGTACATCAAGCTGGACGTGGACGCCGAAAAGCACCGGATCACCGCTGCGGCCTGCGACGGCTATAAGCTGAGCGTGGAGCGGGCCCCTGTTGAGGCGGACGAGAGCTTTTCTCTGTATATCCGGCCGATTGCCAAGCTGCCAACGAAGGAGCAGGTGACGATTGAGCTTTTGGGAAAAGACGTGCTGATCCGCTGCGCTGGTAATATCTTCGGATTCGAGCAGCCGGAGCTCAAGGATTCTTTCATAAATTACGAACAGTTCTTCAAGGAAAAGGAGTGCGTCTTCCGCATCGGCTTAGACCCCAGGCTTCTGATGCAGACAGTCAGCGCAGTTCGCACGTCTCTCGGCCAAGGGCAGGTTGCCATCATAGAATTTATGGGGCCGCGGGACCCGGTGTTCATCCGGGACAAGAAGGGCGACAACCTGCGCATGGTTCTCCCGGTTCGGATCAAGGAGGACACGGCGGAATGACTGACAAAGAAAGAATCCTTACGCTGCTTGTAAAGCGGATTTACATGGAGGCCCTCTACGCGCCTGATAAAGTGCGCCACTGGAGAGATATTCAGCCTGGACTTTTTGACGAACGCAAGAAATTAAAAGCCGGCGACCTCGTGGTAGCGTTCACTTCCATTGAGCCAAACGATTTTATGGTTGGATATATCCACGAGCCACCGAATCACGAAGGAACAGCTATAATCCGCGAAATCGGCAGTGACAGACTTTGCGAATACGGAAATGAAAGCTTCATGCTGATCGACAAGGATATTCTCGGCGAGGAAATCCTTGAAGGTACACAGTACATAACCCGCCAGAAGGTCAGAAAGGCATTCGCCCGAGCAGAGCACTCCTATACTCTTCGCTATGCGGGCGTCGAATTTGACGGAAAAACCTGCAAGGTTATGGGCAGAAAGGTTTTCAGTGATGAAATCCTCATATGCTTTAAATTCACATTCAACTCGAAGACCACTATAAACAGCATTATAGATCGGATCAACCGGGAATACGCCCGGCACCTTCAGGAGGTAAAAACGGCCAATGAAACTTAAACGAATCAAGCCGCGGATCATCACGATCCACCTGACGCAGGAAGAAAGCGATCCGGATTACGGCTCCTGCCTATGGGCGGTTTTCAAGCTCGACCTTGACCGGTATGAGATCAGCATTACCGGCGATTGCGGCAACTTCTCCTATGGATGGCACCCGACGCCAAAAACCGAAAGCTTCCTGCACCTGATCGGGCGCATGGACGAGGGCTATTTCCTGGATAAGATCGCAAACAGGAGC
>CAJOPB010000025.1 GCA_905236305.1 uncultured Oscillospiraceae bacterium | reverse complement strand
GCAAAGCGCGGGGGGATTTCGCCCGCTGCGGCGGGCGACCGGCGGCCTCTTTGAAAAGAGGCCCCGGACAGCGAGAAACTTTTATCGCTCGGGCAGGCTGAGGATTTTTCTGGCCTCCGCCGGGTTCGCCACCTCGCGGCCCAGCTCATGGGCGAGGCGGACCACCTTTGCCACCAGCTCGCCGTTGGATTTCGCCGGCACGCCCCGGGCCAGGTTCAGATTGTCCTCGAAGCCCACCCGGACATTGCCGCCCATGACGATGCCCGCCGCGGCCATGGGAAAGGCGTGGCGGCCGATGCCCGTGACGGTCCAGGTGCTGCCCTCGGGAATGCGGCGCACCAGCCAGTCCAGGTTGCCCACGGTGGCCGGCGTGCAGCCGGGGACGCCCAGCACAAAGTTGAACTGCATGGGCGCGCCGGGGACCTCGCCCTTTTTCGCCATGGTGAGGATGGTCTCCAGGTGGCCCATCTCAAAGCACTCATACTCCGGCTTGATGTGGTTTTGCAGCATCCGCTGGCCGAATATGCGCATCATGGGCATGGTGTTGTCAAAAATCTCGTCGCCGAAATTGCAGGTGCCGCAGTCCAGGGTTGCCATCTCGGGCATCAGCTCCGTGGGCTGCAGGCGCTCCTCGGCGCTCATGCCCACGGCCCCACCGGTGGAGGGGATCAGAATCACGTCGGGGATGGCGTCTTTTATGGCGTCGATGCAGACCCGGAAACGCTCCCGGCTCTGGGTGGGGGTGCCGTCGTCCTCCCGGACGTGCAGATGGACAATGGCGGCGCCCGCGTCATAGGCGCTCTTTGCCTCCCGCACGATCTCCTCCACGGTGTAGGGGACCGCGGGGTTTTGCTCCTTCGTAACCTCCGCCCCGCAGATGGCGGCGGTGATAATCAGCTTTTCCATGGCTCAGCCCTTCCTCTGCTTGTCCCTGGGCACCACGCAGGTGCCGCTGGCGCGGCAGACCACGATGGGCTCATCCAGTACGTCGCAGGCGGAATCGTTGATGTCGGGGCGTGGCGCGATGACCTTCCTGGCCTCAAAGATCATTTTGCGGGAGGTGTTGCCCACCTTGGTGATCTCGCCCTCGGCCTCGATGAAGTCGCCGGCGTAGACCGGGGCCAGGAACTCCACGTTGTCATAGGCGCAGAACAGCCCCTCGTCGCCGTCCTGCAAAATCAGCAGCTCCGTCGCCACGTCGCCGAACAGGTGCAGCATGTGCGCCCCGTCCACCAGATTTCCGCCGTAATGGGCGTCCTCCGCCCCCATCCTCACGCGAATCAGGGATTTCATATTACTCGTCTCCTTTTCCTTCCTGTTCCTTCTTACTTTTTCCTGCTCCTTGCCGGGCGTATAAGCCGGGCGTATAAAATAAAGCGCCATTGGAAAACACAAAATGCATTCCAATAGCGCTTCATGTACGGATACATGACAGTAACTGGCGCTGGGCCCGGTTACCAGGGCAGCGGCCCGGTATGCCGCCTCCCTTCGGCGAAACACCCCTTCAGGCACCTCCAAAGGACTGCCGGTCCCATGCGGCGGAGCCCTACCCTGTGTTTCGCACCTCTATTCACGATATTCAATTTTAACTGAATATATTTGACAGATCATCCAAAATAAAGAGGAATATTTCTAAACTTAGTATACACATTGACGAAAGCTTTGTCAAGAGGGGAGGGAAAGATTTTTTTCTTTGCGCCGGGGTATACGTTGACGCGGCAGAAAGGAAAAAGCAGCCACCCCATCCCGCGGCGAAAGCCACCGGCTACGAAGTGCCGGGTGCGCCGGCGTGACCGGGCTTGCGGGGGACGCCCGACGCGCCTCCGACGGGAGTGAACAGGTGATCCGGGAATTCAACAATCAAAAGGACAACAGTATTTTTTCTATTGACATCCGGATTTCGTTCCCTTATAATATGAAGGCTACTTTGAAAAAGCTGCTGCAGTCGGGGGTCGCGTTATGTGGCTTGATCTGAAGGATATTATCGAGGTTCCCGGGGCTTCAAAGGACTTTGCGGCGCAGCTGGACCCTTTGCGGCTGGTTTCGCCGTCGGTGACGGGCTTTGCCGTCCCGCCCACGGTGGAGGGCTGCGTGCGCAACACCGCGGGGCTTCTGGAACTGCGCGCCGTGGTGCGCGCCGACATGCGCTGTGTCTGCGACCGCTGCGGGCGGGAGTTTGAACGCGAGCGCGTGCGGGAGCTTCAGGTCCCCCTTACCGCCAGCCCCGAGGACGAGGGCAGCAGCGATATTTTCCCCCTGGAGGGCGACGGCATCGACGTGTGCGACGTGGCCGAGACCTGCTTCATCCTCGATGGCGAGAGCAAGCTGCTGTGCCGGGAGGACTGCAAGGGCCTCTGCCCCATCTGCGGCAAAAACCGCAACGACGGTCCCTGCCTCTGCGGGGAAAACAGGAGCGATCCAAGATTCGCTGTTTTGGAACAGCTTTTGGATAAGGAATAGGGCATTGCCCCTCCGGGGGCATCGAAAAGGAAATTCGCTGTTTCGATCAGCACAGGAAAGAGGTGTCATCATGGCAGTACCCAAGAGGAAGGTGTCGAAGGCAAGACGCGACAAGCGGCGCAGCAATGTCTGGAAGCTGGACCCCCCGAGCATTGTCGCCTGCCCCAACTGCGGCGCTTACCACCTGCCCCATCGTGCCTGCAAGGCCTGCGGCATGTACAACGGCCGCCAGGTCCTCAATGTAGAGGCAGAGTAATCAAGGCTCAAAAAAACGGAGGCGATGCGGCCTCCGTTTTTTTGGCCCTTTCCGCCGCCGCGCGCGGCAAAATCCGCGGGATTTTTCCCACAGAAGGAGGGGACGGCAATTGGCAGAGCACACGGGCAGCGTCGTGCGGCAGGTGGACCCCGCAGGGCCCCTGGCACACCGGGGCGTCCGCCCCGGTGACACCCTGCTCTCCATCAACGGCAGGTGCATCCGGGATGTGCTGGACTATAAATTTTACTCCTACGACCCCCGGCTTCTGCTGGAGTTTCGCACCGTGGAGGGCAGGCTGCGGCTGGTGCTGCTGCGCAAGGCCCCGGGAGAGGACCCGGGACTGGAATTTGAGACCTATCTCATGGACCGTCCCCGCTCCTGCGCCAACCGCTGCGTCTTCTGCTTCATCGACCAGAACCCGCCGGGGATGCGCCGGAGCATCTATTTCAAGGACGACGACGCCCGGCTCAGCTTTCTGATGGGCTGCTATATCACCCTCACCAACCTCAGCTCCCGGGAGATACAGCGGATTATCGACCTCCACATCTCCCCGGTGAACATCTCCGTCCACACCACCGACGGGGCGCTGCGGGAGCGTATGCTGCGAAATCCCCGGGCCGGGGCGTGTATGGAGATTATGACCCGCCTCGCCCGGGCCGGTATCACCATGAACTGCCAGATCGTCTGCTGCCCGGGGTGGAACGACGGGGCGGCGCTTTTGCGCTCCCTCCGGGACCTGGGCGGGCTGTGGCCCGGGGTCAACAGCATCTCCGTGGTGCCCGTGGGCCTGACCTGCCACCGCGCCGGTCTGCCGGAGCTGAGCCCCTTCACCCCGGAGAAGGCCGCGGAGACCATCGACCTGGTGGAGGGCTTCGCCGCGGAATTTTACCGGGAGAAGGGCACCCGGCTGGCCTTCTGCGCCGACGAGCTGTATCTCCGGGCGAACCGCCCGCTGCCGCCGGACGCGTTTTATGAGGACCACACCCAGCTGGAAAACGGCGTGGGAATGCTCTCGCTGCTGCAGGCCGAGTTTTCGCTGGCGCTGCAGACCGATGACCGGGCGCCCGACGCGGTCCCCTTCTCCATCGCCACCGGCGCCGCTGCCGCCCCGCTGCTGAAAAAACTTTTGCAGCAGGGGCGGGAAAGGTTTGATAATCTGGACGGACGGGTATATACTGTCCAAAATGACTTTTTCGGCCGCTCGGTCACCGTGGCCGGGCTTATCACCGGCCGGGACCTGATCGGCCAGCTGCGGGGGCAGTATCTGGGACGGCGCCTGCTGATCCCGGAGAGTATGCTCCGGGCCGCGGAGCGGGATTTTCTCGACGGGGTGACCCTGGCTGCGGCCGCCGGAGCCCTGGGGGTGGACATCCGCACCGTGCCCAACGACGGCGCCGCCCTCTGGGAGGCCATGCGCGGCCTCCCGGCGCCCCCGGCGCCCCCGGCGCAGGCCGAGGACGCGGTATGCTACCGCCGCAGCACGCGTATATGATTTCCCGGTGCTTTTTTCGCCCTCCGCCCAAAGCGCGGGCGGGAAAAGCACGCCTGACCCGTGAAAGGAGGGAGAAGCAGTCTATGAAAAAAAGACCTCTGGTGGCCATTGTGGGGCGGCCCAACGTGGGCAAGAGCCTGCTGTTCAACCGGCTGGCCGGCAAGCGGCTCAGCATCGTCGAGGACACCCCCGGCGTCACCCGGGACCGGCTCTATGCCCCGTGCGAGTGGGCCGGGCGGAGCTTTGATATTGTGGACACCGGCGGCATCGAGCCCCGGACCGACGACGAGATTTTGCTGTTTATGCGGGAGCAGGCCAATATGGCCATCTCCGCCGCCGATGTCATCGTGCTGGTGACCGAGCTGGGCACCGGCGTCACTGCCGCGGACAAGGACGTGGCCGACATGCTCCTCCGCTCCCGCAAGCCGGTGGTGCTGACGGTGAACAAGGTGGACAACCCCAGCCGCCTCGACCCGGTGTTTTATGAGTTTTATTCCCTGGGGCTGGGGGACCCCATCCCCATCTCCGCGGTCCACGGCCACGGCACCGGCGACATGCTGGACGCCTGCCTGCGGTATTTCCCTGCCGGGGAGGCAGAGAAGGAGACGGAGGAGCGCATCGCCGTGGCCATCATCGGCAAGCCCAACGTGGGCAAGTCCTCCCTCACCAACCGCATCGTCGGGGAGGAGCGGGTGATCGTCAGCGGCACGGCCGGCACCACCCGGGACGCCGTGGACACCCCCGTGGACAACCAGTGGGGCAAATACACCTTTATCGACACGGCCGGCATCCGCCGCCGCAGCCGGGTGGACGACCGGGTGGAGAAGTTCTCCGTCATGCGGGCGCAGCTGGCCATCGAGCGGGCCGACGTGTGCCTGATTCTCCTCGACGCCCGGGAGGGCGTCACCGAGCAGGACACCAAGATCGCCGGCCTGGCACACGAGGCCGGAAAGGCCAGCATCATCGTGGTGAACAAGTGGGACCTGGTGGACAAGGAGACCGGCACCATGGACCGGATGCGCAAAAGCGTGGAGGCGGACCTGAGCTTTATGAGCTATGCCCCGGTGCTGTTTATCTCCGCCCTCACCGGCCAGCGGGTGCAGAAGCTCTTTGAAAAAATCAACCATGTCCGCGCCCAGAGCGCCATGCGCATCACCACCGGGATGCTCAACAACGTCCTGGCCGACGCCCAGGCCAGGGTGCAGCCCCCCAGCGACAAGGGCCGGCGCCTCAAAATCTACTATATGACCCAGACGGGGGTCTGCCCCCCCAACTTTGTGGTCTTCTGCAACAGCCGGGAGCTGTTCCACTTCTCCTACCAGCGTTATCTGGAAAATCAGCTCCGGGCCACCTTCGGCCTGGAGGGGACCCCCCTGCGCCTGGTCATCCGTCAGAAAGGGGACAAGGAGGACTGAAATGAAGGTCGTTCTTCTGATACTGACCGCTGTGGCCGCCTATTTCCTGGGCGGCGTCAACGGCGCCATTGTTTCTTCCGTGAGCTTTTTTCACCGGGACGTGCGGAACTACGGCAGCGGCAACGCCGGTCTGACCAACTATCTGCGCACCTTCGGTACCTCCAGTATCGTCTTTGTCATCCTGATCGACATCCTCAAGAGCGTCATCGCCGTGTGGCTGGGCGGCTGGCTGCTCCACTTTGTGGGCTACCCCACTGTGGGACGGCTGTTTGCCGGCTTCTGCCTGGTCATGGGCCACATGTACCCCATCTACTACAATTTCCGCGGCGGCAAGGGCGTGCTTTGCACCGGCGTGCTGACGCTGATGGTGGACTGGCGCGTGGGCCTGGTGTGCTGGGCGGTGTTTTTGATCGTGGTGATTTTCACCCGCTATGTCTCCCTGGGCAGTATGCTGGCCGCGGCCTGCTTCCCGGTGTTTCTCTGGATCTTTGACTACAGCGGCCTGGAGGGCCTGCTGGCCCTGCTGACCTCCCTGCTGGTCATCGTCAAGCACGCGGAGAACATCCTGCGCCTTATCGGCGGCACGGAGAACAAGCTGAACCTGAAAAAAAGCTCCGGCACCCGCCGGGAACGTACCCGGCACTGACCGCCCTCCTTCGGGCGGATGCCGGCAGAAGGAAGCACATGATGAAAGTAAAACGCGGATGCACCGCAGACCTGCCCGGCCCCGGAAAAAGAGGGCCGCGGCCCGGCCCATCTCTGAAAAGCGCGCTCCGGCGGGCGGCCTTTGCCGCGCTGGTGCTGCTGTGGCTGCCGGGGCTGCTCTCCGGCTGCGGTGACAGCGGGGGCCGGATGCCGGCGGCGGAGTCTGTGCTGCGCACGGTGATGCAGAGCCAGATGGAGCTGCCGGAAATGGGGCTGCTGCGCCGGAACGACCCGGATTTCGCCGCTTATTTGAAAACGCGCTACGGCCTGGACGCGGACAAGGTGGAGGACGGCGCGCTGTGCTACGCCGAGGGCGTGGAGGCCAGCGAGCTGGCGATTCTGCGCTTTCAGAATGCCAACGCCGCCGCGGAGGCCAAAAAGAGCTTTGAGCGCTATATCCAGCAGCGGGTCGGGGATTTCACCGGCTACGCCCCCACCCAGGCCCTGGTGGCCGGGGCAGGGCTGGCGCTGGCCCATCGGAGCTACGCCGCGCTGTTGATCTGCCCTGACCCCGAGGCCGCCAACAGCGCCTTCGGCGACTGCTTTGAAAAGGACTATGTCCCCCCCACCGAGCCGCCGGAGACGGCGGAGACAGCCCCTCCGGCGGAGAGCGGGCCTCCGGAGGAGACGGAGGAACCCGTGGAGACGGAGGACCCGGGGGAGGCCGGGGACCCTGCGGAGACGGAGGACCCGGAGGAGACCGGTACCCCCGGGGAGACAGAGGACCCGGAGGAGACCGGTACCCCCGGGGAGGCGGAGGGCCCGGAGGAGACCGGCGCCCCCGGAGCGACCGAGCCCCCCGCGCAGACGGAAAAGCCCCGGGAGTCGGAGAAGCCCGTGGAGACAGAGAAGCCCCGGGAGACAGAGAAGCCCCGGGAGACAGAGAAGCCCCGGGAGAGCGAGTCCCCCTGGGTGGTGCGGGACGACTATGACGCTGCCGCGGTGGTGCGGGCCTGGAAGACCCGGGATTCCACGGGGCTGTCGCCCAAGAACGCGGCTATCTTCGAAAAAGCCTCTCAGGTGATCTCGGAGGTCATCACCTCCGGCATGAGCGACTATGACAAGGAGCTGGAGATCCACGACTGGATGATGGAGTGGGGGGACTATGACCCCGGGGAGCTCAGCAGCAATCCCGGGATGAGCCCGGACCCGGACAACGACAATCCCTATGGCTTTTTGTTCAACCGCAAGGGGATCTGCACGGGCTACAGCAGTACCTTCCAGCTGTTTATGGACCTGCTGGGCATCGAGTGCATCACGGTGGACGGCTCGGTCAACGCCGGCACGGACCCACACCAGTGGAACATGGTGAAGCTGGACGGGGACTGGTACTGCGTGGACACCACCTGGGACGACCCCATCGACGTGTTCTTGCTGACCTCGGAGCGATCCCATGTGTATTTCAACGTCACCGGGGATTATCTGCACACCATGAACCACGACTGGGATGAGACTGCCGTGCCGGAGGCAACCGGCACCCGGCATTCCTGGTCGAACCATCTGACCTATGATCCGCAATCCCCCTGGTACCGCTAGCCGCCGGGAGGCTGGGGGGCCCAAGGGGGAACCAGAGGCGCGAGAATCGCTGCGGCGATTCAAAGTCGGGCTTGCGGGGGACGCCCGACGCGCCTCCAAGGGGGAACCAGTTCCCCCTTGGGGACCCCTTCCGGTCTCCGACGGGAGTGAACAGGAGGACCCACAAAAAAATAGCCAAAAATCAAGAAAGATTTTTTGCAAAAATACGAAATTGCCCCTTGACAGGAGCACCAAATTTTGATATTCTAATTGAGCGTCTGGGCGCATTGTGCCCATGCGCAATGCGATGAAGCGGGAGATTGCTCCGGTGAAACGGAGGTAACTTCCGTGGAGTATGTCCGGCGTCCCCTTGGAGGGGGCGTGCAATCGGGCGGCTGAGATTTTCCGAATACCGGACGGTGGGAAAACCGTATATCGTCCGGAAGGGAATGAACCGGCCTTGGGGCCTTCTGGGGCGCTCCCTGCCCGCAGCCGCGGCAGGGTGCGAAGCGCCGCAGGGGTTCCCGGATAAAATGCCGGTTTGTTTTTCGACCGGGGTCTGATACGCACGGACCGGTGGAAAGAAAATTTCATCCGTACTCATGTACGAATAATGGAGGAAGTACACACATGGCAACCGCAAAGAAGCAGATCCGCATCCGTCTGAAGGCCTATGACCATCAGCTCATCGACGCGGCGGCGGAGAAGATTGTCGAGACCGCAAAGCGTACCGACGCCAAGGTCTCCGGCCCCATCCCCCTGCCCACCCAGACCGAGATCGTCACCATCCTGCGGGCCGTCCACAAGTATAAGGACAGCCGCGAGCAGTTT
>CAJOPB010000024.1 GCA_905236305.1 uncultured Oscillospiraceae bacterium | reverse complement strand
TTCCACCCGGCCCTCGGCCCGCTCCAGCGCCTCCGCCCCCGGCGCGTGAAGGCCGGCAAAGGCCACGCTCTCCCGGTCGGTGAAGGGCTGGAGGAAGTAGCGCCGTGCCCCGCGGATCATTGCGCCGATTTCGTGGAAGGACGCGCTGTCGTGCAGCTCGGCCACCACGGTGGTGCGAAACTCATAGTCCGTGTCTCCCCGGAGCAAAAGCGCAATGGACCGGCGCACCGGCGCAAGGTCAAAGCCGGGCACGCCCACGGTCCCGGCGTAGCGCGCCGGGCTGTTTTTGATGTCCATGGCCACATAGTCCACCAGACCGGCATCGAACAGCGCCTGCAGCCGCTCCGGGTGGGTGCCGTTGGTGTCCAGCTTTACCGGATAGCCCAGGGCGCGAATCTCCGTCAGCAGCGGCCCCAGCTCCCTCAAAAGCGGCTCTCCGCCGGTGATGGCGACGCCCTCCAGCAGCCCCCTGCGCTTTTTCAAAAAGTCCAGGAGCGCGGCGCTGTCCAGCACCGGTGGGGCGGAGCCGTCGATCAGCCCGGCGTTGTGGCAGAAGGGGCAGCGGAGGTCGCAGCCCCCCAGAAACACCGTACACGCCACCTTCCCCGGATAGTCCAGCAGCGTCATTTTTTGCAGTCCGTGCAGCTCCATGCCCGTTCTCCTCCCCTCAAACCGCCCACAGGATGTGGCGGGTGCGCAGCGCCGCGTCCCGGATATGGTCCTGGACCGAATAGGCGTGCTTTTCCAGCTCAGCGCAAACTGCCTCGGTCAGCTGCTGCTCCTGCAGCGCGGCGATATACCGCGCTGCCACGTCCTCGATGGCATAGGCCTTTTCCTCCGCGTTTTCCGCCCGGTTGTCCGTGGAGATCAAAAATTCCAGCGTGTCCGCCTCGGCGGCCAGCCGCGGCAGCGCGCGCATGGCCCGCAGGCTCCACTTATAATAGGGCATATACCGCCGGTTCAGCAGAAACGCGGCGTGGATTGCGTTCTTCGCAAACTCCATGACAGCCAGCTGGGCGGCGCCGGTCTCCCCGTGGGCGAGGCAGCGGGAATAGTTATACTGTCCGGCCTGGGCCATCAGCAGCAGCGCTCCGGCCAGCTTTTTCAGCCGCACATCCTCCGGCATGTAGGAGAGCCGGGCGCGGATTGCGGTCACCTCGCCCAACCCGTCATAAAAGATCTCGCCGTTGACTGCCTCGGCCAGGCTCTGCTCGGGGGTGTGCAGCCAGTCCTCTGTACAAAGCCGCCCGTCCGGCGTCCCGGTCTTCTCCGCAAAAAATTCCGCCGTGCGCAGCACGCCCCGGCGCGCTCCGCCCACCGGGGCAAGGCCCCCCCGCTTCAGGCCCGCAAATTCTCCCGGCAGGGCTGCGTAAGCCCGCTCCAGCAAAAACGCCGTGCGCCGGTCCACCACCTCCTCCCCCGGGAGAAGGATGCAAAAGCCGGGCTCCAGGTCGTGGTCCCGGCTCACCGCGTCGTCATAGCCGAAGCACTCGGAGCCGGCGCCGCAGAGGCCGGCCGCCACGACCGGCAGCAGCTCCGGAAACCGCTCCCGCAGCATGGGCGCGCCGTATAGCCGATAGTATTCCCTTGCCAGCTCAAGTCCCTGCATAGATCTCCTCCGACCGCTCACGCAGCTCCCAGGCATAGGCAAACCAGCCGTAGTGGTCAAAGCCCGGCGCACATTTCTCGCATACAAAGGCGTAGTAGCCGTCCCGCTCCGGCTCCGCGGCGTCCAGCAGCCGCGCCGCGTTTTCCAGGCAGGACTGCACCCGCTCCTCCGCCTGCTCGCAGCCCATTCTGGCCGTGAGTGTGTCCGCGAGATTCAGCCAGGTCACGGCCTGCTCCCACGGGCCGAAGCGGGTTCCCTCCATGACCTCCAGCGCCCGGGCAAACAGTCCCTCCGCCGCGTCAAAGCGCCCCGTCGCCGCCAGGGCCAGCGCCATATTGTTATAGAGTCCCCCCAGCCGCGCGTCGCCGGGGCGCAGCTCCGCCTCATAGATTTCTCTGGCCTTTTCAAACCACCCGCAGGCCAGCTCCGGCAGGTCAAAGTTCTCGTACACCGTACCCACGTTGACATAGCAGGTGCCGGCGGCGGCGGAGCGCTCCCCCACGGCCTGCAAAAGCGCCAGGGCGGCCTGTGCGCTCTCCAGCGCCTTTTCCCGCCGCCCCTGCTTTCGGAAAAAGCCCATTCTCTCATTTTGCAGCGCAAACTCCGCGCGCCGGTCGCCGGCCTGCCGCGCCGAAGCCAGCCAGTAATCCAGATGCCGCTCCGCCGCGGCAAAATCCCTGCGGGCGCAGTAAGCATCCAGCTTTTCCGTCACGCGCACAAGGTCCAGCGCAGGGCCACGCTCGGCCGCGCCGAAGCGCTGTCCCATGTCCAGCAGGCACCGCGGCTCCTGATAGTCTTCTTTTTCGATCCAGCCCACAGCGCTCTCTGTCCTCCTTTTTTTATTTTTTCACAATTTTGGAGTGATGCCCGAAAGGACATGCTTTGCCTCCCGGCGGGTTTCTCTTTGAAGCAGTTATATTGGCTGCTGAGCCAGCAGGGTCCCTTGCGCCCAGCGAAAACGCAAAAAAGCTCTGAACAATAATAAATAAGAAAGAAAATCCAGAACTTACCGTTGCTTTTTTCGGTGATTTCTGTTATGCTGTGTCCCGGTTGAGACAGACAGAAAACCGCCGGTCACTGCTCCGGCAGGGCGCATATCATTTGGCGGACGCACGAGTGTTGCGTCCGCCTTTTTTATTCCTCCGCGGTGCAGTGCAGCAGCTTTTTGCCCTGAATCACGTCTCTGCGTATCTGGGCGCGCAGCTCCTCCGTGGAGGAAAAGGGCCGCTCCGGCCGCAAAAAGGCGTGGAGCTCCACGCAAAGCCGCTGCCCATAGCACTCCGCGGAATAGTCGAAGATATGGGTCTCCACCGTCACATGCTTTCCGCTCCCGTCAAAGGTCGGGCGCACCCCGATGTTTGTGACGCCGCCCCGGACCCCCTCGGGCATAAGCACGCGGGAGGCATATACGCCGAAGCGCGGCAGCAGCACCCCGTCCTCAAAGCGCATATTCACCGTGGGAAAGTCCATGGTCCGCCCCAGGCGAAAGCCGGTGCGCACCCGGTCTGTCAGCAGATGGGGATGCCCCAGCATCCGGTTGGCCTGCTCAATCTCCCCCTCCGCCAGCAGGCGGCGAATCAGCGTGGAGCTCACGGTCAGCCCGTCCAGCTTCACCGCGGGGATCACATCGCAGCCCAGGCCGTGTTGGGCGCAATAGTCCTCCAAAAGCTCCGCGGTGCCCTTCCCCCCGTCCCCGAAGCGGAAATCATAGCCCACCACAAAGTGGACCACCGGGTATTTCTCACGGATCTGGTCCAGAAAGACGTTCCACGGCGTGCGCATGGTCTCCGCGTTGAAGTGGATATAGTAAACCCGGTCGATCTGAAACCAGCGCTGCAAAATATAGTCCCTGTCCCGGGCGGCGCACAGCAGGTGCACCGGCTCTCCCTTAACGAAGGTATCCGGGTGTGCGTCAAAGGTCAGCACGGCCGGCGCCGCGCCCAGCGCCGCGGCGCGTTCCCTTGCCCGGTTCAGCAGCGCGGCATGGCCCAGATGCACGCCGTCAAAAAAGCCAAACGCGAGAACGACCCCGTTCTCCTGTCCCTTTGTATCCTTTGCGTTTTTCAATCCGATCAAACCTCAAAAAAACTTTTGACGGGCTTCATACAGCCCCGGCGCAGCTCCGCCAGCGCCAGAAATTCCCCACCCGTCCCGTAGAGCCGGTAGCTTCCTTCGGGCAGGCGGCAGGTGTAGCTGCCGCCGTTGCGCACGGTCTTCTCCTGTCCCGGGGAGAGCCTGAGCCGCTTTGCCTCCGGCCAGAGGCAGTCTGCCGGCAGCAAAAGCGCTTCGCCCCTGCCCGCCTCCGCCGCGGCCACGGCCTCCTCCAGGGAATGGGCATCGGAGAGGGAGAAGGCCCCGGCGGCGGTTCTCCGCAGGGCGCTCATCACCCCACCGCAGCCCAGCGCGGCGCCGATGTCATGGCAGAGCGTGCGGATATAGGTGCCCTTGCTGCACCGCACCGAGAGAAGATAGTCCTCCCCCGACCTGCCGGTGCGCTCCAGAGAATGGATGGTAATGCGCCGCGGCTTTCGCGCCACCGTCCCGCCCTTTCGGGCAATCCGGTAGAGGGGCGTTCCGTCCACCTTGAGGGCGGAGTACATGGGCGGGAGCTGGTCCTGCTCCCCCACAAAGCGCCCCAGCACCGCATCCAGCGCCTCCTCCGTCACATGCACCGGGTGGGTCTCCAGCACAGTGCCGGTGCTGTCCTGGGTGTCTGTGACCACCCCCAGGCGGAGCGCGGCCTCATAGACCTTCCCGTCCGCCTCGGCAAATTCCACGGCCCGGGTCGCCCGGCCCAGAAACACCACCAGCAGCCCCGTCGCCATGGGGTCCAGCGTGCCGCTGTGTCCCACGTGCTTTTCGTGAAACGCCCCCCGCAGGCGGGCGCACACATCCATGCTGGTCCAGCCGGCGGGCTTGTCGATCAGAAGAATGCCGTTCATTCCGGCCAGACCTCGTCGATGGCGTCCAGCAGCCGCTCCGCCAGCGCCTCCGGCCCGCAGTCCATCGTGCAGCCTGCGGCCATTTTGTGCCCGCCGCCGCCAAAGCGCGCGCACAGCGCGTTGGCATCCACGCTCCCGTCGGTGCGCACGGAGGCCTTGCTCTTGCCCCCGGCGAGCTCCCGCACGGTGAGGCTGACCCGGCTGCCCCGCACCTTTCCGGCCAGGGAGGCCAGATCGTCGCAGTCGTCCTCCGTCGCGCCGCTGCGCTCCATCATTTCCAGCGGAATCACGGCCACGTTCACCGCGTTGTCCCGCAGCGAACGCAGGGAGGAAAAGATCATCCCCTCCAGCTTCAGCCGTGCAAAGCTGAAGGAGCGGAAAAGCTCCTTATTCAGGGCATGGTAGTCCGCGCCGCAGTCGATCAGATGGGCCGCGGCGATATGCGTATCCGCCCGGGTGTTGCCGTAGACAAAGCAGCCGCAGTCCGTGGAGAGGGCGATATACAGCAGGCTGGCCTCCTCCGGCGTCAGGCCGCCGTACATGGCCTCGATCAGGCGCATCACAATCTCGCCGCAGGAGGCCTTTTCCGTGTCCAGCAGCTTCTGCGCGGCAAAGTCGTGGGGCCCGGGGTGGTGGTCGATGCACAGCGGAACGCTCCGGCCTTCAAAGCCCTTTGGAAACAGCTCTGTCCCTGCCACATCCACGCTGACCACAAAAGCGCCCTCCGCGTTTTCCCCGAGATACGGGGCGATATAGCGGCGGAAATGGGAGGTAATCTGGGGGTTTGGATAGAGCCATGCCTTCTTCCCCCCTCTCCGCAGGGCGGAGCAGAGCGCGGCGGCACTGCCGAGGGTATCCCCGTCCGGACGGGCGTGGGTCAGGAGCATCACCTCCTGCTGAGCCTCCAGCACGGCGGCGCATTCAAGAATCGTCATCTTCCGTATCTTCCTCCCTGGGAATGTCCAGCTTTTCAATCAGGCCGCTGATATACGCGCCGTGCTCGATGGACCTGTCCAGCTCAAAAACCAGCTCCGGAGTATAGCGCAGCTTCAGTGCGTTCCCCAGCTCCCGGCGGAGCCAGGGAGAGGCCGATTTCAGCCCCTTCTTAAATTCCTTCTCGTCCAGCTCCCCCAGCACGCTGACATACACCTTGCTGTAGCGCAGATCACCGGTGGTGTCCACGTTTGTGATGCTGAGCATACCGCCCTGGTTGACACGCGGGTCCTTCACCTGGGGCAGCAGACGGGAGAGCACATATTTGATATCCTCATTGGTGCGGTACAGCTTGTTTGACGCCATAAATTGTATACCTCCCCTCCGGGACCTTGAAAAGGGCGCATCTGCCGCGCCCTTTTCGAATGATACTATTTTCCGATGAACCGCGCGCCGCAGCCAGTGCGCGTGCGTATATTACTGTTTGATTTCCTCCATCACATAGCACTCGATCACGTCGCCGACCTTGATGTCGTTGAACTTATCCACCTGCATACCGCACTCAAAGTTCTCCACGACCTCCTTGACGTCATCCTTGAAGCGGCGCAGGGAGGCCAGATCGCCCTCGTGCACCACGATGTTGTCCCGCAGCACCCGCACCTTGCAGCCCCGGAGGATTTTGCCGTCCGTGACGTAGCAGCCGCACACCGTGCCCACCTTGCTGACCTTGTAGGTCTCGCGGACCTCGGCGTGGCCGATGATCGCCTCCTGGAATTTCGGGGCCAGCATACCCTTCATCGCGGCCTCGATCTCGTTGATGCAGTCGTAGATGACCCGATGGAGCCGGATATCCACGCCGGAGCGATGGGCGTTGTCCCGGGCGGCGTTGTCCGGTCGGACATTGAAGCCCACCACAACGGCGCCGGAGGTGGCGGCCAGCATCACGTCGCTCTCGCTGATGGCGCCCACGGCGGAGTGGATCACCCGCACCCGGACCTCCTCGTTGCTGAGCTTTTCCAGGCTGGACCTGACGGCCTCTGCGGAGCCCTGGACGTCGGCCTTGACGATGATATTGAAGTCCTTCAGCTCGCCCTGCTGAATCTGGGAGAACAGATCGTCCAGCGTGACCTTCCGGATTCCCGCGCCCAGCAGCTCATTGCGCTGCTGCTGCTTGCGCTGCTCCACCAGCTCTCTTGCCATGCGCTCGTCGGTGACGGCGTTGAACACGTCGCCGGCCTTGGGCACCTCGCTGATTCCGGTGATCTCCACCGGGATGCTGGGCCCGGCCTCCTCGACCCTGCGGCCCTTGTCGTTGGTCATCACGCGCACGCGGCCCTCTGCGGTGCCGGCGATAATCAGATCCCCGGCGTGCAGGGTGCCGTTTTGCACCAGCACCGTCATAACCGGGCCCCGGCCCTTGTCCAGCCGCGCCTCGATGACGGTACCCCGGGCGGCGCGGTTGGGGTTGGCCTTGAGCTCCTGCACCTCCGCGAGCACCACCAGGTTTTCCAGCAGCGCGTCGATGCCCATTCCGGTTTTTGCGGAGATCGGGCAGACGATGGTATCGCCGCCCCACTCCTCCGGCACCAGATCATACTCCGTGAGCTGCTGCTTCACGCGGTCCGGGTTTGCCCCGGCCACGTCCATCTTGTTGATGGCCACCACCACGGGAATCCCCGCCGCCTTCGCGTGATTGATGGATTCGATGGTCTGCGGCATGATGCCGTCGTTGGCGGCCACCACCAGGATGGCAATATCCGTGACCATGGCGCCGCGGGCGCGCATGGAGGTGAAGGCCTCATGGCCCGGGGTGTCCAGGAAGGTGACGGGGCTGCCGTTGATCTCCACGGTATAGGCGCCGATGTGCTGGGTAATGCCGCCGGCCTCCCCCGAGGCCACGTTGGCGTGGCGGATATAGTCCAGCAGGCTGGTCTTGCCGTGGTCCACATGGCCCATGACCACCACCACCGGGGCCCGGGGCAGCAGCTCCTCCGCACTGTCCGCATGATCGTCGATCAGACGCTCCTCGACCGTGACGTGGACCTCCTTCTCCACGATGCAGCCCAGCTCCTCCGCGATAATCGCCGCGGTCTCATAGTCGATGATCTGGCTCAGCGACGCCATGACGCCGTTGCGGATCAGGGCCTTGACCACCTCGGTGCCGGTCTTTTTCATGCGGCTGGCCAGCTCCTGCACGCTGATCTCGTCGGGAATCGAGACCTTTGTGGGGGCCTTCTTCGCAATCTCCAGGTGGAGGCGCTGCATCTTCTGACGCTCCTCCTGCCGGCGCTTGCTGCTGGCCTGGCCGCTCTGCTGGCGCTGCTTGTTCTTGTTGCTGATCTTCACCTTGCCGCCGCGCTGCTTGTCGCCCCGGTCGCCGGCAAGATTTTCAAACTTCTCGTCGTATTTGTTCAGATTGGTGGTGGTGCTGCTGCTGCCGCGGGTGTCGATAATGCGCTTCTCCGCCACGGGCTTCGGCCCGCGGGGCTTTTGCTGCTGTTGCTGCTGCGGCTGCTGCTTTTTGCCCTGCTGGGCGCTCTGCGGCTGCTGGGGCGCGGGAGGCGTCTGCTTCTCGCCGGCGCTCTGCTTCTCGCCGCCGGGCTTGGGCGCAGGCGTCTCGCCCCGCGGCTTTTCCTTCGGGGCATTGTCCCTTGCGGGCTTCTTCGGCTCCGGCTCCGGCAGGGCATAGATCTCCTCGATGCTGCCGACCTGGTTGTGCTGGGTGAGATATTCAAAGATCACGTCCAGCTCACGGGTCTCCAAAACCTGCATATGGTTTTTCGGCGGCGCGACATATTCCGTCACGATCTCGGTAATCGTCTTGGAAGTCAGGGGTTTGGAGGATAATTTAAAATCCTTCGCCACCTCGTGGATTCGATATTTTTCAAAACTGCTCATGCGTTTTTCCTCCTCTTTCCCGATTTCTTTGCCCTGCGCCTTGCCCGCGCCTGCTTCGCACCCAGGCTTTCGGCAATTTCCCGGTATTGCGCACCGTACTCCGCGAAAAGCGCGGCGGCAAAGCCCGCGGCCAGACCGAGATTGGTAAAAGCCGCCATACTGCATCCCGGCCGCCCGGAGATGGCGGATATTTGGCTCTTTTGATATGGGGTCTCCACCATCGGGGTGTTTGTCTCAAATACATACCCCTCCGCCCTGCGCTTTGCCCCCGGAGAGGCGTCCGCCGCCACAATCAGCAGCTTTGCCTTCCCCGACCTGACCAAAGCGCGGGCGTTTTCCTCGCCGGTCTCAATCCCCCCGGCCATTCTTGCCACACCGATATATCCCAGCGCATCAGCCATCGCCCGCCTCCATCTGCGCCGACAAAAGCGCGTAGATTTCCTCCGGAATCGCGGTCTCAAAGGCCCGCTCCAGCGCCTTTGACTTCACGGCCTTTTTCAGGCAGGCGGGATTCGGGCAGAGATAGGCCCCTCTCCCGTTGTCCTTGCCCCGGAAATCCAGATGGATTTCGCCCTTTCCCTCCGGCGGGCGCACCACCCGGATCAGTTCCTTTTTCGGCTTCATCTCGCGGCAGCCGAGGCACTGCCGCATGGGGATCTTTTTGGACACCCCGGCCACCTCCCATGCACAAGCTCTGTTTTATACGGTCTCGCTCTCCGGCTTGATGTCGATCTTATAGCCGGTCAGCTTTGCGGCAAGGCGGGCATTCTGGCCCTCCTTGCCGATGGCCAGCGAAAGCTGGCTGTCCGGCACGACCACGCGGCAGGACTTTCCGTCCTCCAGCCGGGTGACGCTGACCACCTCCGCAGGCGCCAGCGCCTTTGCGACATAAACCTCTATGTCCTCGCTGAAGTTGACGATGTCGATCTTCTCGCCGCCCAGCTCCTCCACAATCGCGGCGACGCGCCCTCCCTTGGGCCCGACGCAGGCGCCGATGGGGTCCACATCCGCCACATTGGACCACACGGCCATCTTGGTGCGGCTGCCGGCCTCCCGGGCGATGCTCTTGATCTCCACGGTGCCGTCAAAAATCTCCGGCACCTCCAGCTCAAACAGCCGCTTGACCAGACCGGGATGGGTGCGGGAGATCAGCACCTGGGGGCCGCGGGTGGAATTGCGCACCTCCACCACATAGACCTTGATCCGGTCGCCCTCCTTCAGCTCCTCCGAGCGAATCTGCTCGTTGGCCGGGAGAAGGGCATCCGTAAACTCGCTGTTGGAGCTGATCTTGATGGAAACGGCGCCGCTGCGTGGGTCAATGCGGGAGACGACGCCCGTGAGAATCTCATGCTCCTTGCTGGTGAATTCCTCATATACAATGCCGCGCTCCGCCTCCCGGATGCCCTGGATAATCACCTGCTTGGCGGCCTGGGCGGCGATGCGGCCGAATTTTTTTGTCTCCACAGGGACCTTGACCTGGTCCCCTGCCTTTACCCGGCGGTTAAAGCGGTGGGCCGCGTCCTCCGTCAGCTGGGTGGCCGGATTTTCAACCTCCTCCACCACCTCCATCAGAAGGTACATCTCAATCCGCTTTTTATCCTCGTCCATCTCAACCACCACGTTGTCCGCGGCCTCCGGGTTGTCCTTCCGGAAGGCGGCCAGCATGGCCTGGTTGATCTTCTCATACATATACTCGCGGGGGATTCCCTTTTCCTTTTCGATGTCCTCCACCGCGCTGAAAAACTCTGCGTTCATTTCTGCTCCCAACTCTCCTTATTGAATCCGTAATCTCACCACTGCGACTGCCTCCGGCGGAAAGCTCCGCGCCGCGCCGGCAGTCTCTATCGTCACAGTCCCCTCCTGATACGCCTTCAGGGTCCCTGTCCAGACCTTTGCCCCGTCCGCGGCCTTATAGAGCTTCACCTCCACAAAGCTGCCGAGAAAGCGCTGAAAGTCGGACGGGCGGCGCAGAACCCGCTCCGCGCCGGCGGAGCTGACCTCAAAAACATAGCTCTCCGGGACTGGGTCCTCCGCATCCAGAATCGGGTCAAAGGCCCTGCTGAAGGCCTCGCAGTCGTCCAGACTGATGCCGCTCTCCCGATCTATATATACCCGCAGGAACCACTGTCCCGCTTCCTTTCCGTATTCCACATCCCAGATGTCGAGTCCCAGACTTTCCGCCACCGGGCGGGCCAGCTCCGAGACGCGCTGTGCGATTTTGTTCATCCGTCCTCACCGTTTCCGGGACGCCTGCGGACACCTCTCCCGCCGGAAAAGCCGCGGGGCGCGCGGGTCCCAATTTGTAACAACCGATTTTTACTCACAAAAAAGAGTGGGGAGCACCCACTCAGTCAAGTCTATCCAAGTTCTCTCCGTATTTTAGCATACACGGTCAGCAAAAGCAAGTGTTTTTTATCGGTAAATTTGTTTTTGTTTGCGGCGTCCCCCGGCCGCTCAGAAAAAACAAGGGGCGCTCCGCGCCCGCGCGCCCGGCCCGCCTCCGCCGGAGGGAAACGGCGGCGCAAGGGGACAAAAAGCGGTGAGCTGAAAGGACCACCCTTCGCTCACCGCTCGCTTACCGTGGATTCCACTTCATCGCCGTAGATAAAATCATCAATATCCATGATGGGCGTCATACCTGGCCGCACCTCCTTTTCTTAAAACATCAGTATGATAGCACAAAACCGGCGCAAATGCAAGATATTTTTTTGTCGAATTTATGAACAATTATCGTTACCGCCCGCAGCCGGAGAAAAAATGCCTTGACAAGCCCGAAAAATCCTATATAATAATTTAGTCCGCCGGAAAACCGCTGTGCTTTTCTCCGTTTTCGGGGCGCGCACAGGGGGGACCGGCCTGGGCAACGATCATCCTTGCCTGCGTATTACACAAAATTCAGGCGCAGGCCATCAGTCCAGAAGGAGGTGCTGAAAAATGGCAAAATCCATCGAGAAGTACGAGTGCATGTACGTCCTCAATCCCAACCTGACGGAGGAGGAGACTGCCGCGCTCGTAGAAAAGTTCAAGACTCTGATCGAGGGCAACGGTACCATTGATGAGACAGTGGAAATGGGCAAGCGCAAGCTGGCCTATGAGATCAACTATCTCACCGAGGGCTATTATATGCTGGTGAAGTTCACCTGCAGCCCGGATTTCCCCGCAGAGCTGGATCGTATCATGGGAATCACCGACGGTGTGATCCGCAGCCTGATCACTCTGCGTCAGGAATAAGGGACGGTTTTCGCTATGCTGAATCAAATCGTTCTCATGGGCCGTCTGGTCCGTGACCCGGAGCTGCGCTATACCCAGTCCCAGACGCCCGTCGCCTCGTTCCGCATCGCCGTGGACCGTGAATTCAGCAGCCGCGACGGCGGAGAGCGCCAGACGGATTTCATCGACATCGTCGCCTGGTCCCAGCGCGCCGAGTTTGTCTCCAAGTATTTCAACAAGGGCAGCCTGATCATCGTGACCGGCCGTCTGCAGATGCGGGACTGGACCGACCGGGACGGCAACAAGCGCACCAGCGCGGAGGTGGTTGCCGATCGGGTCATGTTCGGCGAGTCCAGGCGCAGCCGGGAGGAAAACGCCGGCGCCTACCAGGGCGGCGGTTATCAGGGCAGCGGCTACCAAAGCGGCGGCTACCAGGGCGGCAACAGCTATCCAGGCGGCGGCTACCAGGGCGGCGGCAATTACCAGAGCAGTCCCGCGCCCGGCGGCGACGGCAACAGCTTTAAGAGCTTTGACGAAACCAGCGGGGCCTCCGCCTTTTCCGAGCTCAGCGACGCCGACGGAGAGCTGCCCTTCTAAGTATCCGCCCTCGCGGCGGCCGGGCTCTGAAATCAGCTCCATCTCAGCTTCACATTTTCCCGCGCTCCGCGCCGAAAGCGGTGCGGTACGGCGCTTTCGGGAAGCTGCACCATCAAATTGTACGACAGGAGGATACAGTCTTGGCTTTTGACAGAAGCAACAACGGGAAACCCCGTAAGCGCAGGAAGGTATGCCAGTTCTGCGTGGATAAGGCCACATTTGTGGACTACAAGGACATTGAGAAGCTCCGCAAGTTTACCAGCGAGCGCGGCAAGATTCTGCCCCGCAGGGCCACCGGCGCCTGCGCCATGCACCAGCGCCAGCTGACTGAGGCGATCAAGCGCGCCCGCCAGGTCGCCCTGATGCCCTATATCGTAGACTGAGAGCTTAGAGCCTGTTTAATATATCTTTCTAACCAACAGCACCACCGCGGTTTTTGCGGTGGTGCTGCTTGCTTTATCGGTTTTCCCGGTCCCCGGAGGGAAAGGGCGTATCACCGTTTCAAATGTGCGCCGCCCTGCCAGCGTTTCCGCCGGTGCCGTTCCACCGTATCGGAGGCCAGCGCGGGAAGCTTTTTGCCCAGATAGTCCTTCAAACGGATCAGCCCCACCAGACCCATGCCCGCCGCCATAAGCGCCGGGATGGCCGCAAAGACCAGGGCCAGGGCAAAAAACAGCACGCACCAATCCTCCACACAGCGGGCGGCGTTTTCCCAGTAGGGATAGCGCACATTTGTCAGATGCATGGACCGGCTGCCGAAGGAGCGCAGGATGCTCCACAGCGCCGGGACGCCGAAGCGCCCGGTATTGTTCAGCACTTCCCCGTCCTTCAGTCCGAGTCCCTCCTTCACGATTCCCTCGGCAAAGCCCTTGACGGGCTGGGGCATGACCAGCTCATAGCAGTCGATCACGGCGCCGCCGCTGCCGGAGGCGCCGCCGCTGCCGCCTGCGCTGAGCGCGCTGTAGGCGCGGAAGGACATATACAGCCCCATGCCGCCGGCATGGGCTTTTTTGCTGGCAAAATCCTGCTCCCGTTCCACCACGCCGGCGATCACATAGGGCCGGGGGTCCGCGCCGAGGGTGACGGTCATCCCCTCAAGCTCCTCTCCGCCAAAGAGGCGCCAGGCCAGCTCCCGGTCCAGCACCACCCGGTCGTCCATCATGTCCTCCTCGCTGATATAGCTTCCGCTGAGAAGGCGCAGGGGATGGAAGCGGAAAAAGCTTCCACCGACGGCGGTGACGGCGGCGTCGCTGCTCCCATGGTCCCCGGTCACGCGCACATCTCCCACAGCGCTCCAGGCGTCGGAATACAGCCGCGTGTCCGCCGGGGCCTCCAGCGAGGCCTCCGTCAGCTTTTTTTCCAGGCTCTGCCGAAAGGCGTAGATATTTCCGGGCGCGATATTGTCTTTGCTGCCCATAAAGCAGGAGAGCTGCGCAAAGGGCATCTCGCTCTCCCCTGCCCAGCGCTCCGCGGCCGTCTGACTGTCCAGCCCGGACGCCAGAGCGCGGCAGATCAAAAAGCATGTCAGCGCCGCAGCCGTCAGGGCGCAGACCAGCACAAGGAGAATCAGCTTCTTTTTTTTCATACCGTTTTCAATCCATCGCTCCCCGCTCCCTTTGGTGCGTGAGGGGGAGGCGCGCATACTGCCCGGGTTTGCGGAAAAGGCATCAGGTCTGGGTATCCGCCAGACGTACCCGGTCGCCGTTTTTGATGGGAGAGGTGCTGGTGGTGATGACAAAGTCTCCTGCATTCAGCGCTCCGGTCACGGCAGTGAGCGTATCGTCATTTGCCAGCTTGGTAACATTGACTCTCGTGGCGAGATAGCGATCCCCCAGCGGACTGTTTTTCGCCACGACCACCAGGATAAAGTCCCCGTTGCTGTCGCTGCGCAGGGCGCTGTTGGGCACCACGAAGTCGTATTCCGCGCTTTTCTGTCCCACGGACAGGGTCAGGCTGCTCCCCGGCGTCACGTCGCCGGTGAGGGAAAAGGTGAGCTGCTTGCTGTTTTGGGGGTCCTTGGGGTCGGCCTTCACCGCCGTCAGCGTGGCGTCGATCTGGGTTCCCCAATACATATTTGCCACGGAGGCCGAATCGCCGGTGTGGACTCTGCGGGCCTGCTCGTTGGGGACGGTTGCGGTGAGGACATAGCCCATATCCGGCAGCTCAATGGTGGCCATCGCGGTCTTGGGCGTCGTGGTCTGGCCTGCAGTGATGCTCACGGTCTGGACCACGCCGCTGACCGGCGCCCGGACCTCCTTCTCGGCGGCATTGGTATCCAGCTCCTCCACCTTCTGCCGCTGCCGCTCGATCTGGCCGGAGAGGTCTGACAGCTCCAGCTGATCCAGCTGGGCCGTCTTTCCGTCCGCCTTCTGCTTCTCCGAGAGCAAAAACAGCTTGTCGCTCAGGGCCTGGGCCGCGTCCCTGGCCTGGCCGGCCTTGCTGTCATACTCGCTTTTTTTGTCCTTCAGCGCCTCCAGCGCCTCCTCCGCCCGCGTCTTGTCCTCCGCCAGGTCGTCCGCGCGGCGCTCTGCCTCCAGCTTTTCCTTCCGGGCAGCCTCCACGGCCTCCCTGGCAAGCTCGACACCTGCCTTTGCGGTCTCGACATCTTCCTTGGCCAGCTGCACCTGCTGCAGGCCGAGGGCATACCTCTGGTCGTCCGTCACGGCCTTTTCACACGCTGCCGCGGCGTCGTCATAGGCCTCCTTTGCCTTGTCCAGCGCGGCCTGCTTGCTGGTCGCGCCGTAGGGAGACATCTCGTCAAAGGCCTTTTGATACCTGGCGATCTCCTCGGGATTCGGGAGCAGGCCGTCCTCCACATAGTCCCCGTGATAGATTTTCCCGGGCTTTGCATCGTAGGGAAAGAGCTTTCCGTCGCTGATGAGGTCCATCACGTACTTCTCATATGTGGCCCGCTTCTCCTCCAGAAACACGTGCTGCTCCCGCTCCGACAGGGACTTATATTCGGTGGTCTGCTTCATCATGTATTCGGCTCTGGCGTGAATCCAGTTGTAGGCCTTCTCATAGATCAGCTTCGCCGCGGCCAGATTATTGTCCGCCTCCCGGACCTTTTTTTCCGCCTCCTCCTTCGCCCTGTTCAGCTTGTCCAGCTCCTCCTGGGTTACGCGGACATAGCCGGAATCGCTGAGCGCCTGCTGGGCCTCGGACACGGCCTCCTGCGCCCGGACCACGGCAGCCTCGGCCTTTGTCACGTTATTTTCGGCGTCGGTGATCTTGTAGTCCAGGTCCTCCGCCTGGCGCTGGGCCTCCCGCAGGGCGTTTTTGGCCTCCTCCGCCGCGCGCTCGGCCTTCTCATAGCCCTCGGTGTCAAACTCCAGCCGGGCGAGCGTGTCCTGGGCCTCCGTCAGGGCCTGCTGGGCCAGCTCAATGTCCCGCTTTTCCGCGGCATAGTCGCTCCCGGCGGAGTTGATGACCTTCTCCTGATAGGATTTCTCCAGCTGGCGCAGATAGTCCTCCGCGTTCTCCAGCTCCTCGCTCTTGCTGTCGGAGAGGACAAACAGCACATCCCCGGTGCTGACCTCCTGTCCCGCCTTCACCATGACGGAACGGACCTTGCGGCTTTCGTCGATGCTCACCTCATAGTTCTGGTTGGCGGCCACGGTGCCGGTGACGCGGATGCGGGCGGCGATGGTGCCGCTTCCGATGTCCCGGGTGGCCACCTCCGGCAGGGAGCGGTTGAGAATGGTGTTGGAGAAAAAGGTCAGCACCAACAGCACGGCCAGAAAAATGATGGCCGCGTTTTTGACCCATTCCCGTCGATTTCCTCTGGTTTTTGCTTCGCTTTCCATGATTATCCTTTCACACTTCCCTGGTGTGCAATGCCCTCGACAAGGTATTCCTCCCCGTGGAGGAAGATCAGCAGGCTGGGCAGCATATAGACCGTGGCCATGGCAAAGGCCAGGCCGATCTCTCCCGCGTTGATGTTGCTGAGAAAAACGCTCAGCGGCTGCTTGTCCGCGCTGGGCAGCAGAATCAGCGGCTGCTCCACCATGTTCCAGTAGTCGATAAAAACCAGAATGGCGATGGAGTACAGCGCGCTGCGACACTGGGGCAGACAGATTCGCGTAAAAATCTGCCACTCCGTGGCGCCGTCCACCTTGGCGGCCTCAATCAGGGCATAGGGGATGCGCCGCATGAATTTGGTCAGCAGAAATACCGAGAAGGGCGCAAAGGCGCCGGGGAGTATGATCGCCCAGCTGGTGTTGAGGATATGCAGCCATTCGCTGACCAGATAATTGGGGACCAGCGTGACCTGGTAGGGCATCAGCATCAAAATCACATAGAAGAAAAAGATAAAGCTGCGCACCCTGCCCCGCCAGCGGGTGAACCCGTAGGCTGCCACGGCCGCCACGCAAACCTGGGCCGCGACAATGGGCACCACCAGAAGCACACTGTTCCAGAACTTCACAAGATACTCCGGCGACTTGATCAATCCCCCGATATACTGGGAAAAACTGACCTTGTCCGGGATAAATTTCAGATTGACATTTTTTGAGACGTAGCCGCCGCCCCCACCGGCGAATACCGCCCCGTAATTGGCGTTGATCTCCGCCTCGCTCATAAAGGAGTTGGTGATGGTCAGCACCGTCGGCATCAGAAACGCCAGGGCGAATACCGCACAGAGCAAAAAGTCCAGCGTCCGTCCGAAATACCGTTTTTTTCGCATACCTTCCTCGCTCGCGGCGCACCGTCAGGACAAACGGAATGCAGCGCGTTATCCCTCCACGTCCCTGCCGAACCAGTCCTCCGCGGCAAACAGAGCCGCAATCAGAATGACCATGGCGATGGCCATAATCACCGCAGCCGCGGAGAGCTTCTGGTAGTCCATGGAGCCAAACATGTTGTTCATAAAATGCTGCAGGGTATAGAGCGACGTATAGGGATAGTTCCCTGTCAGCAGATAAACCTCCCGGAACACCTTAAAGGAGTTGATCAGGGAGAGAATGGTCACAAACAGCACCGTAGGAGAGAGATAGCGCAGCTTGATGTGGAAAAATTTATAGAGCTCGCCGGCTCCCGCCACATCGGCCACCTCCAGAAGCTCCTTCGGTATATTGGCGATGCCCGCCATAAAGAGGATCATATTATAGCCCAGGTTCTTCCATAAAAACAGCAGCACCACCACAATGGGGGCATACTCCGACTGCAGCCAGTCGATCTTGTCCGCGCCGTAGTGCGTCAAAAGCACATTGAGGGTCCCGTTGTAGCTGAAAAGCACCTGCCAGATCAGCACCACAGAGGCCACCGGCACCATCATGGGGCTGAGAAAAAAGGTGCGGAAGTAGCTTTTCATGGGAATCCGCGCCTCCAGCAGCAGCGCCAGCACGATGGCCAGGATCACCGCAAGGGGCACCGCGGCGGCGGAAAACCGCAGCGTGTTCATGGCCGCGAGCCGGAACACCTGGTTTCTGAAAAGATTTTTGAAATTGTCCAGAAACACAAACTGCCCGCCCAGATCGGTGAGGGAGTAGTACACCACCACCGCAAAGGGGAGTACAAAAAACACGCTCACGCCCAGCACGCTGGGGCTGAGAAAGCAGAGGCTTCTCAAAAAATCCCTGCGCTGCTCCGGGCTGCGGTGTCTTCTTCTTTTTTCCGTATTTTCCTTCATGGATGCTCACTCCTCCCTGTCCCCCCCGGCTCCGGGGGGGACAGGGGTATCCGGCTGCCTGCGGACGCGCTCTCGCGGCGCTCAGCGCTGCTCGTTGACATAGAGCATCGCCTTGCTCTGAATCTGCTTCGCAACCTCCTGCGCGCTGCGCTGGCCGTCGAAGAAGGGCGCTGCGCCCTCCAGGACGATATTATAGATCTCCTCGTCAAAGCTGTTGGTCTTTGAGGTGGTCTCGATGAGCTGGCGAACCTGGTCCGCCTCGGCCTGCGTCATGGGGTGATACTGCACCGTAACGCCGCCCCAGCTCCAGCTGCCGTAGTCAATCTCGATCTTGTCGCCGTTTTCATCCAGCACGGGATTGCCGTTGCTGTCGGTCACATAGGAAGGGGTCATGGCGCTTTTCAGCTTTTTCTCAAAGGAGTTGATGTTGGTGGGCAGACGCCAGGTGTTCTTATCCTGATAGCTCTCGCTGAAAAACTGCCGCAGAAACTCCCAGGCTGCCTCCTTGTTGGAGCACTTGCTGCTCATGGCGTAGCTGCCGCCTCCGCCGTTTACGTCGAACATGTTCCCGGTGCCGTAGGCAGTGGGATAGCCGATAAAGGTCATCTCTCCGCCGAAGATGGCCTCCAGCTCCGCCATGCCGTCCAGATAGGAGATGGACTGGGCATAGAGCATCTGCTCGCCGCGGGCAATCCGCGCGGGGGGCTCGTCGTCCACGCTCCACTGGGCATCCTCATCAAATTGAAACTCCGCGGGGAAGCTGTTGACAAATTCCAGCAGCGCAACGAAGGCCTCGCTGTCAAAGCTGCACTCCCCGGTGTTCCAGTTCACAAAGCTGTCCCCGTCCAGCGAAAGGCAGGTGCTGAGCATACCGGGGCGGGTGGTGTAACGGTCAAAGGGCTCGCAGCCCTCGGGCATGCCCGCCAGCGCCGCGCGGTACTGCTCCAGCGTCCAGCCCGGTTTGTCGCCCACCACTGCGCTGGCCCCCACGACCGTCTGCACGCCGAAGCCGTCGCAGGTCTGATACAGCCCGCCGTTGATTTCCAGCGCCTTGAGCACGCTGGGAATCAGCGCGTCGCGGCTGACCTCGGGGTCGCTGTCCAGCCAGGGATAGAGGTCCTCCAAAAAGCCCTTGTTGGCAAACTGCTTCAGGGGCAGGCCGCTGAGGTCCAGAATATCCGGTACGTTTCCGGAGAGAATCTCGGTCTTGAGCTTGGTCAGCCCGGCGGACCAGTCCGCCTCGTCCTCGCTGTCATAGTTGTTATACTCGGAGTAGTCCCGGACCTCGATGCGGTAGCGGTCGTTCTTGCGGTTGAAGTCGATGATGCTGCTGCGCACGTTCCAGCCCAGGCTCTGGGTGGCCAGGGTGATGATCTCCTTCTGCGGCACCGACGAGGCGGGCTTTTGGGAAAGGATAATCAGCTGGCTCGTCACCGTGGGCCGGGCATCCGGCCCGGCATCCGCCGGCACATCCTCCCACTCGGTGTAGAGCTGGACAATCCGCCCGTCGTCCAGCACAATTGCGCCGCTGCTGTTGTCCGGGTCAACGTCGCAGGAGATCCAGTTGAGCAGCTTGGTGCTCTCCCCGGTGGAGAGGTCATAGCCAAAGAAGTTGATGCCATTGGTATAGTAGAGGTCATAATCTCCGCCGCCGGCAGTCATGGAGTAGAGGTTGCCGTTTACGGGCAGACCCTCTCCAAAGCGCAGGGTCTCCGCGTCCAGCGGGGCGATCACCTCGCCCTTGCCGTCCTCATAATAGGCGCAGTAGATCCGCCCGTCAATCGACACCAGACGTTCGATCCAGTTTTCGGTCTCCACGGTGCCCAGCAGGGTGCCGGTGCTGTCCAGGACATAGACGCCCTGCTCTCCGCCCAGATAGATGCGCCCGTCGGCATCCGTCTCAAAGCCGTTGATGTAAAAATAATCTCCATCCTCCTCCGGCGCCAGAGCGTCCAGCGGGACAGTGGCGCGCTCCTCGCCCTCCGGGGAGAGCGTCTTGAGGGCATAGGACTGGGTGTAGTGCTGATACTGCCAGTAATCGTCGGAATTGACTGACACATCCGCCGGGGCGTCATTCCAGTTGCGGTCTGTCTCCTCCAGCAGGTAGATGGTCCCGTCCCCGGCCACGCTCATGCCGGAAACCGAGGTGTAGATACTGACGTCCTCCTCCTGCTCCGGCGCCTTCGGGGTGTAGGGGAGCCGCTCCAGGCCGCCGTCCAGGGCCAGCTTGTAGATCACCTGACCGTAGCTGTCCAGGCTCTGCATGATTGCCTCCCCGGTCTCCGGGTCCAGCATCGGCTCGCCGGTCTCCGGGTCATACACCGGCTCCTCCGTGGTGCCGATGCGCTCATAGCTGGTCGCGTAGATGCTGCCGTTGGCATATACGCCGCCGTAGATTCCGTTTTCCAGCTCTGCCCGGATGGGGACATAGTCCGCCACATAGACAAATTCCGAGGTTTCCGCCCCACCGGCAGCGGAGCCGGTGCCCTCCGCGCCGCCGGGGGCAGCGTTCTGCGCACTCTGTCCGCCGCAGCCGGCCAGCAGCCCTGCCGCCAGCAGCCCCGCAACGGCAGCGCGGACGCCGCGATTGCACACTTTCATTTTTTTCATTTTGTTCCTCCTTCCGTTCGCTTCGTTATACAACACTGCTTCATCATTTTGGCATCATCGGCTCCGGTTTTCCGCCCGCCCGATCTCCCGGGGAGCCGTATCAACTGTACTAATTGTATTAGTACAGAAGATTATACTGCGCTGTCCGGGATTTGTCAAGAGCAAACAAAGGCAGCAAGGCCCTGCTGCTGGGTCCTTCTGTTTACTCCCGTCGGAGACCGGAGGGGGTGAAACAGAAGGGACCCCCGGAGGGGGCAGGGGGGAAAAAGGGTTTATGAAATGATTTTTAAGCCCCTTGTCCGGGTCTTTGTTTTATGGTAGAATAGCGCCATATTACGGCGAAAGGATGGATACCACGTATGAACCTCCAGCAGTTTGTCGATACGGTAGCCATGCCCTGTTGTGTTCTCTCTGTCCACTGCACCCCGGAACATACCTGCGGCGAAATCCGCATCCTCTGTTCCAACCAGCCCTATAAGGCCGCCATGGGCCCGGGCTATTATGACGGGATGCCGTACCATGAGCTGGTGCCGCAGGATAACAAATTTGAGGACTACTGCTTTCGCGCCGCGATTCTCGGGCAGCGGATGCACGCCTATGTGGAGACCAGAGCCCTCCATGCCTGGACCGACCAGACGCTGATTCCGCTGCGCGCGCCGGAGCCGGATGCGGACGGGGACAGCGGGCGGACGGGATATTGCCAGTTTATCTTTGAATTTACACAGCTCGCCGAGCCGGACCGGATGGCCACGGTCTCTGTCAGCGCGGCGGAGACCGTCATCCGGGCCTGCATTGAGCTGATGGGCAAGGGCAGCTTTCACGACAGTCTCGGAAAATGCCTGGACGCCATTATGGATTATTCCGAGGCCAAGGGCTGCCGGATCATGCTGGCCGATCATGAGCAGGAGATGGCCGTATTGCTGTGTGAACGGACCGCGGCAGGGGCCTGGCCCACCCGAACGGCGGATGCGGCGGAGGATGTCATCACCTATTCGCTTTTGTGCTCCTGGGAGAAGATGATCGGCGTGAGCAACTGTATTCTGGTCCAGAATGCCCAGGATATGGAGCTGCTCGCCAAAAGCAACCCCGTCTGGGCCGAAAGTATGCATACCCACGGCGTCACCTCCCTGGTGCTGATCCCCCTGCAAAGAAACCAGACCGTCCTCGGGTATCTCTATGTGTTAAACTTCAACACCGAAAAGACGGTGGAGGTCAAGGAGCTGGTGGAGCTGATGTCCTTCTTCCTGGGCTCGGAGATCGCCAACTATCTTCTGATGCATAAGCTGGACACAATGAGCCGGGCCGACGCCCTGACGGGACTCAAAAACCGCCGCGCCATGGAGGAGAGGCTCAGGGGGATCACCCCCGGTATGCCCTTTGGGGTGATCAATCTGGATCTCAACGGCCTGAAGGTGGTCAACGACACCCAGGGGCACGACGCCGGCGACCGGCTGCTGGTAAAGGCCGCCGAGGCGCTGAGCAAGATGTTTTATCAGGACGACATTTTCCGCACCGGGGGCGATGAGTTTATCGTGCTCTCCCCCGGGATCACCCGGGACAGCTTTGAGCGAAAGCTGCAGCGGCTCAGGGACAGCATGTCCAAAAGCGCGGAGCTCAGCTTTGCCCTCGGCAGCTTCTGGTCCGGCGGAGACGTGGGGCTTCAGGCAGCCTTCCGCACCGCAGACGAGCGGATGTATGCGGACAAGCGCGCCTATTATCTGAAAAACCCGGAGAGAAAAAAACGGTGAAGGCCGGCGCCCCCGGCCGGAGGGCGGAGAGACGCCGAAAGCGCGGGAGCGGAGAGAAGGAAAAGGGGAAGGGACAATGGAATGTTATGAATTTGACGCGCAGCAGCGGGCGCTTATGGAGCAGCTGCAAATGCCGTTTGCCATCTACCAGTTTATTGACAAACGGGTGGTCACCCTGATTCTTTCAGACGGCTTCTGCGAGCTGTTCGGGTATACGGATCGGGCGCTGGCATATCAGGACATGGACCATGATATGTATAAGGATACCCATCCCGACGACACGGCCAGAATCGCCGAAAATCCTGTCACCGGAACGGTGGCGGTGGCGATTGCCGTGCTCTCCGTGACAGACGCAAACGAGGGGACCACCTACGCCTCCATTGCCCGCGCCCTGGCGGCGGACTATTACAATATCTATTATGTGGACCTGGAGACGGAGCGGTTTATCGAATACAGCTCGTCCGTCGGCGGCGAGGAGCTGGCAGAGCAGGGCGTATTCACCGTCACCTACCGTCTGGTGGATTTCGGGACGCCTGTATACGTGAATATGAAGGCCATGCGGATGCAGCCGGACGGCAGGCATCTGATTATCGGCATCAGCATCGTCGACTCCCAGATGAAGCAGCAGGAGATGCTGGAAAGGGTTCAGCGGGAGCAGGCCGTCTTCGCGCGGGTCATGGCGCTCTCGGGCGATTATCTCAGCCTTTATACAGTGGAAACGGAAAGCAGCCGGTATTATGAGTATAATGCCACCAGCGCCTATCAGTCCCTGGGCTTTGCCAGGACCGGAGACGACTTTTTCCGCCAGGGAATCATCGACGGGAAAAAGGCCGTCTGCCCGGAGGATCTCTCCCGGTATCTGGACCGGTTCAACCGGGAGAACGTCCTTCGGGACATTCGGGAAAAGGGGGCCTTTCAGTTGCAGTACCGCCTTATGATCAACGGTATCCCGCAGCCGGTGACGCTGACGATTGTCCGTGTCACGGAGCATGACGGGGAAAAGCTGATTGCAGGCGTCAGGGTAAGGAGGGAGCAGTAATGGAGCAGCAGGAGCAGGAGCGCGCCGAGGATATTCCCCGTCGGCGCATCACAAGGGCGACCTCCATCCGAACCCAGACAACGCTTCTGACCGTTCTGGCCATCACGGTAACCATGACCGTCGCCACGCTTCTGGGGTTCTTTGCGCTCCGGCATCTCGCCATCAGCGATTCGGAACAGCTTTTGTATCTGCTCTGTGAAGCCGGCGAAAAGAATCTGGACTACTATTTTCAGAGCGTAGAGCAGGCGGTAGAGATGGTTTCCGCCTATGTGGAGTCGGACCTGGAGGGCCTGGAGCCGGAGCAGCTCCCGGAGCATCTGGAGCGGGTCAGGGAGATTTTCGCAGCGATGGCCTATAAGACCAACGGCGTTCTGACCTGTTACTATCGGATCGACCCCGCGTTCTCAGAGACCGCAAAGGGCTTCTGGCTTGTCAATCTGAACGGGTCCGTCTTTCAGGAGCACGCGGTGACGGACATCACCCTCTACGATACGGAGGATACCTCCTCCCTGGTCTGGTTTACGGTTCCCAAGGCGACGGGCAGGCCCATCTGGCTGCCGCCCTATATCACGGACAATCTGGACATGCGGGTGATTTCCTACAATGTACCCATCCACCAAAACGGCCGTTTCGTCGGCGTGGTGGGAATTGAGATCGACTACTCCACCATGGCCGGGCAGGTGGACCGCATCTCCCTTTACGACAGCGGCTGCGCATTCATCAGCGACGGCGCGGGAAGGCTCATCTATCATCCCCGCATGGATGTCACCACCATGCAGACCCTGCCGGAGGTCCCGGCAGGCTTCCTGGATACCAAAACCTATCTCCGCTATTCCTTCGAGGGCGTGGAGAAGATGGCCGTCCGGCTGGCGCTGAGCAACGGAATGTGGCTGAATGTCGCCGTGCCCCTGTCCGAGGTGAACGCCGGCTGGCACCACTGGCTTTTGCAGATTTTCATTGTCTCGGTCCTTCTGCTGGCGCTCTTTATTTCCATCACAATGCGCTTTGCCGGTCATATCACGAAGCCGCTCCGGGATTTGACCGCGGTGGCCGAGCAGGTGAACGCGGGCCACTATGACTGCCAGCTGGATTACAGCGGAGAGGACGAGGTGGGCATTCTGACCAGCGCCTTCCGCCGGCTGATCTCCCATCTGAAGACCTATATCAGCGACCTCAACGACCTGGCCTATGCCGATGCGCTGACCTCCGTCAACAACAAGGGGGCCTTTGACATCTATACGGAAAATCTGCAGGTGCGGCTGCGGGATAAAGAGCACCGGCCGGAATTTGCCGTGTGCATCTTTGACTGCAACAACCTCAAGCTCATCAACGATCAGGAGGGCCATGACAAGGGCGACATCTATCTGAAAATCGCCTGCTCCCTGATCTGCAGCACCTTCTCCCACAGCCCCGTGTTCCGCATCGGTGGGGATGAGTTTGTCGTCATTTTGCAAAATACGGATTTTGGTAACTGGCGGGAGCTGCTGCGGCGCTTTGACGAAGCCTGTGCAGAGCGGCGCAGAAAAACAGAGGTGCGCTGGGAGCAGGTAAACGTCGCGCGGGGGATTGCGGTCTACAATCCGAATATCGACGACAGCGTCCACGATGTGGTGCGCCGCGCGGACAAGCTGATGTATGAAAATAAGTGGCTGCAAAAGCATGAAGCCCTGCAGGAGCAGAGGCACGCTGCCGCAGCGCAGCCGCCCCCGGCGTCTGAACCGTAGCGGCAGGCCGGGGCGGTATTGCATAATTCCCCCGAATATGCTATAATTCTTGCAGAAATAATGTATGATTTGATACAGGATTTTGGAGGCGCTGCGCAATCAGACGCGTGTCGCAAAGATCCCGGCCGGACTCCCCGAAAACACCCCCTGCGCCAACAAGACCGGCGAGCTGGACCATGTGCAGAATGACGTTGCGATCATCACCTCCCCTGCCTGTGAATATATTCTCTGTGTCATGTCTCAGAACGTCAATTTCAGCCCGGGAACGGAGAACGTCCGGCAGATTTCCGAGACGGTATATCGCTATCTCAACGCGCTTCTTGCGGCAGGGTAACCATGCGCACTGCCCGGCCGGCGGGCCGGAGAGGAAAGGGTAGACACTCGCTTGTTGTACAGGAGGTATGCACCATGAAAAAACGGTTTTCCCGTCTGCTGCCGGCGCTTTTGGCCCTCTGTCTGCTCAGCGGCTGCGGCAGCGGCGGCACCCCCCGCGCCCCCTGCCGCCGGCAGCGTCGTGTTTGTCGGAGCGGGCAGAGCGCCGCAGGATTATACCATTTATTACGCAGATGTTCAGACTGGCTACCTGGCAATCCGCAGCGAAAAAAGCCTATGACAGCCGCAACGAGATTGCCCAGCTCTACTCCGGCGCGCAGGTGCAGGTGCTGGACAGCAGCGACAGCACCTACTGGTATGTCTACGTCCCTTCCCTCAATCTCTATGGATATGTGAATCATAATTATCTCTACTGACATTTTATTGAAAAAGCAGGCGTTTTCGGTCCACGCTGAGGCCGGTCTTACTATCATTTTTCAATAGATAAAAGGAGGAACCCGTTATGAAATTGCGGCATTGCAGCCCGCCCCTGCCCATCTGGGGCTCCGAGATCCCCGGCAACACCGGAGAGAGCAAATCCGACGTCATGCACGTTGACAAGACCATGACGCTGGAGGAGGCCTTTCAGAAATATCCCGGCATCTGGGACAAATCCACCCCGGCGCTGGGCGACCTGCGGGGCAACGACTTCATGGTCTGGGCGGAAGAAATCCTGAACGGCTACGCGGAAGAAACCTACAGCGACGTCCCCCTTCTTGTGCCCTTTCTGGCGGAAAACAGCGACCGCTGCGTCATTATCTGCCCCGGTGGGGCCTATCTCACCAAATCCATGGAGAGCGAGGGGAAAGAGGTTGCGGAGTTTTTGAATGCGGGGGGAATCAGCGCCTTTGTGCTGTGGTATCGCAGCTATCCCTACCGGGCTCCCCTGATGTTCCTGGATGCGCAGCGGGCGGTACGCTATGTGCGCCACCACGCCGCAGAGTTTGGGCTGGACCCCCGGAAAATCGCCCTGGCGGGCTTCTCCGCCGGCGGAAATCTCGCGGGGGTGGAGGGGCTTTGCTTCCGCAACAGCGCCGTGGAGTGGCCGGGCTATGTGCCGGATGCGGTGGATGCAGAGGACGGAATGCCCAATGCCCTGGGGCTGATCTATCCCGCCGTGAGTATGCACGGGGACAAGATCGTCGCGGTCATGGCCGGACGGGAGGTCTATGAGGACGAACAGCAGCGCGAGGCGCTTGCGGACCGTTATGATCTGCGCACCCACGTCCTCCCGGAGGATGTACCTGCCTTCCTCTGTGCCGCAGCGGACGACGATGTCGTGCCGCCGGAGTATCTGGTGGAGCTTCAGCAGGCCTACGCAAGGCAGCATGCGCACTGCGAAATGCATATCTTCCCCTACGGCGGCCACGGCTTCGGCGCCTGTGTCCCCCATGAGCCGCCCCCGGGCCTGCAGCTCCCTCCGCAGGATTTTTCCGCCTGCGTCCAGTGGCGGGCGCTGTTTGTCAACTGGCTGAACCATCTGTTCGGATGACGGCTGCGCGGCACATTCCGGCTTGGCTAAATCGCCCTGTGCTGTGTTGCCGTCGGTCGCCGGTCCAAAGCCCGAGTTCCTCCTCCGCATTGCACAGAACAATTTTTCAACCGCTCTGCCAATATCTCCCTCACAAATTACCACCCACAATCGTTCTTGACAAGACGAGCCGCCCCGTCCGCTGGCGCGTCCGGGGCGGGCCTTGCATAATTGAACGATACGGGCCGCAATAGCCTCACGGGTATTCATAGACGACCCTCCCTCAAATAATTTGTCGATATGATAAATTATTTGAGGTTTTGTTATTAGTGATACTTCACTAACTTCGAAAAATGTGTTATGCTAGTGATAAATCACTAGCATAAATATTTCCCGAAGCGAACCCGGATGTAATAATGACAGAGGCGGAGCAACTATCAAAGATTCCGATTGCTGATACTTCCGGCAATATCCCTTCCTTCGAGGAATTGATGAGGGACGCAGAAACAAAATATCAGTATAAAACCCGTCCGCACGCAAAGGAACAGGCGGCATTGTTTGCGGCCCTCGCAAGGAATGTATCCACCAAATTTGAAATTGCAGTAGAAATTACGCAGGACGAACACTCCATTACGGCGGACTTTTTTATCTACTACGGCCCCTATGCCGCGTATTTAAAGCGCGCTCTTGATATGGTTGTATTTATGGCTGATGATATATGTTTTTTCGGAGATAAGAATAGACCAAACGGCTTTATTGCTTCTTTGAGCTATCACACACATGACCGATTTTTAGGAAACAAAAAAGTTGAGTGGTTATAGAAACAGAATTTCTGTTGATGGATGCAAAATTGTATTATTTTATGCAGAGGAATCAAATCCAGGCATAATGCAGAAATGGCTTTTTTCCGCATTCTATATCATCCTCCGCCCGGCAAAAGGGCGGCGGAGAGCAGCAAAAGCAGCAGAAGATTCACCAGGGTAAAGGCCAGAAGGTAGCGCCCCGTGTGGGCGTCCCGGGTCCGTGAATAAAGCTTGAGGCTGATGAGGCTGGCCAGGCTGGCAATGGGGGTCCCCAGGCCGCCCACGTCCACCCCCAGCAGCAGCTCCCGCGCCTGATCGGTAAAGCCCGAGAGCAGCAGCGCTGCCGGGACGTTGCTGATCACCTGACTGGTGAGCAGCGCCGCCAGATACTCCCGGCCGCCCAGAATCCGCCGCATCAGACGGTCGATGGCCTCCAGCCGCGCCAGATTTCCGGCAAAGACAAAAAACGCCACGAAGGTCAGCAGCAGCATAAAATCCGCCTTCAGGAGCATTTTGCGGTCGCATATCAGGAGCACTGCCGCCAGAATCACCAGCATCAGCAGCCAGGGCAGCACGCGGAACACCGACAGCAGGCAGAGGGCAAACAGCGCCAGATACAGCGCCAGTCCCCGCTTGTCCATCCCCGGCTCCTCCCCCAGGAAGGCGTTCAGCGGCGCCCGCGGCAGCAGAATCAGGCTCAGCGCCAGCACCAGCACCAGTGAAAGTCCCCAGACCGGACCCGTAATGCGGAAGAAGCCGCCGGTGGTCAGGCTGTAGTGGGAGAACAGATACAGGTTTTGGGGGTTCCCCACAGGGGTGAGCATACTGCCCAGGTTGGCTGCCACCGTCTGCAGCACCACGATCCGGATCAGGTCCTGCCGCCTTCCCGTCATGCCCAGCAGCACCACGGCAAAGGGCACAAACGTCAGCAGCGCCACGTCATTGGTGATGAGCATGGCGCTGAAAAAGGACATGGCAACCAGCAGCAGCCCCATACCCCGGGTGGTTTTTGCATGGGCACAGACCGTATGGGCCAGATGGGCAAAGGCGCCCGCGTTCCCCAGGCCCGCCACCACCACCATCAGCGCATACAGCAGCGCCAGCGTGCGAAAGTCGATATAGCCCAGATACGCGCGGTCCGGCGGCACCGGAAAACAGCTCGCCGCCGCGGCCGCCGCCGACAGAATCAAAATCGGCTCCCGCCGGATAAAGTCAACAATCGCCGCTTTCACAGCCTTCTCCTCTCCCCTCACGGCAGCAGGCGTTCTGCCAGCCAGGACCACAGCGGAATTGTGCCCACACAAAAGAGGGTGCTGGCCACCACCATATATCCGGCGGCAGTCCGCGCCTCCACAGCCTCCGGATTATACCGCAGCAGAAACGCGGGGGTGAGGGACGCCACGGGCATCGCAAAATAAAACAGCAGGGGGCGCAGCATTTCGCCGGGCAGGCCGGCCAGATGCATTGCCGCCGTCATCACGGCCGGCACCACCAGGAGCCGGCAGAGCGTGACCACCAAAACCGCGGGCTGCCGCAGCGCCGTTTTCAGATCCGCGTCCGCCAGGGTTGCCCCGCAGATCATCAGCCCCAGGGGCGTTGCCATGGCCCCGATGGCTGCAATGGTGCTGTCCAGCACCTCCGGCAGCGCAAGCTGTGCCGCGTACAGAAGGAAACCGAGAAAAACCGCAATGACCGGCGCGCAGAAAAAGCGCTTCACCGTCTCGCGGAGGTCCACCTGCTCTCCCGCCCTGCCCAGCATCACAGAGGCCCCGCCGTAAAACACCAGACGCACCGGCAGGGTGAAAATCACATAATAGAAAAAGCCCCCCGACCCGTACAGCTCCTGCACCACCGGAAAGCCCACAAAGGTAAAATTGGTAAAAACCAGGGCAAAGCAGATGGTCCTGCGCATATCCCGGTTCCGCAGGCGCGCCGTGGCCAACACCGCCAGCGCAAAATTGACTGCCAGGCAGATCACGCCCAGGAGCAGCAGCACCGGTGCGGAGAGAATATTATCCAGAGAGTACTGAATGTGAAAGGAATTCAGAATCATGCAGGGCAGGGGCACCGCAAGGACAAAGCGGCTGAGCATTCTGTCAAAGCCGTCCTGCATCGCCCCCGTCTTTCGCGCCGCAAAGCCTGCCGCCACAAACAGCAGCAGCTTCAGCGACAGCTGCAATACGTTCATCCGGGCACGCCTCCCCTCTCGCGCTCCGCGCA
>CAJOPB010000023.1 GCA_905236305.1 uncultured Oscillospiraceae bacterium | reverse complement strand
TCCCGCCGCTCCCGCAGCATATAATTTCTGCCAATGAATACAAAAATCGCGCCCAGGATGATAAAGGCCAGCATCACCAGTCCCGCTACCAGTATAAAATTCTTAAAATAATAGCTGCTCCTCATTGTCTCACGACGCTCCCGCCTTCTGTCTCCCGCGGATGCGCTCCCGCGGCCGGGCAGTGGTGCTCACTCCGTGAGCTCAAATTTGTAGCCCACGCCCCACACGGTCTTGACCGACCACTTGTCGCTGACGCCCTCCAGCTTCTCCCGCAGGCGCTTGATATGCACGTCCACCGTGCGGCTGTCACCGAAATAGTCAAAGCCCCAGACTTCGTCCAGAAGCTGGTTGCGGGTAAAGACACGGTTGGGCGAGGAGGCCAGATGGAACAGCAGCTCCAGCTCCTTCGGTGGGGTGTCCACCCGCCTGCCGTCCACGATCAGCTCATAGGAATCCAAATCCACAACCAGTCTGTCATATTCCAGGCGGTTGCTCTTTTTTACCCCCGGCTCGTCGGAGCGGCGCAGCACCGCGTGGATACGGGCCATCAGCTCCTTTGGCTCAAAGGGCTTGGTCACATAGTCATCCGCCCCCATCTCCAGTCCGGTCACCTTGTCCGGCGTTTCGCTCTTGGCTGTGAGCATGATGACAGGCGTGGACCCCAGCTTGCGGATTTCCCGCAGCACAGCCCAGCCGTCCATCACCGGGAGCATGATGTCCAGCAGCACCAGATCCGGCGAAAAGGCCCGGAACATCTCTACGCCCTCGCCTCCATCCGCGGCGCGGGAGACCTCAAAGCCGTCCTTTTCCAGATAGAGCCGCACCAGCTCGGCGATATTCTTGTCGTCCTCAATGACCAGTGCTTTTTTGGACATAAGCGTCTCACTCCTTCCGCATTTCCTCTGTTCAGAGGAAATGCGCAGTTACTTTTTTGCATTATATACTGTTTTTTGCTGCTTCCATGAACAAATTGTAAAAAATTGCTGCCTCACCGGCGCATGGCCGCGGCAATGAAATAATTGACCCGGCGTTCCCGGTCCATGGTGGTGGAGTCCATATGCCCCGGATAAACCTCATAGTCCCCGGGCAGGTCGGCCAGCCGCCGGAGAGAGCGGAGCATGTCGTCCGTGCTGCTGCCGGGAAAGTCCGTGCGGCCGCAGCTGTCGCGAAACAGTGTGTCGCCGGTAAAAAGCGCCCGCTCCGGGCTGCCCGGCTCCTGGCAGAGAAAGGTCAGCCCGCCGGGCGTGTGGCCCGGGGTCTCCATCACCGTGAAGGACAATCTCCCCACCGCAATCACGTCCCCCTCGCTCAGAAAACGGGTGCCCTCCGGGGCACGGAAGCGGTAGTAATCTCCCCCAATGGTGACCCCGTCGTCTGCCCGGTGCATTCCAAGAGGAGCGCCGGTCTCCTCCCGCAGAGCCTCCACCGCGCCGGTGTGATCAAAGTGGCCGTGAGTCAGCAGGATAAACCGGCACTGCAGCCGGTTGTCCTCCAGATAATCCAGCAGCGCAGCAGAATCGGCGCCGGGGTCGATGACTGCGCATTCCAGGGTGTTCTCATCTGTGACAATATAGCAGTTGGTCTCATAGGAGCCAACGGTAAAGCATTTGATCAGCATTGCAGAATAATCCTTTCCTGTTCGCCTGTTATAAAGACAATTACAAAGCCCGCGGCCCCGGGAAAAGCGGTCCCGGGACAGTACTGCGTTTCGTTTTTTTGACGCGGCCGGGGCGAAAGCATGCCCGCCCTTTTGCCTCAAACCTCCAGAAGGATCGTCACTGGCCCGTCGTTTACAGAGGAGACCTCCATGTCCGCGCCGAATTCCCCCGTCTCCACGGGAAAGCCGCGCTCCCGGCACAAAGCAATCACCCGCTCATAGAGGGGAACCGCTGTCTCAGGCCGGGCGGCCTGGGTAAAGCCAGGCCGCCGGGAGCCGGTGTCGGCATAGAGGGTGAACTGGCTGACGATCAGCAGCGCCCCCTGGACACCGGCAAGATTGATGTTCATTTTCCCTGCCGCGTCCTCAAAAATGCGCAGGCCGCAGATTTTATCCGCCATTTTCTCCGCCTGGGCCTCCGTATCCGCAGCGTGGATCCCCAGAAGCACCAGAAGTCCCTTTTCAATCCGGCCCCTGACCGTCCCCGCAATGGTGACAGATGCCTCCGTCACCCGAGTCACTACCGCGCGCATGTCTCAACCTCCCCTTATCCGTTGCTCCGCAGGATTTCCCTGACGCCCATGATGGTGCCCAGCCGGGCCATGATCGCCTTGAGCTCCACCAGGTCCCGGACCTCCAGGGTTACGTTCGCCACTGCCTGGCCTCCGCCCACCTCCCGGGCAGCGAAGGAGCGGACCCGTGCGTTCATGGAGTTGAGCACCAGCGCGATGTCCAGACTCAGCCCGTTGCGGTCGACACAGTTGAGCTTGACAGTGGTGATATAACTTCCCTCATAGCCCGGAGCCCAGCTGGCCTCCAGCCAGCGGCCCTCCTCCGCACCGCTCTCGCCTGCGCGGTGATTTTTGCAGTCGGAGCGGTGGATGGAGACACCGAAGCCCTTGGTGATAAAGCCCACGATATTGTCTCCGTACACCGGAGTACAGCAGCGGGCAAATTTGATCAGACAGTTGTCCAGTCCCTCGATCAATACGCCCTGGATCGCCCGGGCGCGCTTTTGCGGGCTGTCCTTCTGATTGCGCCGCTCCGCGGCATCCACCATTTTCTCCACGGCGCTGCGGCCGCCCGCGGCGTCCCGCTGCACCCGTGTCAGCTCGTCCCGGAGCCGGTTGGCCGTCTTCACTGCGGTGAGGCCGCCATAGCCGATGGCGGCATAGATGTCCTCCAGGCTGTTCATGGACAGCTTTTTCATCAGTCCCGGCAGGATGTCCGCCTCGGTGACCTCTGCCATGGTGATGCCCACCCGGCGCAGCTCCATCTCCAGCATTTCCCTGCCCTGCACCACATTTTCCTCGCGGCGCTCTTTTTTCAGCCACTGCTTGATCTTGGTGCGGGCAGAGCCGCTCTTGGCCAGGATCAGCCAGTCACGGCTGGGACCCGGAGCGGATTTCGAGGTCAGAATTTCCACAATGTCCCCGTTTTGCAGCACATGACCAAAGGGAACGATCCGGCCATTGACCTTGGCCCCCACCATCCGGTTGCCCACGGCGGAGTGAATACTGTAGGCAAAATCCACAGGCGTGGCACCGGCAGGCAGGCTGCTGACATCCCCCTTGGGGGTGAATACAAACACCTCGTCGGCAAACATATCCACCTTGATGCCGGAGAGAAAATCCTCCGCGTCGCTGTCCTGCTGAGTCTCCAGCAGATGGCGTATCCAGGCGAATTTTTCCTCATCCCCCTCCCGGACTCCCGCCTCGCCGGATTTATACTTCCAGTGGGCTGCCACGCCGTATTCCGCCGTGCGGTGCATATCCCATGTGCGGATCTGTACCTCAAAGGGAATGGCCTCGCTGCCGATAACCGTGGTGTGGAGAGACTGATAGCCGTTGGGCTTTGGGGTGGAGATATAATCCTTAAATTTGCCCGGAACGGGCTTGAACATGTCGTGCACCTGGCCCAGTACATTATAGCAGTCTGAGACATTCTCCACGATAACCCGGAGGGCACAGACATCAAAAATCTCGTTCAGCTCCAGCTTCTGGGTGTACATCTTGCGATAGATGCTGTAGGTGTGCTTGATGCGGTGGTAAACTGTACACTCGATGTTCCACTCCCGCAGCCGCTCCCGGATCCGCTCCTCCATCCGGGACATAAACCGTTCCAGCTCGCTCCGGCGGGCCTCTATAGTATCTGTAATCGCCTGAAATGCCACAGGGTCCAGATATTTCAGCGACAGGTCCTCCAGCTCCCACTTGATTGACTGAATGCCCAGACGGTGGGCAATGGGCGCATAGATCTCCATGGTCTCCAGGGACTTCAGCCGCTGCTTCTCCGGCGTCTGGTAGTCCATGGTGCGCATGTTGTGCAGCCGGTCGGCGAGCTTAATCAGAATCACGCGGATGTCCCGGTTCATGGCAATGAGCATCTTCCGGACATTCTCGTTCTGCTCATCCTCCCGGCTGGTAAAATTCACCCGGGTCAGCTTGGTAACGCCCTCCACGATATTGGCAACGCTCTTGCCAAACTGATGGGCGAGGTCCTCATGTGTGACAGCGGTATCCTCAATGGTGTCGTGCAGCAGCGCCGCCACCACGGAGTCCTCATCCAGGCCCATCTCCGCGATGATGCAGGCCGCCGCGATCACATGTGTGACATAGGGCGAGCCATCCTTCCGCTTCTGTCCGGCGTGGGCATTCACAGCCAGGGAGAATGCAGCGCGCACCCGTTTCCAATCCACGTTCATCCCGGATGCGAGGATCTTCTGCCGCAATTCCTGATAGCAGGCCTCAATCGCAGGGTCAAACATCTCCCCCATACGCTCATCTCCCGTTCTCAAAAGGGCTTTAATCCCTATATTATAGCACAGGCTCTGAGAAAAAGCAAAGTATTTATGCGGCTTTGCAGCCGGCTGACTCTGGTGCATAGCTGACTTTCTTCACAGAAAAAAGCGAAGTGCTCTCTTACTCGATATATCCGGGCCACACCTATCAAATGGCCCGGATATACGCTGAGTATGGAGAATGAGATAGCGGAGAAGCACGAGGGGTAATTGCGCTCATTCAGACGCTGGTCTCTATAACAATCCCTCCGCGCAACACTGAGAAAGCCTCAAAAAAGAAAAGAGAAAAGTCGATTCCTTTACCGTGAACTATTCACGGCATCACGAAACAGCGTGAGTAAAGGCAACAAATGGAATGGCAGTCAGAATAACAAGGCGTAACAC
>CAJOPB010000022.1 GCA_905236305.1 uncultured Oscillospiraceae bacterium | reverse complement strand
TGCGAGAACCAGGCACAGAGTCTTCTTCAGAGTTCTCATGTGAAACTCCTCCTTCAAAAAAGTACCCCCTCCGCAAGGGAGGGGGCCTGCGTTATTGTATAACGCCGGACGCCTGGAATTCCGTAACGGCTGACGTCCCGCGGCTATACCGAAATCAGTCCGGCAAATGCCGGTTTCCCCTTGCGATTGTGGAGTATAGCAGGTCTTTTCGAACTTTGGAAGGGGTTTTGGCCAAGCGTAAGATAACTGTTACGATAACGCAAACAGTTCAAATTTGAATGAGGAAAACAGTCACATTGTAACGCTTTGTTGCCCGCCCTGGCGTCGGGGAGACGCGGAGTCGGGAAAGGACTGCGCTTGACGCATGGTGGCATATGTGCTATCATATAAACAGGGCAGAGAGGGTGAAACAATGTCAACGCTGGATAAGCTAAAAGAGAAGTTCAATGCAAAACCGATTCCAAACAACATTACCTTTGACGAGGTGGAACGTCTGTCAAAATCCTACGGGTGCGGCGTCGTCTCCGGCGGAAAGCATTCGAAGAAGATTGTCGATGTTCCCAGCGGGACGGTGATTCCCATTCCCATGCATGGGAAATATGTTCAGGAAGCCTATGTTAAAGAGCTGAAAGAGTTATTTGATGAGATTGAAAACCGCAATCAGGAGGTTGATTGAATGCTGTATCCGTTTCAGGTATATCAGACCAGGGTCGAACAGCACGTATTCTGGATCGCAAAAAGCGCATCCTTGAAGGGCTGTGTCGGGCAGGGTGAGACAGCGGAGGAAGCAATTTCAGAGCTGGAGTCAAACGAACAGGAGTGGCTTGTCACGGCCGGGGAAGCAGGTATTCCGATTCCCGACGTACCTGTCGATGCCGCGCAGGAATACAGCGGAAAGCTGACAGTGCGGATTGCCCCCGGCGTGCACAGAGACGCGGCACAGATCGCAAGAGCAGAAAAAATCAGCCTGACGCAGTATATCAGCGACGCGATTGTAAACTGGAATGCCCACAACGCGCCGGCGTCATTCAGATAAATAAAGTATAAATAGTCACTCCCTCGCAGAAAACGGCACTATATATGTCCACCCCTTCCGGGGCAGTACATATATAGTGCCTATTTTTCATAGCCTGCCCTCTTTGTCCCCGGCGGGTGCGGGGAGGGCGTAGTGGCCGCGCTTTACCATGTCCAGCTCTCCGCGCTTTACCATGCTGCGCAGGTAATAGCCGATCTGCCGGGAGGGGATGCCGAAACGGGCCTCCGCCTCGGCGCAGGAGATGGAGCCCTTGCGGGAGATATAGTCCAAAAGCTCCGCGCGCAGCCGCTCCGGAGAGGGGGTCTTGTCCGCGGGGTAATACTTGTGCCCGATGTGGGCCAGGTGCCCCAGACGCTCCATGCTCTGCAGCCGGTTCCAGGCCGCGGGCGCGGAGACGGACAGCAGCTCCGCAGCCTGACCGGGGGTGATGGAGCCGTGGGAATCCAGCCATGCGCGCACCTGGCGCCACTGATGCTCGGTTTCAAACTCCCGCCGCAGGTCCACTGCGGACAGGTCGCCGATGCCGCCCCGGATCAGGGCCTCCCGCACCAGCACCGAGAGGCGGTCGGAGGTCAGGGCGCGGCGGGACTCCGGGGACAGCACCAGATGGGGGTCGTCCTCCGGCCGCCGCAGCGCCAGCTCCTCTTTTAAAATGGTCTGGACGCTCCGGGTCAGCGGATACTCCCGCGCCCCGGCGCGCAGCACCCCGGCGTCCAGATCCACGTCCGCCCAGGTCAGGGTCGTGATGTCCGCAATGCTCAGCCCCAGCTGCCGCGTCAGCCACAGCGCCAGCCCGCCGGGGCTGTGCTTCTCCCGCTGCATGATCTGCCACAGCCGGTAGGAGCGCTCCGCCTCCCCCGGGGCCGCGGAGGCCCGGGCGTTTTTTTCGTCGTCCCGGCGGGCGCCGTGCTCCACCCCGTTGGCGCGGAACAGCGCGGCAAGGCTGCGGTTGTAGGTGGACAGGGGCACTCCGGCCACCCGCAGCATATGGGTCACCCCGTGCTCCTGCGCCGTGCGCAGCATATAGTCCAGCCGCAGCTCCCGGAGACTGACGCCCTCCAGACCCATGCTCTCCAGCGCGCTTTTGACCAGCGTGCTCATGGACTGCGGTGCCATGTGGCGCTTGGACCGGGGGGAGTATGCCACATAGCTGCTGTATTTGCCGCAGCGGTCCCGCCACTCCTCCAGCGCCCGGACAAGCTCCGGCTCCAGGGGTACGTCCCGGTCCGGCAGCCGCAGAAGCCCCTCCGCCGGATGCACCTGATACCAGGTCAGAGCGTGAATCTCCCCCCGGCTCAGACCTGCCCTCCACGCCAGACGCAGCACAATCCCCACCGGGTCCGCGTGGTAATAACGGATGGCCCGGTCCACCTTTTCCGGGTCGGGCCGCTGAAAGCTGTTTTGGTTTTCCACCGCCGCCTCCTGACTGCCCGGACAAAATAATGATTTCGTCCGGGCAGCAGGGAGGGCGCGGCAGTGCGGTTTGTTATTTTATATAGGAGTTCTGAGGCTGTTCCGGGACTGACACATCAGTTTTCCGGGAAAGGCGGTTTTTCGCGCGTATTTTTTTGCCGGCAGCGGATTCCGACAAAAATTAGGAAAAATGTGCGGTTAACAACGGGGAAAATCCGTGCTATAATAGCGCATATCAAAAAAATCAGTCCGGACGAAATCATTATTTTGTCCGGGCTATTCCAATTTCGGCACCAGCTCCCGCAGGCCCAGCGCCTTTCCGACGCGGCCAAGGAGCCGCAGCTGCCGGCGGGCAGTGTCGGCCACATAGATCCGGGTGGTGTCCAGGGCGCGGTGGCCCAGCTGGTCGGCCAGACGGGCCAGGTCCCGGGTCAGGGAATAATAGACCCGGGCAAACAGATGCCGGAAGGCGTGGGGAAACACCCGCCGGGGGTCAACCCCTGCCCCCTCGCAGAGGCGTTTCAGGGCCTCCCACACCCGCCGCCGGTCCAGAGGCTTTCCGGCCTCGCTGACGATCAGCGGACCGGCGCTGATGCCGGTGCGTCTGGCATATTCCCGCAGCAGCCGCCGCAGGTCGGCGCCGAGCACCACCTCCCGGGTTTTGCCCTTGAGGGTGACCAGGGCGCTGCCGGTTTCCAGCGCCTCCACGGTGACAAAGCGCAGCTCGCTCACCCGAATGCCCGTTCCGGCGAGGATGGCGAGAAGCATCTGCGTCCGCGCCTCACCCCGGCGGACAGCCTCCGCGACCAGCTTTTTGAGATCCTTCACCGTCAGCGGCTCCTGCAGATAAAGCCGCCGCTGAAATCTGTGGGACCGCAGCCGCCACCCGGAACAGCCGCAGCAGCGCAAAAAGGCGTTGACCCCGGCGATCATCAGGTTGGCTGACACCAGCTTTCGCTCCGCCGAAACGTGCTCCTTCCACTCCAGCAGCCGCCCCCGGCTGAGCGGGCGGCCGTCGAGAAAGCGCCCCAGGGAGCGGACGGCCCGGGAATAGTGCTCCACCGTTCCGCAGCTCTTTTCCCCCGCGCGCAGAAACGCCTGAAACCGTGCGATTTGTTCCTCATTGACGATGATGTCCGTGTCCATGCTGCTTTCCCCTTCCCTTCCCGCGCCCCGGCCCATCGGGACGGAGCGCCCCACAAATCATAGCACAGCGGGCAAAAGCCGCCGGAGGCGGCGGAACAAAAAGCGGGGGGCGAAAGGATACACAGAGCCCCGGAAAAGCAAAACGCTATATATGCCCAGGCTCCCCGGAGGGGCCTGGGCATATACAGCGTTTATTTCTTTTATGTTTATGTTATGGCGTGACCTTCCTCCCGGGGACTGCGGCTATGCCGGCTCCCGCGGGGTGTTGCACAGCACCACATACAGCAGCAGCATTTCCAGAGCCGCAAAGAGGGCATGAACGGCGGACATGAGCAGTCCCATACCGTTTGGCAGGACACAGAGATTCAGAAACACGCTCCATTGCAGAAGCACCACGGCGAACCGGGGCTTGGGCTCGCGGTAGTACCAGCTCATAAGGGAATAGGCAACCAGCGTATTCGCCGCCAGGGCGAGGACCAGCGGCCCGTATTCCCACCGCAGCGGATTCTGGGAGTTTTGGTAATAAGTGCTGGCCATCCAGATGCAGCAGGCCACGCTCATCAGCGCGCTGGCGCCCCGGCCCATGGGGTTGATCTCTCCCTCCCGGCGGCAGGTGAGAAAGGGCAGGGAGGCGCCGGTCAGAATCATGGACACACCCCGCAGCCGGACCAGCACAGTGAGCAGCCGGGTCCCGGCGCTGCCGGCGGAAAACATCTCCCGCAGGCCGCAGGCGGCAAAGCAGACAAAGGCAACCCAGCCCAGCACCGCAGGAAAGGGCGTGCGAACATGCAGCGCTCTCTCCGCCGTCCCGGGCAGCGCTGTCCGGCGCAGCCACACCAGCACAAAGGCGAGCATTGCCGCCCCCGCGGCGAGGGAGTATATCACATAAATCACGCTGATGGCCGCGCCCCGGGTCATCAGTCCCGTGTCCGCCTCCACAGCGGTGCGAAGCTGGAGCCAGCGCAGAAATGCGCCGAATACCCCCATCACCATGGAGCTGACCGTGATTGCCAAAGCGTCTTTTTGCATAATTTCAAATCCACCTAAATATAGTTTTTCAGCGCAGTTATTTTATACCGTTCTCCCGGTTCCGTCAAGGGGAAGTCGATGTATTCGCAGGGTCGTTTCATAAACTTGAAGCTTGCGTTTATGAAACGAGAAGGCTGCACTCCGCTCAGCGCACGCCCGGCTTGCGGGGGACGCCGGGGGGCGTCTGAACAGCAACAAATCGGAAAGGCAGGTGGCTTGCTCTTGCGGCGTTTGATGATACTGTCTCTGCTGGCTCTGCTGGTGATTTTTCTTCTGCCGCCCCTGCTCTGTCCGCCCCGGGCCGGTGCGGGGACCGGTGCGGACAGAGCATCGGAACGCCCCGGCCCCGGCGTCCGCGACGCGGCGCTGGTGCTCACCGTGTATGACGGTGGTGAAAACCGGGAAATGTCCATGGCCGACTATCTGACCGCGGCCATGGCCGGGGAAATGCCCGCCTCCTTTGAGACCGAGGCGCTCAAGGCCCAGGCCGTGGCCCTGCGGAGCTTTGCGCTGTACTGCCGTGAGCACCCCAAGGAACAGCATCCCGACGCGGACATCTGCACCGACCCGGGCTGCTGCGCGGCCTTCGCCGGAGAGGAGGAGCTGCGGGTGCGCTGGGGCGGCAGCTATGATCTCTACCGCGCCCGCCTCGAAGCCGCCGCGGCCGCGACGGACGGGGAATATCTCTGCTGGGAGGAGCACCCGGCGCTTGCGGTGTTTCACGCCTCCTCCCGGGGCAGCACCGAGTCGGGCGCCGACCTTGGCCTCAGCGCGCCGTATCTGTGCAGTGTGGACACCCCGGAGACCCCGGAGACCGTGACCAGGCTCCTGAGCAGCGTGGAGGTGAGCCCGGACGAGCTGCGGGACACGGTGCTCCGGTCCTTCCCCGAGGCAAGGCTGGAGGGGGAGGACCCGTCGCAGTGGCTGGGCGCCGTCTCCCTCAACCCGGCGGGCAGGGTGGCGGCCGTGGAGCTGGGCGGTGTCCG
>CAJOPB010000021.1 GCA_905236305.1 uncultured Oscillospiraceae bacterium | reverse complement strand
CGTGCGCCCGGCGTCCCCCGCAAGCCGGGCGTGCGCTGAGCGGAGTGCAGCCTTCTCGTTTCATAAACGCAAGTTTATGAAACGACCTTGGTCTTAGTTCCCTGTATGCTTGCAATTATGACAGAATTGTGCCATAATATGAAAAAAGAGCCGGATTGGGAGGAAATACTATGGCCAGATTTTTTGTTTTCGGCAGCAATGTCCCCAAGGGAGGAACGGTGCTGCTGACTGGCAGCGACGCGGAGCACGCCAGGGTCCTGCGGCTGCGGGTGGGGGATCAGATCGTGATCTCCGACGGTGCGGGCACAGACCAGTGGTGTACGATACGGGGCTTCACTCCCGGAGGCAGCGTAGAGGCAGAGGTAGAGCAGACTGTACCCAATACCGCGGAGCCTTCTGTTCGCGTCACTGTGCTGGCCGGTCTGCCCAAGCAGGGGGAGCGCAGTGACTATGTGGTGCAAAAATGTGTGGAATCCGGCGCGGCAGAGGTCATTTTTTTCCTCTGTCACCGCTGTGTTGCCATTCCAGGCCCCCAGGCAATGGACAAACGGCTGATTCGCTGGCGGCGCATTGCGGAGGAGGCTGCAAAGCAGTCCGGCCGCGGCATCATCCCCGAGATCTCTGCCGCAGAGGATTTTGCCGGCGCCCTGGATGCGGCAGTAAAAACGGAGCTGCCCCTGTTTCTCTACGAGACCGGGCAGCGCACGCCTCTCCGGGATACGCTGCGCGCTGCGGGGCAATTCCGTTCTGCCGCCATTGTCACGGGTCCGGAGGGCGGCTTTGAGCCCTTTGAGGCGGAGCTGGCGAGGCGGCTGGGGCTGCACGTGTGCTCCATGGGACCCCGTATACTCCGCTGTGAGACCGCACCGGTGACCGCACTGACAGCTTTGATGTACGAGACCGGCAACCTCTGACTTAGGTTTAGATCACATAGTCATCCCCGGTCTGCTCCGGCATCATCAGATCTGCAATACGCACGCCCGTGAGATAATCCTCCACCACCTGGTCCAGCCCTTTCCAGAGCTCCAGCGTGCGGCAGATTCCCGCGCGCGGGCAGGCCGAGGCCCCCGGCTGCAGGCAGGACACGGATGAAAGCGGCCCTTCCGTAAAGCGGAGAACCTCCGCGACGGTCAGCTGCTCCGGCGAACGCACCAGCCGGTAGCCGCCGCCCTTGCCCCGCAGGCCCTCCAGTATGCCGCCCTGAACCAGGCTTTTCACGATGCTCTCCAGATATTTTTCCGAGATTTCCTGCCGTCGCGCAATCTCCTTGAGGGGAACAAAGCTGTCTGTCTGGTGCTCCGCCATATCCACCAGCACCCGCAAAGCATAGCGGCCCTTTGTTGAGATCATCATATTCATCCAAAACCTCCCTTTACAGCAACTGTTGTACCCTGCGCCATTCCGGCGCGGCGGCAATTATCAAGCCTATTATACGATAGTATTTGTAGGATTTCAACAAAAAATGAAGATTGGCCGCAGGGCTGCTTCATAAATATGCGTTTATGAAGGGCAGAGAGGCGCACTGCGTGCACGTATCCGGCCAAAAACAAAATCCCGGAGTTTACTTTCCCCGGGAAAAATGATATACTGGTTCCACATTTTTCGGATATTCTGGATAAACAGAAGACAGAAGCCGGGTTCGCCGACCGGTCTTTCATGCCGACGGAGACCGGCCTGGGAAACGCCGCAGCATCAGGGAGGGTGCAGTATGGAGAAGCAGGAAATGTCAACCCGCTCCTACGGGAAAAATGAGGTTATTTTTCAGCAGGGGGATGCCGGCACCTGTATGTTCGACATTCTTCGCGGCAGAGTGGGTATTTATGCGGGCTACGGCAGCGCGGGCGAAAAGCTGCTGACAGAGCTCAAGGCCGGCGATTCCTTTGGAGAGATGGCGATGATCGAGGCGCAGCCCCGCAGCGCCACCGCAGTTTCGCTGCAGGAGGGGACCCGCCTTTCCGTCATCACCTGGGAGACGCTGGGCATTTTTTTCCGGGACCAGCCTGCCAAAATCGTGGTGATCATGCAGCGTATGGCGCGGCGTATTCGTGAGCTGACCGAGGATTATATGGCTGCCTGCGCGGCCATCAATGAGATGGTGGAGAAGGCCGAGGCCGAGAAGAAAAATGCGGAAACCGCCTGGGTCAAGGATCGGATGCGGCGGTATCTGGATGCTTACGGGGCTTTTCAGGCCGCAGGCGGCGCCGGACGCCGGCCTTGACTATGGCCGCCATTCGACACTGCGCAGAGGGTCAAAAGTGGAGCAAAAGATCTGTATTTTGTCAAATTTGAGGCATAAAGGAGAGCATACATACCATGATGCAACGGACATTTCAAAAGGACGAGGTCATCTTTCGGGAGGGAGTACTTCAAACCACCATGTTTGACATCTGCAGCGGCAGGGTGGGAATTTTCACGAAACACGGCACTCCGGAGGCGCGCAAACTGACAGAGCTGGGGGCCGGCCAATATTTTGGGGAGATGGGCATGGTGGATCGTCTGCCCCGCAGTGCCACTGCTGTCGCCCTGGAGGACGGCACTGTCCTTCAGGAGATTACCACAGAGGAGTTCGGAGCATATCTGCACGAGCAGCCGGAGCAGGTAATGGCCATCCTGCAGAATCTCAGTGCCAGACTCAGGGATCTTACAGCGGAATACAAGGAGCTGTGCGGGGTAATTGCGGAGCTGGAGCGCGCCGGGCAGAGGCCGGCGGAGGAGAAAAAAGGCTTTCTCGCAGCCCTGCGGAAAAAGCTGAACCATTATGCCAGGGTCTATAACGAAGCCGCAGTCATCGTGGCACAGTCCAACGATGCTTTCTATTGGAACGTAATGATGAATGCAATGTATTGAGCGGGAGGCACAACATGATTCAGAAAGTATTTAACGCAAACGAAATGATTTTCCGCCAGGGAGAACCCGGCGAGGAGATGTACGATATTCTCTCAGGCAGCGTGGGTATCTATCTCAATTACGGCCTGCCAGAGCAGAAGCTGCTGGCCCGTGTGGAGGCAAATGCCTGCTTTGGTGAAATGGCAATCATCGAGAAGGCCCCTCGCAGTGCCACTGCCGTAGCGCTGGAGGACAGCACACAGCTCGCCGCGATTACCGGCGCGGACTTTTCCGCATATTTTGAAACCAGACCCGAAAAGGTTCTGGACATTATGCAGCAGCTCAGCAAGCGGCTGCGGGCGTTGACAGAGGACTATCTGGACGCATGCAAAACCGTGACCGAGGCCGCGAATACGATGGAGGACGGAAGGACCTGTGATCCGGAGCTGGCAGAGCGTGTACGCCTGTATGCGCAGCAGGCCGGCGCCTGATTCGGCAGGCAGTGAGGTGCGGCGCATGGACCGACAGATGGATATGATTCGCCAGCATATCATGCGGGATATGTCTGAGGGTGTGATGACCATCGGTTTTGATGGCGTAATTCGCTATCTGAATCCCGCTGCGCTGCAGATCCTGGGCCGCAGCGAGGAGGAGCTGCTTGGCCAGCGCTTTGCTCTTTGTTTTTTTGACGACGAGAGCAATGATGATTTCTCCCAGGCCATACTGGATGCGGTGTATGACCGAACCCATACCCATGAGCGGGTCGTCTCCTTTTTCACCGGTGCAGAGACCCGTCAGGTCCGCATGAGGACCTCTTTTCTGACGGATGGCGAGACACGTATCGGAATTATCGTTGTGCTCAGCGATATGAGCGAGCTGCTGGAGCTGCGGGACGCGGTGAAGGCCATGGAACGCATACGGGCTCTGAACAGCCAGCTGGAGATGCGCAACCAGCTGCTGAACGAGACCTTTGGCCGGTTCCTTTCTGACGAGATCGTCCGCCAGCTGCTGGAAACACCGGACGGACTGGCGCTCGGGGGAAAAAAGCGCAGCCTCACAATTCTCATGAGCGATCTCCGGGGCTTTACCGCCATGAGCGAGCAAATGGACGCGGGTGACCTGATCAGTATGCTCAACCATTATCTCGGTGAGATGACAGAGATCATCCAGGGCAGAAACGGGACGATTATTGAGTTTATCGGCGATGGGATCATGGCAATTTTCGGTGCCCCGGCCCCCTCCGATACCCACGCTGCCGATGCAATTGCGGCGGCAGTGGAGATGGAAATGCGTATGGAGCAGGTGAATGCCTGGAATGCGGCACGGGATTTTCCCTTTCTGGAGATGGGAATCGGCCTGAACACCGGCGAGGTGATTGTGGGCAATATCGGCTCGGAAAAACGGACAAAGTACGGGGTGGTCGGAAGCCATGTCAACCTGTGCGGCCGCATTGAGAGCTATACGGTGGGTGGTCAGATTCTGATTTCTCCCAAAACCCGGGAGCTTGCCGGGGCGGAGCTCACCGTGGCAAAGGAGATGACGGTATATCCCAAGGGCGTAAAGGGTGAGCTTGTGCTGACCCAGGTGACCGGAATCGGCACGCCCTATAACGTATCTGTCCGGGTCAGTGACGCCAGACCTGTGCCGCTTCCCCAACCCATCCCCGTTTGTTTTCATCTCATCGAGGGGAAGCATGGCGACCGGCGTCTCTGTTATGGGGGTATTGTGGCAATCGCCCACGATGGCGCGGTGCTGGACAGCGCCATGGGACTCAATATCTTCGACAATGTGCAGATCGAAGCCGGCGGCAAGCTCTTTTGCAAGGTTCTGGATCAGACCGACGCCGGATGGCTTCTGCGTTTCACCTCAGTTCCGGCGGGCTATGGGGCCTGGCTCACAGAGCACATGGGGGCGCCCACACCCCGGAGCTGACCGCCTGTTCAGCATAGGCAAGAGGAACTCCCTCTGCATCGGAAACGGGAGATGCAGAGGGAGTTTTTATGCAGGCGTTTTATAGCGCCCTAGGCGCGCAGAAGTTTGTATGAGACAGGTTTTGCGCTTTTTGGCGCAAAACGGGCAGCGCGCTTTGCGCGATGATTTTTCTATGGAAAAAAGTATTACATCCATTTTCTCCGTTTAAAATAGACCAGGCTGACTACAACAATGGCGACGCTCACCAAAATGACCGCAGGATACCCCAGAGGCGACTCCAGCTCCGGCATATAGCGGAAGTTCATGCCGTACCAGCCGGCTATCAGGGTCAGAGGCATAAACACGGTGGTCACCACGGTCAGAAGTGTCATAATACGGTTTTGGCTGGCCTCCTGCTGATAGTTGTAGAGGTCCCGCACCTGCATGGTATGATCCCGGAGGGACGTGGCGGCGTCGTGCAGCCGTGCCATACGGTTTAGAAAAAGATGGAAATAGCGGGTGTTTTCCTCCCTGAAAAAGCCGTTTTCATTTTCTTCAAGCTCCTGACCCAGGTCAATTAACTGTTCATAGTGGACACAAAGCTCCCGCACATCGCCGCGGATGTCGTTGACTCTGGCCATGTTGGCCTCGTGCTTTCCTTCGAGAATGCTGTCCTCAATCCGGTCCAGCTCCAGCTCATAGCTCTCCATGAGCGTCAGATCCCAGTGGACCAGCTGCTCCAGAAAATCATACAAAAAGCGTTCCAGACTGGGGAAACGCCATTTTTTTGCCCGCCGGATCTCGGCGATCAAGGTATCGACGGTGCCGCTTCCGTCAATAAAGACAATCCCTTTTTCATCCAGAGCAAAGGCAAAGCGGCTGCCGGGTTCTGCAAGATTGCGGCGATCCGGGATCAGAAAGGTTCCGGTGAGGGAATCGTAGTTCACCTCGGCCTTGGTGTTGTGAATGACATCCAGCTCAGGCTCCAGCTCGATCCCCATGTCAAAGCTGTCCCTATCTCTGGACCATTCCTCCTGTGTCAGCACTGCCACATATTGCTGTCCGCTTTGCCGCAGTTCCTCAGCAGAGCATGGGACAATTGTATCCCGGATAAGATAATACATGCCCTTCCCCCATTTCTATCATACTTCTGTCTGCATCATACCGCGTTGTGGGGGAGAATGCAAGTGAGGTTCCCCTGTAACGGGAGAGGCTGCTACAGTTCAGACGCCGGGAGCGTCTGAACTGAGAAGGCTGCACTCCGCTCAGCGCACGGCCGCTAAGCGGCCGCACGTTCGCTCCGCCGTCTTCTCCCCTTCCGGTCAACGGTCCCAGTCATAGCGCTGCAGGCCGGTCCGAAGGCGCTCCAGGCCCTCCTCCAGCGTGGCGCGGGGGCAGGCGATGTTCATGCGCAGAAAGTTCTCCCCCTGCCGGCCATAAGCGCCTCCGGGGGAGAGCCACAGCCCCGCCTCCCGGCGCAGCCAGGGGCCAAGCTTCCCGGTGGAGCGGCCAAAGTCCAGCCACAGCAGGTAGGTGGCCTCTCCGGGCACCAGAGAGACCTCGGGCAGCTCCCGGGCCAAAAACGCCCCGGTCCGGGCGCGGTTTTGGGAGATATGCCGGCGCAGCGCGTCCAGCCAGGGGGCGCCGTGATTGAAGGCCGCCACCGCGGCAGGGACGGCAAAGGCATTGGCTTCGGCCACTCCGTCGTTGTCCAGGGCGCGCCGGACCCGCTCCCGCAGCGCCGGGTCGGCCACGGCCACGGCCGCGGTTTTGATGCCCGCCAGGTTGAAGGTCTTGGTGGGGGCGAGGCAGGTGATGCTGTTGTCCCGGCAGCAGTCCGAGACCGAGGCAAAGGGCACATAGTCCCTGCCCGGCTCCGTGAGGTCGCAGTGGATTTCGTCGGAGATCACCGTGACGCCGTAGCGGCGGCACAGCGCTCCGATGCGCTCCAGGGTCTCCCGGTCCCAGATACGCCCGACGGGGTTGTGGGGGCTGCACAGGAGCATGAGGGTATTCTCCGGCGCGGCGAGGCACCGCTCCAGGTCTTCAAAATCCACGCTGTAGCTGCCGTTTTCATAACGCAGGGGATTCTCCGCCGCCCGCCGGCCGTTGCGTTCGATGCAGTGGAAGAACATGTTGTAGACCGGGGGCTGGAGCACCACTCCCTCCCCCGGCGCGGTCAGCGCGCGGATGAGGCTGGATATGGCCGGGATGACGCCGGTGCAGAACAGCAGCCAGCTGCGCTCCATGGTCAGGCCGTGGCGCCGCTGCCACCAGCCGATATAGGCGTCATACCACGCTTCGCCCAGCACACTGTAGCCAAAGATCCCGTGGGCCGCCCGGTCCTGTATGGCCGCCAGCACCTCCGGCGCCGTGGCAAAATCCATGTCTGCCACCCACATGGGCAGCTCGTTCTCTCTGCCGGACCATTTCAGCGAGTCCGTGCCACGCCGGGGGATGACGGTTTCAAAATCGTAGGTATTCATGTTCATAAGGCTCCTTCTCCGCTCCTTTGCAGGTTTTTCTCTCTTTGTGTGTGTTTTTTACGCCGACGGGGCTAGCCGCGCCGTCCGGCGCCGTGCTTTACGATCAGCCCGAACACGCCATAGACGAAAAGCACGGATATGGCGATGCTGGCCGCGCCGCTGCGGTAGCACAGCGCCATCAGCAGCACAAAGCCGGCCGCAGCCGCCAGCAGCGCCAGATAGCGCCGTCCGGACCAGAAGCCCTCCCTGGCGTAACGCCCCACCAGGAACAGAAAGACGTAATACACCAGAAAGGCTGCCACGAGAAACACGTTTTTCTGAAGCTCTCCGACCTCCGCCTCAGGCATGAATTCCAGCGCCGCGGTGAGGCAGCTCAGGGCCAGCACCAGTCCGATGTGGAGCAGCATATATCCGTCGCCGGAGCACTGCCGCTCCCGGTCGATACAGTGGTTGTAGAGATAACCGTAGCTGAGAAAGAGCCCGGCCACGATCAGAAAGGCCATAAGGGAGAAATAGAGGGTGCTGGCGGAGAAGCCGCCCTCGAAATAGCCGGCCACGCTGATGACCATCTCCCCGAAGGTAAACACCACATAGAGCATGACCCGCTCAGTCAGGTGCTCAAAGTTCACAGGCATCAGGGCGTCTCTCCGCCCGGTAAAGACCGTGATCACAAAGCCGGCCAGCAGCGACAGCCAGGACAGAGGCACGCGGAAACGGGCATAGAGGGGGATGGACAGAAACACCAGCGCCGCCAATATCAGCAGCAGCCGGGCGTGAAAGCGGATGTGCCGGTCGGTCCAGGGGGTCAGCCCGGACTGGTGCCGCAGCTGGAGATAATACTGGACGGCCAGATTGCAGAGAATCAGACCCCAGGCAGCATTATAGCGGGCGTAATAGCCAAACCAGTCCGCCCGCGTGCCGTCGGCCAGATAGTAGAGCAGATACATGTTGATGAAGATGCCGATGTGGTCTGAGACGCCGTTGCGGCCGTAGCGGTTGATAAACAGCGCGCTGAAATACCAGATCTGCAAAATCACCAAAGTAGACACCAGATAGGTGAAAAAAATGCCTCCGGAGAAAAAACCGCCCTCTATGTTGTGGAGCAGGGCGTTGTTCCGGCCGATCAGATAGACGAAAATCAGGTCATAGATCAGCTCGATGTACTCCACCTTTTTCTCACTTTTTTCCAGCTCGGGCTTGAACATGCTATCCCTCCTGACGAAGTGCGGCGCAGGACAGGCAAAGGCTTTGACTGCGCCGATGCTGCTTTTATCGTACCATTTCCCGGCGGTTCTGGCAAGAATCAAAATAACCGCAGAAGAATATTTCACAGCCTGTAAATTGAATGACATTTGTGAAGGAAATTGTAATAAAAAATGCGCTTTACGCAGACGGGGGCGTATGCTATGATAGATTCAATCCGCTTTGAACCCGATAAAATGAATAACAGGAGGGAGCCCCGATGAAGGAATGGACTCGGGACGAGCGCTACAGAGTCCTGCGCGACCCTGAGGAGCTGCGTCCGAAGCACGCTCTGATCCGCACCTCGCCCTACCGGCAGACCTATCATGTGCAGCCGGTCACCGGACTTTCCAGCGACCCCAACGGCTTTGCGCTGCACAGGGGGATGCGGCAGCGCTGGACGGCACCATTACAGCCAGGAGCTCCGGCACAGATGGCAGCGGAAAGCACTATTACCGCTACGACGGCATTCTGGGAAGCTTTGACCGCTTTACAGACTATCTGGAATATACGGCACCGTGGCCGGAGCGGCACGAGAAGACCTTCACCTGCAATCCCAACGCAGACGGCTCCCGTTTTGTCCTGTTTGTGTTTGAGGACGGACACCGTCAGGCTTATGTCCATCTGCAGGGAGACGGAACGGACGTGTGGCGGAACCCCAACCGCATCTGGGAAAACCCCGACGGAAGCATCATCAGCCTGCCGGAGAACGGCACAGATTATTTCACCAACGGCTATATTTTCGCCGAATACCTGGGCGAGCGCGGCGACTGGAACACAGTAGATATCAGCGCAAAGTAAAACGGAATGGCAATCTGCTCCGGAAAATCCGCCCCTGCCCCCGGCATGTCCTCGTCCCGCGGGAGGGACAGGGGCTGATGGGAGCAGGGGCGGGAACGGTCTTGTCAGAGAGGGGGAAAACGGATGGAGCTTCGGGAGCTGACCGCGTATGCCGCGGAAAAATATCAGATTCTGGAACAGCATAAGTGGGCGGATTTCCCGGGCTTTTCCGTACTTTGCCACCCCCGCACGGGCCAATGGGTCGCGCTTCTGATGCGCCAATGGGACACGGAGACCGGCACGGAAATCGAACGCTGTGATCTGAAATGCGGGAAACAGAACCTGTTCGAGCTTGAAAAGCCGTATCTCTCCGCTCCCATTCAGATGCGCGGAGCAAAATGGGTTGGCGTCGCCTTTGACGGCGAAACAGAGCCTGAGGTGGTTTATGCGCTTTTTGACCGGGCGATTGCTGCCGGCGAACCGGGCGGCTTTACCATCTTCCTCGATTCTCCCCATTCCTTCTCTGAGACAGCCTACCGGGATACGGTCCTGCCCCTTCCCGGCAGCGCATACAGCCCCGCGAAAGAAGTCCTTCCGGAACGGCTGCGTCAAATGCGCCGCATGTTTTCTTATGGCAGAGAGTCTGTGGAGGAAAAGGCAAAGAACTTCTTCCGGCAGGCGAAATTCATGGAGGACTACGAGGACGACGCGCCGTGGCGAGGGGAGTTTGTCTGTTATTTTCCCACCTATCGCGACATGAACACAGCCCAGCTCCGGGGTTATTTCTCATGGCGCGCCAAGGTCAGACGGGGTGACCTTCAGCCCATACCTGCCTCTGCTGCCTATCTCTATGTCTATGAGCTTCTGAACGGGATCGGCGCTGCGTCGCCGGAGGATACCCTGCAAAAGCTGGAGGCGTTCGAGGCAGGCTTTCTGGACTCCGGCGCCGGGGACATACAAATGCGTCTGAATATTCGGCGCTGGATGCTGGACTTTGCGGTGCTGCATGATCTGCCGCAGGAGGCCGCGCGGCGGTACGCCGGTCCGGAGCTTCTGGTCCGAGACGATGCGCTGACCGTGCTGCAAAGACCGGAGGAGCATTCGGATGCTGCAGTGTTTTCGGCACTGTGCCTGTTCGACGGGAAAAAGCTGGCGGAATCTCCCGTCATAGGCCATGACCCGGACAGAGGCAGGCACCTGTTCAGCGAGGTGTGGCGGTGCGCCCTTTCCCGATACCGCTGGCAGGAGAAAGACTTGTTTACGCTGTGCTTTGGAGAGCGGGTCATGCGGCGCTGGTATCCCCTTACCAACGCAGTCTATTATCAGCCGGAACGGCCCCGCGACAGAGACTACGTTCTGGATGGGTGCCGGATCTACCGCTGCCGGGGCGGCATCTGGTGGGTGGACGCCTGCGAGAAGCCGGGCTTTGACCGGGCCAGATTTCAAGGCTTCCTGCACGAGACGGATTTGCGTCTGCGGCGCTACCTGAAAGCAGGCCGCCGCCTCCGCGAACGGCCGGAGGACGCATGGTGCGCCCCGTACATCGACGCAGTGACAGAGGCCGACAGACGCGCTGCGCTTGCTGCGGCCAGGCCAAGGATTGACATTGACCTCTCCGGCCTGGAACGGATACGCCGCGACGCTCTGACGACGCGGGACAGTCTCCTTTCGGAGGAGGAGCGGACGGAGGAGGACAAACAGCCCGCCCCTGTCCCGGTCCCCGAAGCCGCTCCGCCGGATGTTCCGCTGAACAAGCTGCAGCTTCAAATTCTCCGCGCGCTGCTTCGGGGCGAGCCGGCGGACACGCTTGTCCGGGCAAATCATCTGATGCCGTCGATTGTGGCCGACGAGATCAACGAGGCGCTGTTTGAAAAAATCGGGGACGTTATTATATTATGCGAGGATGACAAGCTCTCGGTCGTGGAGGACTATGCCGGTGACATCTCGCAAATGCTTGGAGGAGCCTGAACATGGCAGACAATCAAAAAGTGCCAAAGCGAATCGCACAGACGGTACTGAACTCTCTGAAGGGCGGCGTGGTGCCGCGCATCGGCCTGCCCTACATTACGGTAGGGCGCAAAAGCGAGATCGAGGCGCTATTACATGACGTGGATATTATCTCAGAGGGCGGCGCAGCCTTCCGTTTTATTGTAGGGCGCTACGGAACGGGAAAGAGCTTTCTTTTGCAGACCATCCGCAATTATGTAATGGATCGGGGTTTTATCGTGGCGGATGCCGACCTCTCGCCGGAGCGCCGGCTGCAGGGTACGCGCGGGCAGGGTCTTGCGACGTATCGGGAGCTAATCGGAAATCTCTCCACAAAAACAAAGCCGGAGGGCGGCGCCCTGACATTGGTGCTGGATCGCTGGATCAGCGCCGTGCAGAGCGAGAGCGCACGGGAAACCGGGCTTGCGCCGGGCGATCCCGCATTGGCCAAAGCGGTGGATCAGAAGATTTACGCCGTCACCGCTGCCATCCGTGAGCTGGTACACGGCTTTGAGTTTGCCACTTTGCTCTCCCGTTATTACCACTCCTATATTGAGGGCGACGACGAGACGAAGATGAAGGTGGTCCGCTGGTTCCGCGGGGAATATGCCCTGAAGCATGAGGCAAAGGAGGCTCTGGGCGTCAACATCCTCATCACGGACGACGACTGGTATGACTATTTGAAGCTCTTTGCCGCCTTTTTCCGGCTGGCGGGCTACGCCGGCATGATGATTATGATTGACGAGCTGGTAAACATTTACAAGATTCCCAACGCCATCACGCGCCAGTACAACTATGAAAAAATGCTGACAATGTATAACGACACCCTGCAGGGGAAGGCCCGGTATCTCGGTATCATCATGGGCGCCACACCGCAGGCTCTGGAGGACAGGCGCCGCGGGATATACAGCTACGAGGCGCTGCGCTCCCGGCTGGCGGAGGGGCGCTTCTCCAGGCCGGGGGCGCGGGATCTTCTGGCCCCCGTCATTCGTCTGGAACCGCTGACAGCAGAGGAGATGCTGGTGCTGTGCGAAAAGCTGGCGGACATGCACGCGGGGCTTTACGGCTGCCCGCGGACGGTCGGCACGGACGATTTGGTGCGCTTCATTCAGATCGAATACGGGCGCATTGGCGCGGATCAGAATATCACGCCGCGCGAGGTGATCCGGGATTTTATCGAGCTGCTTGACCTTCTCTATCAAAATCCCGACGCGAGCCTTTCAGTGCTGTTGGAATCGGACGAGTTTTCCTATGCGAAATCGGAGGCAGTGTCCGATGCGGCGGAAACGGACTATGCAGAGTTTACAGTATGAATGTATTTGAGCGATATGCCCCTTTTATCCGGGATTATATCTACCGCTCCGGCTGGCGGAGCCTGCGGGCCGTCCAGAACGCGGCGGGCGACGCCATCTTCGGCAGGTCGGACAACGTGCTGCTGACTGCCTCCACCGCGTCGGGAAAGACGGAGGCTGCTTTCTTCCCGATTCTGACGCTGCTGGACGAGGAACCGTCAAAGACCGTGGGCGTGCTGTATATCGCACCGCTCAAGGCGCTGATCAACGACCAGTTCGGACGCCTGAACGAGCTGTGCGAGGAAGAAGGCATTGCCGTCACCCGCTGGCACGGCGACGCGGCCCAGTCGAAGAAGCGGAAGCTCCTCAAAAAGCCCTCCGGCATTTTGCAGATCACGCCGGAATCGCTGGAATCGCTCATGATCAACAAGCACATGGAAATTCCGTCCCTGTTCGGCGACCTGCGCTTCATCGTGATCGACGAGATTCACTCCCTGCTGCGGGCGGACCGCGGCCTGCAGACCTTCTGCCTCATTGAGCGGCTGTGCGCGCTGGCAGGCTGCAATCCAAGAAGGATTGGCCTCTCCGCCACCATCGGCAGTCCGGAAGCCGCAGGACAGTTTTTAGCTGCCGGAAGCGGCAGGGGGACGGTGATTCCGCGGTTCGACGGCGGGAAAGAGGTCTGGCGGCTTTCGATGGAGCATTTTTACAACACCGCGCCGAAGGCCGCCGACCCCGGCAT
>CAJOPB010000020.1 GCA_905236305.1 uncultured Oscillospiraceae bacterium | reverse complement strand
TTGCGCCTTTTGGCGCAAATGGGCGACGCGTCAAGCGGCGCCTCTCCCATAAAAAGTTTCTACTTTTTATGGGAGAATAGTATCAGAGAATGGGACTTGAAATTCCCGACAGCATACCATATAATGTGAATCATTATTGTGAAGGATGGGAATGCAGCATGGAACAAAAAAACCTCAAGACGTATCAGGAGATGTCCGCCGCGGAGCGCAGGGCGGAGCTGGCGGCGCAGAAAAAGCTCTATGAGCAGGAGAAGGCCGCAGGTTACCATTTTGACATGTCCCGGGGCAAGCCTGACGCCACCCAGCTGAATCTGAGCATGGACATTCTGGCCCAGAATCCCTATGATCTGATCTACACCCGCAAGGGGACGGATGTGCGCAATTACGGCGAGCTGGCCGGAGTGGACGAGGCCAAGGAGCTGTTTGGCGAGGTGCTGGGGGTGCCGATGGAGAATATCATCATCGGCGGGCAGAGCTCTCTGGCGCTGATGTACGACAACGTGATCAAGGCATATGTGCTGGGGGTCTACGGCGGGAGCAAGCCCTGGGGCCGGCAGGAGGCCAATCCCAGGTTTCTCTGCCCCGTGCCGGGCTACGACCGGCACTTCCGCATCACCGAGGAATTCGGCATTGAGATGATCTCCATCCCCATGACGCCCCAGGGACCGGATATGGACCTGGTGCGGCAATATGTGGAGAGTGACCCTGCCGTAAAGGGCATCTGGTGCGTTCCGAAATATTCCAACCCCCAGGGCTATACATACGCCCCCGAGACGGTGGAGGCCTTCGCCGCCCTCAAGCCTGCCGCGGACGACTTCCGCATCTTCTGGGACAACGCCTACTATGTCCACGGCTTCCGGGAGCAGGACGACTATCTGCTGAATATTTTTGATGCCTGCCGGAAATACGGCAGCGAGGATATGGTTTACGAGTTTATGTCCACCAGCAAGGTGACCTTTGCCGGCGCGGGGGTGGCGGTGCTGGCGGCCAGCGCAAACAATATCGCGTTTCTGACCCGGCAGATGAGCGTCCAGACGCTGGGCTACAACAAAATCAATCAGCTGCGCCATGTCCGTTATTTCCGGAACGTGGACGGCCTGCGGGTCCATATGCGCAAGCAGGCCATGTATCTGCGGCCCAAGTTTGACTGTGCCCTGGCGGCTCTGGACCGGGGACTCTCCGGCCTGGGGATCGGCACCTGGACCAACCCCAACGGCGGATACTTCATCAGCTATGACGGCCTGCCCGGCACTGCCAGGCGCTGCTTTGAGCTGTGCGCGGCGGCTGGCGTGCGCCTTACGGATGCCGGCTCCTGCTATCCCTACGGCGTGGACCCGGAGGACAAAAATATCCGTATCGCCCCCAGCTATCCCGGCACCGCGGAGCTGTATCAGAGCATGAATATTTTCTGCACCTGCCAGAAGATTGCCGCGTTGGAGACGCTGATGGATAAATAACCGGGCAAAAGTCCGCAGAGGAAAAGCCCCTCCCGCACCGCGCAAGCCGCGGACGGGAGGGGCTTCCCGCATTTGTACTGCCGCCTGATACTATTCTCCCATAAAAAATAGAAACTTTTTATGGGAGAGGCGCCGCTTGACGCGCCGCCGTCATGGCGGGAAAGAACTGCAGCGGGTCCACGCAGTCGCCGTCGCGCCGTACCTCAAAATGCAGATGCGCGCCGGTGGCGTAACCGGTGGAGCCCACATAGCCGATCACCTGGCCGGCGGAGACAGAGTCCCCTGCCGCAGGCAGGGGCAGCCGCAGCAGGGTCTTGACCGTGGGGTCGCTCCAGGAAAAGCGGCGCTGCAGCGCCCTTCGGATGTCCGTCAGAGGCAGAGCGTCCTCCGCCTCCCACAGGACCTTCATGACCTCCAGCTCAGAACCGGAAATCCTCTCCGCGGGACTTTGCATACTGAAAACCTCCTTTGGATGACGCGCGTCATCTGCTTCTCAGCATAGCACAGGAGATGACACTTGTCAACCACTAAAAATTCCGCACAGGCCAAGCACGATTGCTGCGGAGAGGAGGCCGTGGGCCAGCCTGCCGGGGAAGTGGGGACCCAGCTTTACGCCGCTGCCCTCCAGCACGGACAGGGTCTGACAGTGGACCGAGAGCCCGCCGAACCCCAGCAGAAAGGCCGCCAGCGCCAGATTGGGCGGCGACGGGGCGAAGCCCTCCATGGC
>CAJOPB010000019.1 GCA_905236305.1 uncultured Oscillospiraceae bacterium | reverse complement strand
TTGCGCCTTTTGGCGCAAATGGGCGACGCGTCAAGCGGCGCCTCTCCCATAAAAAGTTTCTACTTTTTATGGGAGAATAGTATTACAGCGATCATTTTGGGACTCCTTTCATAAAAAAGGGGTCTGACATAGCACTTTAGTATACTATGCCAGACTCCAATTTTCAAGAGGAATGTTCTGATTCTTTGGCGGACAGGAACCATCCGCGCGTTTCCTTAAAAAATAGTATCATACGTTTTCATAAAGGCCGGTATGAAATCCCCTGCTCCGGGAAATACTACCGTCACAAACAAAAGCGCGCACATAGCTGCTTCGAAGCAGAAGGGCTGTGTGCGCGCCGTTTTTTGGAGGTGGTTCGCCATGCAGGGAAAGGTGGAGATCTGTTCCGTTAACACCGCAAAGCTGCCGCGCCTGGGCGCTGAGGAGACAGAGGAGCTGCTCATCCGCGCAAAAAACGGGAGCAAGGAGGCGAGAGAAAAGCTGATCAGCGGCAATCTGCGCCTGGTGCTGTCTGTCATTCAAAAATTTATCGGCCGGGGCGAGAACGCGGACGATCTGTTTCAGGTGGGCTGTGTGGGGCTGATCAAGGCCATTGACAATTTTGACCCGGGCCACGAGGTCCGGTTCTCGACCTACGGGGTGCCGATGATCGCGGGTGAAATTCGCCGTTACCTCCGTGACAACAGCACCCTTCGGGTATCCCGCAGTATGCGGGATACGGCATACCGCGCCATGCAGCTGAAGGAAAAGCTGACAGCGGAGCAGGGACGGGAGCCGGAGGTGGACGAGATTGCCGCGGCACTGGGTCTGCCCCGCAGCGAGGTGGTGTTTGCCATGGATGCGGTGTGCGACCCGGTGAGTCTGTATGAGCCGGTCTATACCGACTCCGGCGAGAATGTTACGGTGATGGATCAGGTGGGGGACACCCGCAATACAGACGAGCAATGGCTCAGTCAGATTGCCCTGGCGGAGGCAATGGACTCCCTCAGCGCGCGGGAAAAGCGCATTCTGGCCCTGCGTTTTTTCGACGGCCGCACCCAGACGGAGGTGGCCAGTGAGATCGGCATTTCCCAGGCCCAGGTCTCCCGGCTGGAAAAAGGTGCGGTGGAGCAGATCAAGCGGCAGATCGAGGGATAGACGGCTGCCGGCGCAATATTTTTTCCCGGAATGCATACTTTCCGGCCGGCGGGTTATGCTAATCCCGATCCCAAGGGAAAAGGAGCGATTAAACATGATTATGGATCGCATTGCTCTGGTGCTCGCCATCATCGGCGGGCTGAACTGGGGCTGTGTGGGGCTGTTCCGGTTTGACCTGGTTGCCTATCTGTTCGGCGGCCAGACCGCAACAGTCAGCCGCGTGATCTACACCCTGGTGGGGCTGGCAGCCATCTGGTGCGTCTCCCTGCTTTTCCGGGAGCGTCTCGCCTCTGACGGAGACTGATACTATTCTCCCATAAAAAGTAGAAACTTTTTATGGGAGAGGCGCCGCCCCTGGCGCCGCGCGTATGGGCGGCTGCCCCGGAAAAAGACGGTCGGGGCCGGACCAAAAAAGGTCCGCCCCGCCCAATGCCGCCAAAGGGGAGCCGGCTTGCCCCCCGTTATTTTCTTCTGCCTCTCTGACCCCGCTTTTGCTGCTGATAGAGCTTGCTGCCGGCAATCTTTCCGTCCGACTCCTGCATAAAGCGTTTCAGCTTATCCTCAAAATTCCGGTCTCCCGAGGGCCGTGGGACATACAGCTCCTTTGCCTCCGCAGGAACAGTCTCTGCCGCCGGCTGCTGCCGGGGCGGGCGCTGGGGCGGGCGCTGGGGCGGGCGCTGAGGCTGCGTCTCGGCCGCCTGCTTGATGGAAAGGCTGATCTTCCCCTGGGGGTTGACGCCGATGATCTTGACGCGCACCTCCTGCTGCTCCGTCAGATAATCGTGCACATCCCGTACATAGCTGTTCGCCACCTCTGAGATATGGACCAGACCGTTTTTGCCTCCCGGCAATGCCACAAACGCGCCGAAGGGCGTGATGCCCGTGACCTTTCCCGCAACAATCGTTCCCACTTCCAATTGCATAATGTCTCTTTTTTCCTTCTCTCTGGATAGATTCAAGATTGTGTAATAACGGCAGCTGTCCGGGCCGCCCGCATGCCCTGCCGCAGCATTCAGCCGGACGGGCAAAACAAGTGCCATCCCCCGCCGGAAGGGGTGGGGGATGGACAATCTCGCCGCGCTTTTTCAGCCGAAAACCGGTGGGACCGCCGTCCGCTCAATTGCTGATGTCATAGAAGATCTTCTCCCCGGGCTTGACCAGCCCCAGCTTGCTGCGGGCAATCTCGGCGATAATCTCCGGGTCTCCGGCGTGGTCAATATCGTATTCCAGCTCCGCGTTTTCCTGGAGCATCCGGTCCACCCGGGCCTGCAGCACCGCCCGGTCGGCGGCGGCCTCCGCGACGCGGGCGCGGGTGTTGATCAGCATAATCGCCGCATAGACGATCAGTGCCAGTATCACAATCTTGGTAAAGATGCTTGCCCGTTTCAGTTTCATGGTGATTCTCCCCGGCAATATGCCGCGCTTTGCGCCTGTGTGCCGTTTCCGCTCTTTTCCTGGTGATTATTGTAAACTCTTTTTGAAGAAATGAAAAGCCCCTTTTGCACTTTTTTTTGAAAAAATCCGCGCCGCGCCCCAGGGGACCAAGGGGAAGCCGCAGCGCCTGCCCCAGGCCGTCCAGCGTCCGGCGGTACAGCAGCCGTGCTGCCGCCCCGAAAAAAACGAACCAGATGAGGGCTCCGCAGAGCGCCAGAGGGGGCATGAAAAACCGCAGCGTCCCCCGGGCCGGACCCATCCCCAGCAGAAACAGCGCCAGGGCAAAAAGGCCGCAGAAGACCACGTCCGCCGCCGCTCCCACCGCCGCAGGACTTCTCTCCCGCAGCACCCGAAGAAAGTCGTAGACCAGCCCCAGCGCCATTCCCGTCAAAAGCGTGGCTGCCAGCACCAGTATTTGGGTTCCCAGAGGATTTTCCATGGGCCTCCGTCCCCGCTCTCTTTCAGTGGAACAGCCGGGCCCACAGCCCGCCCCGGGCCGTCTCCGGCTCATAGCGCAGCTCCCGCACCTGGCCCTGGACGCTGACATCGCCGCTCTCCACGCTCAGGCGGCTGACGGACAGCCCCTCGCCGCCGATGATCAGGCTGCCCTCGCTGGTCAGCAGGACGATCTCCTGCTCGTCAAAGCGCTCCACGTCCTCCACGCCGCTGAGCGTCAGCCTCCTGCGGCCCTCCATGGTGAGATTGTGGGGCCTTTTTACCTCCTGCCGCTTTGCGTTTTTTATGCTGTCCTCATAGCCCATGGCCGGCACTCCCTTCCAGATGGAGAAATCATTGGAACAGTGCCGCGCAATTTGGAAAACGCATGATGCTAAAATGATGACGCTGCGCCGAAATTGCGCGCTCTGCCCTACACAGGAAAGGATACGCGCCGCGCCGGAAAATTATGTCTGCTTCGCCTGGCGAATGGACAGACCGATGCGTTTTTTCTTCTCGTCCACCTCCAGCACCGTCACATTCACCACGTCGCCCACCCGCAGCACCTCTGAGGGGTGGCGGAGATAGCGGTCGGAAATCTCCGAGATATGCACCAGCCCATCCTGATGGACGCCGATGTCCACGAACGCGCCGAAGTCGATGACGTTGCGCACGGTGCCGGTGAGCAGCATACCGGGGCGCAGGTCGCTGATTTCCAGCACGTCGGTGCGCAGTATGGGCTTGGGAAGCTCATCCCGGATGTCCCGGCCGGGCTTCATCAGCTCCGCCACCACATCTGTCAGCGTCGGAACGCCCACGCCCACGGCCTCCGCGGCCTTTTCCGTGCCGAAGTCCTTCACCCAGTCCGCCAGAGTGTCCAGGCTGCGGCTGCGCACGTCCGCCTCGGAGTGGCCGCTGAGCCGCAGCAGCGCCTCCGCCGCGCGGTAGCTCTCCGGGTGCACCGCCGTGTTGTCCAGCACGTTTTTGCTCTCCGGCACCCGCAGAAAGCCCGCGCTTTGCTCAAATGCCTTGGGGCCCAGCTTGGGTACCTTTTTCAGCTGCGCGCGGGAGGTAAAGGCGCCGTTTTCCTCGCGGTAGGCCACAATGTTCTTTGCCGTGGCCGCGGTGAGGCCGCTGACACGCCGCAGCAGCGCGCTGGATGCGGTGTTGACATCCACCCCGACGGCGTTGACGCAATCCTCCACCACCGCATCCAGCGCCGCGCTGAGCTGCTTTTCCGGCATATCGTGCTGATACTGGCCCACGCCGATGGCCTTGGGCTCGATCTTTACCAGCTCCGCCAGAGGGTCCTGCAGCCGCCGCGCAATGGAGACGGCGGAGCGGAGATTGACGTCATACTGCGGAAATTCCTCCGCAGCCAGCGGACTTGCGGAGTAGACCGAGGCGCCGGCCTCCGAGACGATCATATAGCTCAGGCCGGCCCCCCGGGCGTTCTCCTGACGGATCAGCTCCACGGCGGCCTGCTCCGTCTCACGGCTGGCGGTTCCGTTTCCGATGGCGATGTGCTCCACGCCGTGCCGGCGCACCAGCTCGGCCAGCTTTTCGATGGCCTCCCGCTTCTGCCGCTCTCCCAGGGTGGGGTAGACCACAGCCGTATCCACCACCTTGCCGGTGCCGTCCACCACCGCCACCTTGCAGCCCATCCGATACCCCGGGTCCAGCCCCATGGTGACCTTGCCCTTCACCGGCGGCGCCATCAGCAGCGGCCGCAGGTTCAGGGCAAACTGACCAATGGCCCCCTCGTTGGCCGTCTCGGTCAGGCTGCTGCGCACCTCCCGCTCCAGCGAGGGGAACAGCAGCCGGTCATAGGCGTCCTCCGCCGCGGCGCGCACAAAGTCCATTGCCGCGCTGCCGGGGACGACAACCGCCCGGCGCAGCGCCTGAAGGGCCTGATCCCTGTCCAGCTCCACGGAGACCCGCAGCAGCTTTTCCTTTTCTCCGCGGTTGATTGCCAGCACCTGGTGGCCCTGCAGCCGGGAGAGGCTCTGCGTAAAATCGTAATAAAGGCGGTAGACGGAGTCCTCCTCCCCGGCGGCCTCGGAGCGCAGCCGGCCCCTGCGGTTCAGAAGCTCCCGGAGCGTCTTACGCACCGGCGCGTCGTCGCTGATGCGCTCGGCAATGATGTCGCCGGCGCCGGCCAGGGCCTCCTCCGCCGTCTCCACGCCCTTCTCCGGGTCAATATAGTCTGCCGCCGCCGTCAGAGGGTCGGGGCAGTCCCGGCGCTGGGCAAAGAGCAGCTCCGCCAGGGGCTCCAGCCCCTTTTCTCTGGCGGCTGTGGCCCGGGTCCGGCGCTTTTGCCTGAAGGGGCGGTAGAGGTCCTCCAGCTCCGCCAGCGTCCCGGCAGCGGCAATGGCGGCGGAGAGCTCCGGCGTCAGCTTGCCCTGCTCCCCGATGGAGGACAGCACCGTCTCCCGGCGCTCCTGCAGAGAGCGCAGATAGGCCAGCCGGGTCTCCAGTGTGCGCAGCGTGCTGTCGTCCATGGCCCCATGGAGCTCCTTGCGGTAGCGGGCGATGAAGGGAATGCTGTTCCCCTCGTCCAGCAGACGCACCACATTGGCCACATATTCTTCCTTCTGCTCCAGTTCCTCCGCCAGCTGGCGGAGCATCATTTCTTCTTCCATTTTCACGATGTTCCTTTGTATCAGATGACAGCTGGCCCGGACGTCCTCCGCCCGGGCCAGGAGAAAGCAGGATCTCTTTTTGCCAGGGGCCGCCTCGCAGCATCCTCTCTCCGAAGACCGAAGGGAATGGCGAAAGCCCTGTCCTGTGCCGCAGGAGCTGCCCTCAGCACATTTTGGCGCCTGCGGGAATGGCGTCGTCCAGAATCACAAGATTGAGCTTTTCCGCGCCGTCTAACCTGTGTACGGCAGAGATCAGCATACCGCAGCTCTCCAGCCCCATCATTTTCCGCGGAGGCAGGTTGACGATGGCCAGAAGCGTTTTGCCCACCAGCGTCTCCGGCTCATAAAATTTATGGATGCCGGAGAGAATCTGCCGGTCGGTCCCGGTGCCGTCGTCCAGCGTGAAGCGCAGCAGCTTGTCGCTCTTTTTCACCGCCTCGCAGGCCTTCACCTTTACCGCACGGAAATCGGAACGGCAGAAGGTGTCGAAATCCACCTGCCCGGCGCTCTGCGGCTCCAGCTCTATGGCAGGGCCGGCGGCGGCCTTCTTCATCTCCTCGACCAGAGCATCCAGCTCCGCCAGCTCCTTTTTGACGTCGATGCGGGGGAACAGCGCCTCGCCCTTTTTCACGGTGACGCCCGCGGGCATTCCGCCCCAGCGCTCCACGCTGTCCCAGGTCCGGGCCCCGTCCGGCGTGCCGGTCTGGGCAAAGAGCCTCTCACAGCTCTGGGGCATAAAGGGCGTGAGAAGCACGCCGGCCATGCGGCAGACCTCCAGCAGGTTATAGAGCACCCGGGCAAGGCGCGGGGCGTTGGCGGCCATGTCCTTTGCCAGGGTCCAGGGGGCGGTCTCGTCAATATATTTATTGGCCCGCTGGATCACCCGGAAAACCTCCTCCAGCGCACGGTGGGGCGCAAACTGATCCATCGCCCCGGCATACCGGAAACGCAGCCCGCCCGCCAGCTGGATCAGGGCGGCGTCCTCCGGGCCCTCCGCCTGCTCCGGGGGCAGCGTGCCGCCGAAGTATTTTTCCACCATTGCGGTGCTGCGGCTGACCAGATTGCCCAGGTCGTTGGCCAGGTCATTGTTGATGGTATTTACCAAAAGCTCGTTGGAAAAGTTTCCGTCGGAGCCGAAGGGGAAGGTGCGCAGCAGGAAGAAGCGCAGGGCATCCACGCCATAGCGCTCGGCCAGCATATAGGGGTCCACCACGTTGCCCTTGCTCTTGCTCATCTTGCCGCCGTCGATCACCAGCCAGCCGTGTCCGAAAATTTTTTTCGGCAGCGGCAGGCCCACGCTCATCAGGAAGGCGGGCCAATAGATGGAATGGAAACGGACGATCTCCTTGCCCACAATGTTCACGCCGGGCCAGAAGCGCTCCAGGTCCGAAGCCGGCCAGGTATCATTGCAGTAGCCCAGGGCAGTGACATAGTTGAACAGCGCGTCCAGCCACACATAGACCACGTGGCCGGGGTCAAAGTCCACGGGAATGCCCCAGGTAAAGCTGGTGCGGGAGACACAGAGGTCCTGCAGGCCGCCCTCGCAGTCGATGAAGTTGTTGATCATCTCATTGACCCGGCTGGCCGGCTCCAGAAAGCCGGGAGTCAGCAGCAGGGCGCGGACCTCGGACGCATATTTGGAGGCGCGGAAGAAATAGGCCTCCTCCTCCGCATCCGCCACCGGGCCGCCGCAGTCGGGGCACCTGCCGTCCACAAGCTGGCTCTCGGTCCAGAAGCTCTCGCAGGGCGTACAGTATTTGCCCACATATTTGCCCTTGTAGATGTCTCCCTTGTCATACATCCTGCGGAAAATGCGCTGAATGGACCGGACGTGGTAGTCATCCGTGGTGCGGATAAAGCGGTCGTTGCTGATATTCATCAGCTTCCACAGCTCCAGCACGCCCCGGGGACCGGTGACAATGCGGTCCACAAACTCCTGGGGCGTCACGCCGGCCTCCTTCGCCTTGTTTTCGATCTTCTGTCCGTGCTCGTCGGTGCCGGTCAGAAACAGCACCTCGTCGCCGATCAGACGATGGTAGCGGGCAAGGGCATCGGTTGCCACGGTGCAGTAGGCATGGCCGATGTGCAGCTTATCCGAGGGATAATAAATCGGGGTTGTGATATAAAAGGTGTTTTTCTCCATTCCCTTTTTCCTCTGTTACTCGTTATGATAGCGGCGGACACCGCATGAGGGGTGCTGAAAGCATGTCACCACTGTCCGCCGGGGCTTGCCGGGGCGTAAATGCCGGCCGGGTCCGTCAGCGGAACGTCCGGCGCGGGATAGGAGGGCTCCGCAGGCTGGCTGATCACAGGCGCCTCCTCCGCCGGGGCGGGAGGCACATAGACGGGCGTCTCCTCCACCGGTACAGTGGCGGCCGGAGCCTCACTCACGGGATATTCCGGCGCCGCAGGCACCGGCGGCGTCAAGGGCAGCGTGGAGACCACGGCAATGGGCTCCGCGCCGCCGGACGGCGAGACGATGTCCGGAACCGCCACATCGGTGGGAAAGTCCTCGTTCACCGGAGCCGGCGTCGCCACAGGATAGGCGATGTCCTCCTTGTGGTAATTATAGGTGCTGGTGGCCTCGCTGCTGCGGCTGAGCAGATTGCCGTCCCGGTCATAGACGTTCCGATAGGTCTGGGCCTTATAGCCCGTGCGGACGCTGGTATAGGTGGGATCGTAGGTATACCAGGTGTCGGAGGTGACCTCCACATAGCTGCCGTCCACATCCGTCCCCCAGAGAGAGACGGTGACGCTCTTGCCGGAATCATCCACGGCGGCGTCGATCCGAATGGGATATTCCCGGTCGTTTACAAACTTAAACTCCGGGCCGCCCCAGCTGACCGTGGCATCCAGTCCCGGCGGAAGATAGCCCACAGGGAACATGTGGCAGGTGCGGGAGGTGATTTTCAGATTGGCATAAAGGGCGCAGTAGTACAGTGTGGAGGACACCTGGCAGATGCCGCCTCCGTATTCCTGCACCGTCTGGCCGCCGGAATAGGCGCCGGCCAGCAGATAGCCGTTTTCCCTGGTGCGCTGGCCCAGGGTGGGGTTGTAGCTGAACTCCTCCCCCGGCATCAGAATGATTCCGTTGATGCTCTCAGAGGCACGGCGGACATTGTTGACCCGGTTGCTGCTGCTGCCGGCCAGGGAGGTGGTCTTGGTGCTCAGCTCATCCCGAAACAGCAGCGCCTCCAGCTCCGCGGCTCTCACCGCGGGCTCCGTCAGCTCCAGCGGAATGGTCACCTGATCGCCGTAGCGCGCGTCGTTCCAGCGCTGCCGCGCCGCGTCCACGTCAAAGGACACGCCCACGGTTTCCGGCACCACGGTATTTGTCTCCCTGTCATAATAGGCGTCGGAGGCCTCGGCGTAGAGGCTGCTGTAAATTCCCTCCAGGTCCAGCTCCGTGCTGGGCTGAATCTCGGCATGGTAGTCCAGAGTGGTATAATTTCCGGCCTCCAGCGCATCCACGATCATATCCGTCACCGCGCCGGTGTCGATGTCCATGCCCTGGGCGCCCTTGATCACCTGAATGCTGTCCTCCCCGATGATCAGCTCGGAGTCCAGCATTGCAAGGCGCACCTCCTCTGCGGCGGAGTCCACCGCGGCCTGCACCGCATCCCGGTCCACCGTCATGGCCGCGCCGCTCTCCAGCTCCATGCCGCCGAGGCTGCAGCGCAGATAGGTCAGGGCATCCCCCACGGCGCCGCCGCTGCGGCAGGAGTCCCAGGCCATCAGGGCAATATCGCTCACCGGTGTCTCGGTGCATACGTCCTCCGCCGAAACCGTCAGCAGGTGATCCAGGGGCAGCTCAACGCTCACGCGCTTTCCGGTATAATCACCGTAGCCGTTTTCGCTGAGCCGCTCCGCTGTCTGGCTCAGGGTCAGGCCGCCGATGTCCAGTCCGTCCACGCTGACGTTGGGAAAGATCGTATCCACCCGGTTGACATAGGCCACGCCGGCGGCGGCGCCGGCGGCAATGACCGCAGCCACCGACAGCGCCGCAATCAGGGCGATGCGCGGCCGCCGCCTGGCAGGAGCCGCCGCGGTATGCGTCCCGGCAGCGGCTTCGCCCGCCGGCTCGGAAAGAACCTCGTCCGCGCCCGCCGGCTCCTCCGCGGTCTCGGGCACCGGCTCCTCCGCGGTCCCGTCCGCCGCATCCTCCGCAAGCGCGTCCGCGGCCTCGTCCGCCGGCTCAGAAACATGCTCCGCCGGCGGCGCAGTTTTTTTATGTTTTTTTGACCCGTTCAATTTCATATTGTCAGCCTCATATCTTTTTCAGGCGGCAAAAGGTTATCCCGCGCCGCCATCCGGAACGGCGGACAGGCGCCGTTTGTAAAACACCTCGTCCCCCGCCGGCAGCTCCTGTTCCCCGGCCCGGCTCAGCAGCTCCGTCCCCTGCACCCAGGGATTCCCGGAGAGCTTGTATTCGCCCTGCTTATCCAGAAGCATGCCGATCAGCAGATTGCTCAGAAGAAAGCCGGCCGGCGTGAAGTGCCAGCGCTCGTTTTCAAGCACTGCCCAGCCCTTGAAGCGGAATTCCTCCAGCACCGATTCCAGCGGGGCGAAATCGCTGCGGTATATGCTGTAGTATTCCTTTGCCGAGATGCCCCGCGTGGTGCGCATACCCAGCATAATATATTCCGCGGCCCGGTCCAGCAGACCGATCTCCTCGCAGCTGTCCAGAATAGTTTCGTCATTTTGGATGCCGCTTATGTATTGCTGCAGGCCTTTTATATAGCTGTATCGCACGCCGCCCGCGCAGCTGTGGGCCCCCGCGCCGAAACCCATATATTCCCGCAAAAGCCAATATTTGAGATTGTGCCGGGAGCGGAAGCCCGGGCGGGCAAAGTTGCTGATCTCATACTGTCGGTAACCGAAGCGCTCCAGCGTCTCGCAGGTATAGAGATACATATCCGCCTGCTCATCGTCGTCCGGGAGGATGGGAGAGCCGGTGTATGCGGCATACATGGGGGTGCCCGGCTCCAGCTTCAGTCCATAACAGCTCAGGTGCTCCGGTCCCAGGTCAATGGCCCGGTTCAGTGTCTCGGCCCAGTCCTCCCGGGTCTGGCTGGGCAGGCCGTAGATCAGGTCCAGGCTGAGATTTTCAAAGCCGGCGGAACGGGCGGAGCGCACGGCCTGCACCACCTGCGTCCAGCTGTGGCGCCGCCCGATGAGCTTGAGAATATCGTCGTTGGCGGACTGGGCGCCGATGCTCAGGCGGTTTACCCCCTCCGAGCGCAGCAGCAGCAGCTCCCGCCGCCGCACGCTGTCGGGATTCACCTCCACCGTGACCTCCGCCGTGGTGTAAATCAGCGCCGCGCTCTTGAGGGCGCTGAAAATGTCGCAGATGCGCCGCGCCCCGTAATAGCTGGGGGTTCCGCCTCCGAAATAGACCGTGTCGGTATAATACTGTTCCAGCTGCGGCGCGCTCTCCCGGATGTGCTTGAGCAGGGCGTTATGGTATTTCGGCATCAGCTTATCCCGGCCGGCGCAGGAGTTAAAGTCGCAGTAGCCGCATTTGGAGGCGCAGAAGGGGATGTGAATATAGATTCCCAGCGTATTGCTCATCTCAGCTCCATGCGCCTCCCTTCCGCTTTTGGACACCTTCCGCAGTCGGGAATGCCCTGCAAACAATAACGCATTTCCCCTGCCGCGTCAACAGCCAGGTTTTGTATTGCAAAACAAAATTTTCTTCGGCATTTCTGTCCGCGCGCAGCGGCGGAATAATCCGCCGGAAAGACGTGCGCGGGGAGATATGAAACAGGCTCTCAGAACAGAGCGCAGACCAGCTCCGCATAGCCGGACGGGTCGTCCAGGGGGACGTCGGCAATCAGCTTGGCCTGGGCCAGCAGAATCTTTGCCAGCTTTGCCGCGCGTTCGGTGTCCTCCTCATAGGCCTTTTGCAGCGCGGCAAAGGCGGGATGGCTGCCGTTGAGCTCCAAAATCCGCCGGGCCTTCACATGCTCCGTGTTGGCGCCGGGGAGGGACTTGAAGTATTTCTCCACCTCCAGGGTGATCTCTCCCTCGGTGGAGAGGAACACCGGATGGCTTTTCAGCTTGTGGCTGAGGCGCACGGCCTCCACCTGGTCCCCCAGCGTCTCCTTGACAAAGTCCAGAAGCGCCTTGTTCTCCTCGGCCTTCTTCTCCGTATCCGCCTTCTCCAGGTCGGTTTCCAGCCCCAGGTCGTCCACACTGACGTTGCAGAACTTTTTGTCGTTATAGCCGTCCAGCATCCGCACCACAAAGTCGTCCGCCTCGTCGGTCATATAGAGCAGGCCGTAGCCGGCGTCCCGCACCTGCTCTGTCTGGGGCAGGGAGGCGGCCCGCCGGGCGTTCTCCGCGGCGGCGTAATAGATCACCTTCTGGCTCTCCGGCATCTTTTCTTTGGTATATTCGTCCAGGCTGATCAGGGCGTCTCCGAAGGAGTTTTGATAGACCAGCAGATCCTTGAGCAGGTCCTTTTTGAGCCCGTAGTCGTTGACAATGCCGTATTTGATCAGCACACCGAAGGACTTCCAGAAGGTGGTATAAGCGTCCCGGTCGTTGTCCAGCAGCTTTTTCAGCTCGGCCTTCACCTTTTTCTCCAGGTTGGAGGCGATGACCTTGAGCTGCCGGTCGTGCTGCAGCATCTCCCGGGAGATGTTCAGGCTCAGGTCGGGAGAATCCACCACGCCCCGCACAAAGCGGAAGCAGTCCGGCAGCAGATCCGCACAGCGGTCCATAATCATCACGCCGCTGCTGTAGAGCTGCAGGCCCGGCTGATAGTCCCTGCTGTAGAAATCATAGGGCGCTCTGGCAGGGATGAAAAGCAGCGCCTTATAGCTCACGGTGCCCTCGGCGTTTACCCGAATCACCGCGAGGGGGGCCTCGGTGTCGTGGAATTTCTCCTGATAGAATTTCTTGCAGTCCTCGTCGCTGGCATCGTTTTTGCTGCGCTGCCAGATGGGAACCATGGAGTTGACGGTCTCCGCCCTTGTGACGGTGACATACTCGGTTTTGGGCTTTCCGTTCTCGTCGGTCTCGCCCGTCTCCTGCTGCTCATAGTGCTCCACGTCCATGACAATGGGCCAGCGCACATAGTCGGAATATTTCTTCACCAGCTCCTTCAGCCGCCAAATGTCCAGGTATTCGCTGTAGCGCTCCTCCTCGCCGTCCGGCTTGATATGCATAATGACATCGGTGCCCACGCTCTCCCGCTCCGCCTCGGAAACGGTATAGCCGTCGGCGCCCTCGCTCTCCCATTTGCAGGCGGCGTCCGCGCCGTATTTGCGGGAGATCACAGTGACCCGGTCCGCCACCATGAAGGCGCTGTAAAAGCCCACGCCAAACTGGCCGATGATGTCGATGTCCGCCTTTTCCCGGTCGCCCTGCTCCATCCCGCTCTTAAACTGGAAGGAGCCGCTGCGGGCGATGACGCCCAGGTTGTTCTCCATCTCCTCCGCGTCCATGCCGACGCCGTTGTCAGAGACCGTGACGGTCCGGGCGTCCTTGTCAAGCTTCACGAGAATTTTAAAATCCTCCCGGCTCAGCCCCACGTTCTCATCTGTCAGGGACATGTAGCAGAGCTTGTCGATGGCGTCGGAGGCGTTGGAGATAATCTCCCGCAGGAAGATCTCCTTGTGTGTATAGATAGAATTGATCATCAGGTCAAGGAGCCGCTTGCTCTCCGCCTGAAACTGCTTTTTTGCCATATTCAGCCGTATCCTCCAATATCCAGAATTTCGTGGTCCTAGTATTATAACACGATTGCATCATTTTTCAAGCACCATGGACAGGAATATTCGGGTGGACATGAAACAGCGCGGCAATATCGCCGAGAAGCAGCTTCTCCGTATATTTCGCGTCCAGATAAAACTTGACCCTGGCCGCCAGAGACGGCGTCTCGTCGCCAGCCGCCGGCTCCGCGGGGGTTTTCCGCTGCACAAAAAGGCCGGCGCTATGCGCAGAAGTGCCGCGCGGAGCGGGATTGTTTCGATTCCTGTCTTGCGAAAACAGAAAAACTATATTACAATAGTGGAAAATTCAATCTGTTGTTCAGACGCCGGGGCGTCTGAACAACAGAAGCATCATTTTGCATGAAGTGAGGATAAGCGGTTGAAGCTGGAAGTACGTGATGCAGTGCGGCGGGATCTGCCGGAGATCAAGCGCCTGACGGACGAATATATCTCGCGGGATTTCTATTCCATGGAGGCGCTGGAGGGGATGCTGCCCAGCGCGCGGAATCTGCTGTATGTTGTGACCGACGCGGATCGGGACGACCAGATCATCTCCTACTTTTATGCCTTTGTGGCCCCGCTGGATGAGGCGCTGGGCATCCTCCACGTGCGGGAAAAGCCGGAGGCGCTGCTATCCTGCGGCGGGGACGAGCTGGTTGGCGTCTACAAGGCGTCCAGCACGGAAAAGCCCTACCGGAAGCAGGGGGTCTGCTCCGCCTTCGCCCGCGACCTGGAGCCCGTGCTGCGCGCGCGCGGCGCAAAGCTGATCCTCGCCACGGCGCTGCACCCCATGGGGCAGGAGGTTCCGATGCGGCACATCTTTGAGGACAACCGCTTCACGCAGCTCGGGGAGCTGTACCGGCCCTGGGAGGGCGTTCCGGGCTACTGCCCCTACTGCGGCTGCGACCCCTGCATCTGCGACGGGGTGTTTTTTATCAAAAAGCTTTGACGGTTCGCACCGCAGATGCGCGGACCGCGCCGCATCGGGTTTGTACCGGAGGACAGGACTCTAAATAAAAAGAAGGAAACGGGGGATAATGATTCCAGTGAAGAACGGGACGGAGCCGGGACGCATTCGCTTCGGCATCAGCAAAAAGCTGCTGCTCAGCGTGGTTTTGATGACGGTGCTGATCTGTGTCATCTCCACCCTCAGCGGCTACTATCAGTACAGCAACACCATCCGAAAGCTATATAACGACAACGGCTATGTGATTGCCCGCATCATCCTCGATCACATCGACCACGACAAGATCGGCCAATACGCCCGGACCTGGACGGAGGACGCGGACTACCCGGAGATGGCGCAATACCTCAAGAGCGTGGAGGAGGCCTCCGGCGCGGCATATATCTATATCGTGACCGTCAATGCCGATCAGACCGTCAATTACATCTATGACTCCTCCGGACTGTCCATCGGCGACACGGACCCGGTCTCCGCCCATTTTGACGAGGTGTGGGCGGCCTATACCCAGGGGACGCGGCCGGAGAGCTACATCGTGCGCCACAGCGCAAAATACGGCTATCTGACCTCCAGCATCCTGCCGGTGATCGACAGCGCGGGAAACGTGGTGGCACTGCTGTTCGTGGACGTGTGGATGGAGCTGATTATGACCACGCTGCGGGGCTATATCCTGAACATGGTCCTGATCTCTCTTGCGGTGCTGGCGCTGTTCAGTATCGCCTACTGGTTCTTCATGCGCAGGAACTTCATCGGCCCGCTGATGCGGATTCGCCGGAACGTCACGGAGTTTGCGCAGAACGACACTGTGACCACCACGTCCCTCGAAGGAATCCGCACCCGGGACGAGATCGAGGAGCTGGCCGAGGCCATCAGCCTGATGGAGGGCGACATCATCCGCTATATCAGCAACATCCAGGCCATCACGGCGGAGAAGGAGCGCATCGGCGCGGAGCTGAACGTCGCCACCCAGATTCAGGCGGATATGCTCCCGCGCATCTTCCCTGCCTTCCCGGACCGGAAGGAATTTGACATCTACGCCACCATGACCCCGGCGAAGGAGGTGGGCGGCGACTTCTACGACTTCTTCCTGATCGACGAGGACCACCTGGGGCTGGTTATGGCGGATGTCAGCGGCAAGGGCGTCCCTGCCGCGCTGTTCATGGTCATCGCCAAGACCCTTATCAAAAACCAGGCTCAGGCCGGGGAGTACTCCCCCGCAAGGGTGCTGATGCGCGCCAACGAGCAGCTGTGCGAGGGCAACGAGGCGGAGCTGTTTGTAACCGTGTGGTTCGCCGTTCTGGAGATCAGCACCGGAAAGGGTCTGGCGGCCAACGCCGGGCACGAGCACCCGACGCTGCGCCGCGCCGGCGGAACGTATGAGCTGGTGGAGTACCGCCATTCGCCCGCCGTCGCCACCATGGAGGGCCTGCGCTTTCGGGAGCACGCGTTTCAGCTGAACCCCGGCGACAGCCTCTTTGTCTATACTGACGGCGTGGCGGAGGCCACCGACGCCCACAATGTGCTCTACGGCACGGAACGGATGCTGCAGGCGCTCAATCAAAATCCCGAGGCGTCCCCGGAGGAGATTCTGAACAACGTAAAGGACTCGGTGGATGCGTTTGTCGGCGAGGCGCCGCAGTTTGACGACATCACCATGCTGTGCCTGCACTACACCGGACCGGAAAAGGAGGAGACGGTATGAGCGAAGCGGAGGAAAGAGTGCTGAGGGTTCCGGCGGAGCTGGACCGGCTCAGCGAGGTGCTGGATTTTGTCAACGGCCTGCTGGAGGAGCACGAGTGCCCGATGCGGGCGCAGATGCTGATTGAGGTCTCCCTGGAGGAGCTCTTTGTCAACATCGCCCGCTATGCGTATCCCGAGGGCGGCGGCTGGGCGGAGATCCGCGCCGCGGTGGCGGACGGCGCCGCCTCGGTCACGCTGGTGGACGCCGGCATCCCCTATGATCCTCTGGCGAAGCCCGACCCGGACGTGACCCTCTCCGCGGAGGAGCGCGAGATCGGCGGCCTGGGCATCTATATGGTCAAGCAGAAGATGGACGAAATGCACTATGAATACCGCGACGGACAGAATATGCTGACCTTTCGGAAAAAGCTGTAACCCTTGCGCGCCCGTCAGCCGCCGATTGCGACGGTCAGGGCGTCCGGCTCCACGTGGCAGGGCAGGTACACGACCTCCACGCCCGCACTCTGCGCCGCACGGAGCGCAGTCCCAAACTCCGGGTGGGTCGCGGTATTGGGCCGCACAAGCGTCACGCCGTCCATCTGGATCACAAAGGCTACAGCGGCGTGACAGCCCTCCTGCGCCGCGCGGGCCAGCAGCTCCCGGCAGCGCCCCGTGTTCTTCACATGCACCGTCTCCGTCCTGCCGCCGAGCTGCACCCGGGCGACAAAGCGGTTGGGACGGTCCAGAAAGATGCCTTTTATTACCCTGCCATACCGCATTCTCCGCACCCCCGGCCGCCTGCAGCGGCCTTTTTTCATCCCTGCGCCTTCCTGCGCACATCATAATCCGCCTGCCGGATTTTTTCAATGGGCAAGCCGCTTTTCAAATCCCGCGCGCCATGCTATACTGGGGTAAAGAAGCCCGGAATTTTGCCGGGGGAGAGGAGCATGGAGCAGGATGCACGATACACCGCGTTATGATCTGACGGCTGCGAGCGCGTGGATTCGGGGCCGCAGTATGCACACCGGGAGCCCCGCGCTGCCCGCGCCGCTGCTTCAGCGTCCGCTGGAGGCGCTGAGCGAGGCGGAGAAGACAGCTGTTGTGGAGGCGGGCATGGCCGCGGGACTGAAGCTTTATCCGTTTAAGCGCGACAAAAAGCCCCTGGGGCGCGTACAGCGGACACTGGGCTTTCTCTGGTCCGTCCAGCCGGAGAGCCTCCTGGACATCGGCAGCGGACGGGGGGTGTTTCTGCTGCCCTTTCTGCGGGAATTTCCCCGGACGGAGGTGACCTCCCTGGACCTGCTGGAGCCCCGCGTCCGGTTTCTCCGGGAGCTGCGGGACGGCGGCTTTTCCCGGCTGCGGCCGGTGCAGGGGGACATCTGCTGCCCGCCCTTTGGGGACGAGCGCTTTGATGTGGTGACCATGCTGGAGGTGCTGGAGCACATCCCGGAGGTGGAGCGCGCGGTGGCCGCCGGCGCGGCGCTTTGCAGGCGGTATGTGGTGGTCTCCGTCCCCTCCAAGCCGGACGACAACCCCGAGCACATCCACCTTCTCACCAGAGAGCGCCTGACCGAAATGTTTCACCGGGCCGGCTGCGACAGGCTGCACTTCGACGGCGTGGAGGGCCACCTGTTTCTGGTGGCCTCGAAAAGCGCGCCGGAACAGACAAAGACAGCGAGGGAGGGGCCATGACGGACGAGAACAGATACGCATTGCGCAAATACCCCCGCACACCCCACCTGGAGGGCTCGCGGCTGCAGCCCGGGGACGAGGATTTGAGCCAGGTGCCCTTCTCCGCCATCGCCGGACGGCATCTGGTGGTGGAGGAGAAGATCGACGGCGCCAACAGCGCGGTTTCCTTTGACGGCAGCGCGCGTCTGCTGCTGCAAAGCCGCGGGCACTACCTCTGCGGCGGCTATCGGGAGCGCCACTATCAGCTGTTTAAGCAGTGGGCGGCCATCCACCGGGACCTCCTGTATGCGTCGCTCGGCAGCCGCTATATCATGTACGGGGAGTGGATGTATGCCGCGCACCGGGTCTATTACGACGCGCTGCCCCACTATTTTCTGGAATTTGACATCTACGACCGGGACCGGGACTGCTTTCTGGACACGCCCTCCCGGCGGAGGCTGACCGGGGCCATGGGGGTCTGCTCCGTCCCGGTGCTGGCGGAGGGGCGCTTTGCGGACCGGGAGGACCTGCTGCGTTTGCTGGGCCCCTCCCGCTTCAAGACGCCCCGCGCCCGGGAGCGGCTTTTGGAGACCCTGGAGCGGGAGCATCTGGACGCGGGGCGGACCGCGGCCGGAACGGATGTCACGGAGCTGATGGAGGGACTGTACATCAAGGCGGAGTCGGGGGGACAGGTGACGGACCGGCTGAAATATGTCCGGGCGTCCTTTAGCCAGGCCGCGGCGGCGGACAGCACGCCCTGGCTGGACCGTCCCATTGTCCCCAACGGTCTGGACCGCCCCCTCTCCGCCCTGCTGGCGCCGCCGGACCGGGGCGCGGAGGGGACAGGCCATGACTGACGGCTCCGGGGCGCTGGAGGCGCTGCTGGGTCTGGTGCCCGCCGGCCCGGACGCGGAATTTTGCTGGGAGGCGCTGCGCGGCACCCCCCTCGGTCCCCTGCTCGACGCCATGGGGCGCACCCCCCAGAATCCCGTGTATCACGCGGAGGGCGACGTGCTGGCCCACACCCGGGGCGTATGCCGGGCGCTGACCGCGCTGCCGGCCTATCCGTCGCTGCCCCGGCGCCGGCAGCAGGAGCTGTTTCTCGCCGCGCTGCTCCACGACCTGGGCAAGCTTTCGGTCACGCGCCTGGAGGACGGCGTGCCGGTGTCGCCGCGGCATGCCGTCGTGGGCAGCGCCATGGTCCGGGAGCTGCTGTGGCTGGAATACGGCCTGTGCGGGACGCCGGAAAAGCAGAATTTCCGGGAGACCGTCTGCGCGCTGGTGCGCTTTCATATGCACCCGGAGCGGCTGCTGCGCATTTCCGGCGCCGCGCCGGAGCGGGCGCTGCGCACCGCGGCCTGCGCGGGCATCCCGGCGCCGGATTTTTGCTGGTCGATGCTCTGCCTGCTGGCGGAGGCGGATCTCCGGGGGAGAATCGCGCCGGACGTGGAGGCGCTGGTGGAGCAGGTGCAGCTCAGCGCGCTTTTGGCGGAGGAGCTGGGCTGCCTGGACGCGCCCCCCTTCTTTGCCTCGGACCATACCCGGCGCGCCTACTGCGCGGGCAGAAACGTAGCGCCGGAGCAGCCGCTTTATCGGGACAGCTGGGGGGGAGGTGGTCCTGATGTCCGGCCTGGCAGGAACCGGGAAGGACACCTGGATTGCCCGCTTTTGCCCGGAGCACCCGGTGGTCTCGCTGGACGGCATCCGCCGGGAGCTGGGCACCGCCCACGGCACCGACGAGGCCAGAGTGGTGCATCTGGCCCAGGAGCGCGCAAACCAGCTGCTGCGGGAGCGCCGCCCCTTTGTCTGGAACGCGACGGGCCTTTCCGGGCAGCAGCGGAAAAAACAGATCGACCGCTTCGAGCGCTACGGCGCGCATGTGCGCGTGGTCTATCTCGAAACGGCCTGGGCGGAGCTGCTCCGCAGAAACGCCGCCCGCCCGGCGCAGGTGCCGGAGCACGCAATCGCCGGGATGCTGCAGCGGCTGGAGCCCCCCATGCCATGGGAGGCGGACGCGGTGGAATGGATTTGCGTATGAATTTTGGGCGTGTTCCAGAAAGCTGCGCTTTCTGGAACAGAAGGTATAAAAAAGCTTTTTGCGGAAGCTCCGGCGAGGGCGGCGGAAGCGGCGCTTTGCCGGGAAAGGAGGGGACATGGCAGACAGGGAAAAAAACGCCGCGCCGGAGACCGACGCGGAGAAGCTGGAGCTGCTGATGGGAAAGGCGCTGGACTATCTGCTCCAGTGGCTGGAGACCCAGACGCCGGACTCCGGGCATTTTAAGCGGAGCCCGGTGCTCTTTGATATTCCGGGCACCAGAAATGTGGCTTTTCTGGAGGTGCAGCACCACACCACCGCGCCCCCGGCGGAGCGCTCCGCCTCCGTCGGGGTGCTGCGGGACGGGACAGACCGGATGTACAGCAATTTTCTCATGCGGGGGACCAAGGCGGAGATTCTGGAATACCTTCGGGCCGGGGAGCGGAAGGCCATGCTGGAAAGCAGCGTCATGCGCCTGAGCCGCAACGTGGACAAATACTGGCGCGAGGAGGACGGCGACTGACCGGCGGCCGGCCCCGGGCCTTGATTTGACACGCCTTTTTTTAAACTCCCACCACTTTACAACTTTCCTATAGTAGCAGACTTGGCAAAAACCCAGAATTTAACGGCGTCAATAATGACGGCAGAATTATTCTCGG
>CAJOPB010000018.1 GCA_905236305.1 uncultured Oscillospiraceae bacterium | reverse complement strand
TTGCGCCTTTTGGCGCAAATGGGCGACGCGTCAAGCGGCGCCTCTCCCATAAAAAGTTTCTACTTTTTATGGGAGAATAGTATTACTGCGAAAAGAGGGACTCATCTGATGTACCATGTGGAACGCGCCATCATCCTGGCGGCAGGGATCGGGGAGCGGCTTCGGCCCGTCACCTATGATATGCCGAAGCCTTTGCTCTGGGTACATGGGAGGCGGATGATTGACACGCTCATCCAAAGCCTGAACCGTAACGGCATTCACGAAATCTATATTGTGGTCGGATTCTTGAAGGAGCGGTTTTCCGCTCTGCCTTCGGAATATCCGGGGGTCACGCTGATTCATAATCCCTGGTATGACAGCTGCAACAGCATCGCCTCCCTCTACTGTGCGCGGGCGCATCTGAATAACACGATGATCCTGAATGGGGACCAGATTGTCTACGATGATTCCGCCCTGTCTCCGGACTTTGAGCGCTCCGGGTATAACGCGGTCTGGACGGATGAGCCCACCGACGAATGGCTGCTGACCGTGGAAAACGGTGTGATCACCGGCTGCTCTCCCACGGGCGGCGTACAGGGCTGGCAGCTCTACAGCGTGTCCCGCTGGTCGGCGGAGGACGCCGGGAAACTGCGCCGCCATCTGGAAATTGAATTTGCCGAAAAGCAGCATACGCAGCTGTATTGGGACGAGCTGGCGCTGCTGTGTTACCCGGAGGAATACCGGCTCGGCATCCGCCGGATGTGCCCCGATGATATGGTCGAGATCAGCGCGCTGGAGGAGTTGGCCGCGCTGGATCCCGGCTACGCAGGGCTGCTGAACGTAAGATAAAACGGATCGATTCCTGGACCGTGCTTCTTGTGCCCGCGCGAATGAATCTGTATAATACGGATATGTCAGTTGATATGGAGGGGAAAACGGAATGGAATATCAGTACTGCAAGTTGGAGGTTTTCATCCCGGAGACACACCTGCCAGCGCTGCAAAAGGCGCTGCAGGCCGCGGATGCGGGGCATATCGGAAATTATGACTGCTGCCTATCCTATAGCCGGGTAAACAGTTGCTGGCGACCGCTGGAAGGGGCAATGCCATATCTCGGCACACAAGGAGAAATCAGTTCAGAGCCGGAGCTGAAGGTAGAAGCTGTCTGCCGGACGGAGCAGGTGGAAAAGACAATAGAAGCGATAAAAGAAATCCATCCATACGAGGAACCGGTCATACATGTGATTCCTCTGTATCGTACCAGCTTTTGAGGAAAAAATTTCATGAAACGAATTCTTTGTTACGGTGATTCCAACACCTACGGCTATGACCCGCACTCTTATCTGGGTGGTCGGTATCCGGAGGACGTGCGGTGGACAGGGCTTCTCAAGCGGGCAGGTTGGGATGTTGTGAACGAAGGGCAAAACGGGCGGGAAATTCCCACGCGGGGGTGGGAAATTCAGGCTGCTGTCCGGATTGTCGAGCGGGCTGCGCCGTTGAAGGTTGTCACGGTCATGCTTGGCAGCAACGATCTGCTGCAGAACCCGGTGTTCAGGGCAGAGAATGTGACAGAACGGATGGAGCGATTTTTGCGGAATATTGTGTCGAAAAAATCGGACACCCGTATTCTGCTCATTGCCCCACCGCCGATGCGGCCAGGCGAATGGGTCTATGAGGATCGTCTGCTGACAGAGTCCGCCCGCCTCAGCGTTTGTTACAGGCAACTTGCTTCGACGTTGGGGGTCGATTTTGCGGATGCCGGCGTCTGGAATGTGGAGGCAGCTTTTGATGGCGTACACTTTTCCGAAGCAGGGCATACTGCGTTTGCAGAGGGGCTGCGAGAGCAGCTATGAGACAGGCCAAAATTTTCTTCAATCTGAATCGCTTTCTTCACCGCAAATTCCATAATATAGTATCTCGTTGTATCGGACGTTCGCTTGTTGCCCGGCTTTCTTCTCCCGCCATGCCGCAATTTCACTCTGGATTGCCAGCATTTCATCTACGACAAGTTCGGCTCGCTTTGGTTTTTCATAGTGCAAATAAGCTGTCATCCGGCGTATGGCCTTTGGGCTTCCGAGACTCTTTGCAATCATAGCGCCAAGCTCCTTGGGAAATCCAAGCTCTGTGACGGCGTGAACAAGCGCATCTCTTGCGTCTGTCCATTCCATCTGACGACCCGTCATGTGCTACTCCCCGGTTCTTTGCCGATCAGGCGGAGGATTTCTTTCGCGTCAGCGTGCGGATATAATTCCCGTACCCGATCGAAAATCCGTTTCCATGACGCCCTCGGTTCCTCCGAGTACGCCGCCGTGACCGCATCATAGCCCCAGATACTCTCCGGCGGAAGCAGAATGGACACCGGCATCCCGTAGGCTATTCCGCGACGGTTCCTTCGGCGGCGAAACTCGGAGATCACAAGGTAAGTCTCCATCTGGAGCTGCGTGACGATCCCCGGGAAATTTTTCTCTCCTTCCTTGCCAAAGCCGGCCATCCGCTTCAAGTCGGTTGAGAGGACTTGTTGATTCATGAACAGACTGTTGCCCTTCGTGTCCTCCGCGAGAAAGAAATCCATGATCTTTTTCTCGCGGGCGCTGGCCCTTCCGTCCTCCCAGCGAGCATCGAAATCATATCCGTTCCTGCGGAAGTTCGCAAAGCAGGGCAGCCACGCAAGGCTGATAAACCCGGCTTTTTGATCAAAGAATTTCCCGTAAGCAACTTCATGGCTGGCCGCGATAATCTCACGCCACTCCCAGGGGTCCTGTTCGCGGTCACCGGTCCACCAGAAGCCTGGGGAGACATGCTCCTCCACGGAAAAGTCCGGTACTCCGTTCGCAAATAACGGAAGAAACCCCACTTCATTGATCCATTGTACCAGTTCCTGCCAGGTACGGATTCTGTATGGATCATCCCAGGCCATCCCCCGCATGATCCATGCACCGCCTTCATTCGCCATGATTTTATCTTCTCCCCTATACGTTGTTGATTCCGCCCGACGTTTGCCGTCTGCGGCTATTATAACACACCGGTAAAGATTGCGCCATCCTTCCTAAGAAAAGTATATTGCTTAAATCGCTTGGATTGATTCAGCCAATTCGCGGCAAAACTTGAGCTTCCGCAGTTTTCCTGAGAAATCCAGTATTCATGCGGGTTTCCGGCCTCGATTTTCAAACACTTCGCAAAACCTCAAAAATGTTGAGAAATTGCGGGAGCAGGAAGCCTGGGGTTCGGAGAAATGCGGGAACTCAAGACGGCAAAATGATTGAAAAGCCCAGCGTAATCATCTATAATAGGGAAAATCACATGGGGAAAAGTTTGGATTCAGGTATCGGCGGGATACCGAGGACACTGCTGCATATAGCTGAACACTTCACTTCGCTCTTTGAAATCCGGTATATCAAGATACATAAAGGGGATAAGAAATGGATTGTCCATATTGCTTGAACGAAATGGAGAAAGGGTTGATACAGAGTCCACACGAAATATCATGGAAAAAGGGAAACAGAATACCTTTATTTGGACGAGCGGCGTTTCACGAAGGCTCTGTGATTCTTTCTGAACTATCCTTTATAAAAGGCTCAGCTGTAAGAGCGTTTCTGTGCAGAGTCTGTACAAAGGTCATCATCGACTATTCCGATGAAGCCTCAGACTTTAATCAGCGGTAATTTTCTGACTGCATAGATTCCCGGAACTCTTTTATTGTTGGGTATGTAGTGAGCAGAAATAATTACAAGGTGGCAGGTCGAAGCTGGAAGAATTGGTCTACCGGTTCAGCCGAAAAGCAAATCGACAGCAGGAAAGCCAAGGAACGGCTGCACCTGGGAAAAACAGATCGTTTTCACACGGTTTTCCAAAGAAACAGAGACAGGTGATTCCATATGAAGCTGATCATCGCGGAAAAGCCGGAGCTGGGCCGGGCCATTGCCGACGCGATTCCGGGCAACGGCAGGACAGAGCAGGCGGTCGTCTATAAGGGTGAATACGCCGTAGTCTGGGCCTACGGGCATCTGCTGACGCTGAAGGACCCGGAGGACTATGACCCGAACTATAAAAAATGGTCGCTGAATGCGCTGCCGATCTACTTTCCAGACTGGGGACAGAAGCCCAACGAGCAGGGCGGCGGACATACCTCCAAGCGGGAGCGTCTGAAACAGATCGGCGCGCTGCTGAAAAGCTGTGCGTGCGTGATCCACGCCGGGGACCCGGACGACGAGGGGCAGTACCTCATTGACGAGATCCTGCGCTGGCACCATTTCCGCGGTCCCGTCTGGCGGATGAACACCAACGACACGACCCCGGCGGCTCTCCGGCGGGCGCTTCAAAACCTGACGGACAACCGTGAAAGTGAAAACCGCGGCTGGTCCGCTCACGCCCGGAGCGTGGCGGACATGATGGTGGGCTATAACTGCAGCCGGTACTTCACCCTGAAGAATCCCGGCGCGCTGCTGACCATCGGACGGGTTCAGACTGCCACGCTGGGGCTTGTCGTCATGCGGGACGCGTCCATCGAGGGACACACAAAGCAGACGTACTTTGAAGTGACGGCCTCGCTGTCATTGGCAGGGCAGACCGTCGCGGCAAAGTAC
>CAJOPB010000017.1 GCA_905236305.1 uncultured Oscillospiraceae bacterium | reverse complement strand
TTGCGCCTTTTGGCGCAAATGGGCGACGCGTCAGGCGGCGCCTCTCCCATAAAAAGTTTCTACTTTTTATGGGAGAATAGTATCAGAATTCTCCCTATTCCACGGTGACGGACTTTGCCAGGTTCTTCGGCTTGTCGATGTCGCAGCCGTTCTCCCGCGCGACATAGTAGGCCAGCAGCTGCAGCGGAATCACCGCAAGGGCCGGTGAAAACAGCGTGCCGATCCGGGGAATGAAGATCACATCATTCGCCTGGGCAACAATTTTGCGGTCCTCCCGGAAGGCCACCGCCAGCACCCGCGCGCCGCGGGCCTTGACCTCGACGATATTGCTGATGGTCTTATCCGCCAGATGCTCGTTGCAGCACACAGCGATGACCGGGGTGTTCTCCTCAATCAGCGCGATGGTGCCGTGCTTCAGTTCTCCGGCGGCATAGCTCTCCGCGTGGATGTAGGAGATCTCCTTCATCTTCAGCGCGCCCTCCAGAGCCACAGCCCAGTCGGTGTTTCTTCCGATGAAAAAGAGCGAGGGGGAGCTGTGATATTTCTTTGCCAGCGCAGGGAGGCCGCTGTTCATGTCGATGGCATTCTGAATCAGCCGGGGCAGCCGGAGCATGTCGTACAGCAGCGCCGGGTAGCGGTCATCCTCAAGTTTTCCCAGCTTTCTTGCGATGTCCATCGCCAGAAGATACAGCACCACAAGCTGCGTGGTGTAGCCCTTGGTGGTGGCGACGGCAATCTCCGGTCCCGCCCAGGTGTACAGGGTCCAGTCCGCGCTCTTGGCGATGGTGCTGCCCACTACGTTGACCACCGCAAGGACCTTTGCCCCCCTGCTCCGGCACTCCTTCATCGCGGCAATGGTATCCGCCGTCTCCCCCGACTGGGACAGAACAATCAGCAGCGTCTGCTCGTCAATCAGCGGATCGCCATAGCGCAGTTCGCTGGCCAATACCACCTCCACGGGAATGCGGCACAGGGACTCCAGCGCGTATTTTCCCGCGCAGCCCGCGTAATACGCGCTGCCGCAGGCAGTGATCACAATTTTGCGGAAGCTGTGCAGCTCCTCCGGCGTGAGGTCAAAATCCTCCAGGCGGATCTCTCCATCCCGGACACGGGGCGCAATGGCCGCCCGCACCGCGGCAGGCTGCTCCATGATCTCCTTCAGCATAAAATGGGCGTATCCGCCCTTCTCCGCCGCCTCAACCGTCCAGGTAATCCGGCTGACCGGCTTTTCAATCGCCCTGCCGGAGCAGTCATAGACCGTGATGCCCCCGGGCGTCAGCTCGGCAAACTCGCCGTCATCCAGATAGATGGCGTTTTTCGTATAGGATACCAAAGCAGTCACGTCGGAGGCGAAATAGTTTTCTCCGACACCCACCCCGAGGATCAGGGGGCTGGCCTCCTTCACGGCAAAGAGCGTGCCGGGCCGCTCCGAGCAGAGGACGCCCAGGCCGTAGGAGCCCTCCAGCCGCGCCACCGTCTTCATGACCGCAGTCTTGATATCGCCCTCATAATACATCTCCAGCAGGTGTACTATGATCTCCGTGTCCGTTTCGCTCTCAAAAGTATAGCCCCGGGCCAAAAGCTCCTCCCGCAAAGGGGCGTAGTTTTCAATAATACCGTTGTGTACGATGGCAAAGCGTCCGTCGTTGCTGACATGGGGGTGGGCATTGGTATCCGTCGGAGCGCCGTGGGTGGCCCAACGGGTGTGACCGATTCCGGTGCTGCCCGGGACAGCAGCGCCGTCCCGGGTCTTTTCACAGAGCCCCGCGACCTTTCCGCTGACCTTCTCCACCGTGATCTCTCCGTCCCCCAGGACCGCGATTCCCGCCGAGTCATATCCCCGGTATTCCAGCCGCTTCAGGCCCTCCAGCAGCAGCGGAGCGGCCTGCCCGCTGCCTGTATAACCTACGATTCCGCACATGATAGATCGCCTCTTTCCGAGCCAATTTTGATTGTCCCCCAGTATACACCCGCACGCTCCCCCGGGTCAACATGGCATTTTGCCGCCGCGTGCTGTGAACAGTAACATGTTCTGTGCTGCTCCTGCGGGCCGGGCTTGCCGGGGAACTGAATTTTAGCACTCTCATCATTCGAGTGCTAAAATTCACAGTCCGTTCACAATATCCGGCATAATTGTTCACATGTACGGGTTATTATATAGTTGTTCCGAAGGGGAACAGAAAAAACACAACGTGAGAAATCAAAAATAGATATATGACAGGAGGTTTTGATCATGTCTCTGATTCCTTACCGCAGAAATCACAATGTTTTCGCCAACTACTACAATCCCTTCCGCATGATGGAGGATATGGAGCGGGAGTTTTTCGGCGAGCAGCGCAACGGGTCCTTCAGCACCGACATCCGCGAAACCGACACGGAGTACGTGCTCGAAGCTGATCTGCCCGGGTTCAAGAAGGACGACATCAACATCGACATCAACGACAACACCCTGACCATCCATGCCGAGCGCCATTCCCAGCACGAGGACAAGGACCAGAAGGGCAATTACCTCCGTTGCGAGCGGTCGTATGGCAGCTTCTCCCGCACCTTTGGGCTGGACGGCGTGGATACCAACGCCATCCGCGCCGGCTTTGAAAACGGTGTGCTGACCCTTACCATGCCTAAGCTGGTGGTACAGCAGCCCGCTTCCAGACGGCTGGAAATCGAGTAATCCCCCTTTTCCCACCCCCTTTCAGGGGCGCGTGTGTGCGTATCGCACAGCCAGAGAAAACGAATTTTTATGCAAATATGCCCGGCTCCTTTCGGGGGGCCGGGCATATACAGCGTTCCTGTGTCTTATTTCACCATGGCGGAGACGACGCGCATCAGCATGGCCGCCACCTGAGAGCGGGTCGCGGTGCCGGTGGGGTCGAGCCTGCCGTCGCCGGTGCCGGTGAGAATGCCGGCGCTCACTGCCCAGGACAGGGCGTCAGACGCCCAGGCCGGGACGCTGCCGCCGTCGCTGAACCGGCTGAAGTCGGCGCGGCCGGACACGTCATAGCCCTGCTTCGCCATATACCGGCACAGAATCACCGCCATCTCCTGCCGCGTGATGCTGCGGTTGGGGGCAAAGGTGCCGTCCTCATAGCCGGTGACAATGCCGTTTTCCGCCGCCCATCTGACGGCGTCGGTGTAATAGTTGCCCTGCTCCACGTCCGGGAAATTCCTGGACGAGGCGCCGGACGGGGTGTTCTCCAAACGGTGGAGCACCGTCACCAGCATGGCGCGGTTCATGTCCACCTCCGGGGCAAACTCCGTGGTGCTGACGCCCTGGAACAGGCTGTGGCTGGAGGCGAAGTCCACATAGTCATGATACCAGCTCTCCTTTGCCACATCGGTAAAGGCGCGGGCGTTGTCCATAATCCGGATGGTGCAGCTGCCGTCGAGCAGCACATAGGCCACGCCGTCGAGCACCACGGACTTCTTCACATACTCCTTCACCGCGCCGGTCTCGCTGTCCACAACCGCCGCCACCTGGCCGCCGGTCACGCCATAGACCGCGGCGCGGACGCCCTGCCGGACAGAGTTGACGGTGTTGCGGGAGGGGTCGGTCACCGTGACCGCAATATTGCCGTTTTTGTCATAGGCGCCGCTGACGCTGTAGCTGGTGGTGGGGTCCACCAGAGAGGTCAAAATCGCGCCGCCGGCCAGGGGGACATCCTCCGGGGCGATCACCACCACAGTGGTGGCGGCAGCGCCGGTGGCTCCGCTTCCGCTTCCGCCGCCGCTGCCGCCGCCGCTGCCGCCGGCCCCACCGGTGGTTGTGGTGGTGGTCTGCCCGGCCAGGTCGCTCTTGCCGGTGCCGGGGTTGTAGCCGCAGTCGGCGCACTTGCCGCTGCTGTCAAAGTTGTGGGGCAAAACCTCGGTTTTGTGGCCGCAGTTGGTGGTGCAGTAGAAGTAGTGGCCCTCGGCGGAGGGGACCACGGCCAGAGTGTGGGGCTCGGTGTCTGTGCTGACAATCGTATCGTCATCGGTATAGATCACAGTCCTGATATGAGCATCTTCGCTCTTGAGGGTGTAGGTGGTCCGGGTCTCGTTGCTGCGCCAGACCGCGGTCAGTGTCGTATCCCCGGTAACTGTGTACTCTCCGCCCGCATCGAAACGGGTGGTGCCGTCGTACCAGTATTTCAGGTTGAAGCCGTCACGGGTGGCTGCGGGAAGTGTGAGCTTGCTGCCGATCTTCGCGGTTTTTGCTGTATCTCCGGTTACTGCGCCGCCGTTGGCGTCAAAGGTGACAGTGGCAGTATTTTTCACCCACTGTGCTGTGAAGGTGGTATTTTCCCGCACAATATACTCGTCGCCCGCGTCATAAATCTCGTCGTCCGCTCCGCAGAGCCATCCGCTGAAATCATAGCCGTCCCGCTCATCGGGGGCAGGCAGGGTAATGGTATCAGGATATTTTACAGCGGTATAGCTGCTTTCCGCACGCATTGTGCCGCCGTCCAACTGATAGCTAACGCGGGCGGGCTCCTTCCACTGGGCCTTTAGGGACAGGGTGTCTCCCGCATCCTCCGGGACTGTGTAACGCTCCTTATGGACCGTCTTACCCTCATCATCAGACCAGCCGACAAAATGATAACCCGTTCTGGAAGGTACCGGCAGCTCTATGACCTCTCCAAGGGCTGCGGTAATACTTTTGGCCGCAGTCATGGCGCCGCCCATCAGATTATAGCGCACATTGGTACAGGGAGTATAAGTATCGCCGACCTGGATTATCAGGTTTTTATAGGATACGTTTTCCTCTGCGTTTTCCAGATTGACCTGTGCCGCCGAGCTGCGAATCAGAGAGCTGCGGCTCTTGCCCGCAAGCTCACTGCGCACTCTCAGGCTGAAAATACAGAGCACCTGCTCCTCCGCAGTGTAGGTCTGGGTCATGCAGGCAACCTTAACCAGGTCCTGCCCGTCACTGCGTGTCAGCTGAACTGTACCTGCCTCGCCGCTGGTCGCCTCGACCTGAACAAACTCAAAGAAGCTGTCGTTGTACTCAATCTCATTCTGCATGGAGATTACCTTATAGCTGCCCCCCTGATGCTGCAGAGATACCACAACATTGATTGTATCCCCGGGGGCAGCAGTGTAGAGGTTATTCCCGTTTCTGATCTCCATATCAGCCTTGGTGTAGCCGGTCAGTGTCCCCCAGCCAAATCTGTCGGTTGTAAAAGATTGCAGCGCGGCAATTTCAAATGTCAGGTCAACAGTCTCGTCCGCCAATGCCGTAACACCGCAGAATGAAACCGTCAGAACCAGCGTGAGAAGAATCGCGATCATTCTTCTAAATTTCATGCCTCGACTCCTTTCTGTAAAACCTTGCAGGGCAGAGGCTTACCTCCGCCGCACAAAAAAGCGGGGGCATCCCCCCGCCCTGCCGGGTCACTCGGTCTCATCCCCGAAGGAATGAGACCGAGCTTTTTTTGCTTTAGGTTAGATCTTTCGCTTCACGGAAGCGAGAATTTCTGGCGTTCTCTCTGCTTTTTCAGCGCTCAGGTTCCAGGGTACACTTCACTATAGATTTTTGCAGTATCTGCTGTATCCAGCGCATGATTCATCACGACATCCGCCGCCAGATAGATGTCCATGTACTGGGTCACATCGTACTGCTCACCGATAACCAGCAGGATGCCCTGATAGGACAGCGTAACGTCCATCATATCCTTGGCACCATCCTTGTTCACATCGAAGTTCACCGGCTGTGCATTACGCACTGTCTTCGTGGCTTCTCCTCCGCTGTGAACACTCACATACGCAATGGCCTTTTCCGCAGCATCAGTGCGGCCTTCTTCATCAGTGAGAGTTACACCTTCCAGCACACTGTCTTTAAGCTGAATCAGATAGGCAAATACCGTATTTGTATTTGTATTGTCTTCGATTCCCTCGGTTGCGGCACTGTAGAGAGAATCCGCGTACATTTCCGCACCGTAAAAATCGTAGGCGTCGGTATTGCCTGCCTGTGTGCTGGTGACGGTCACCAGAGCATAGCCGGACAGATACTCATAGACATTGACCTTGATTCCGGCAACCTCAGAGCTTACGCTGAGCTTGAAGCCGGTCTTGTTGCTGGCAACCAGCTCATTGACCGCATCAGCCGTCAGCGTAATTCCGGTTGCATCGACCGTGTAGGGCTCGACCGCTTCAAATGTGAAGGTATGGTCATCCCCGCCCTCCACATATGTCACGGTCACGGTGTACGCAAGCTTCGGGTCGAAGGCGCTTGTGAGACCCGTTGCGGTGTAGGGGCTGTCATAGGCAGCATTGCCGTCGCCGGTCGCCCCGTCGCCCGCTGTAATCGCAACAGTCTTCGCAGTCGCAGTTGCGTTCAGAACAACATTCCGTGCGGGCATACTGAACTGGTTGCTGCTGACCGTAACCGGGCTCTCGGAATCGGCATCCGTGAATACCAGGTCCTTATAGCCCACGCTGTTCAGCGTCGCGCCCACAGTGACTTCCTCACCCTCAATGAAGCGTCCCGCGCCGACGATGGGTCCCGTCACGCCCACACCCAGATTGATCGTAACCGTGTAGAGCGGTGCCCACTTTGCGTACAGCTCCAGATTGGCGTTCCCGGTATAGCTTCCGCCAAAGGCGTAGTCCGTTCCGTTCCCGTCGGCCGCGGTGTTCCATCCCACAAAGCGGTATCCGTCTCTGGTCAGCTGGAGGCTGTCTGCTCCATTTTTTCCGTCAGACAAGGTAAAGGGTTCGTCATGGGTCTTGGTGCCGTCAGCAATGGTCCCGGTGCCCCCGTTCGCATCATAGGTAATCGTATACTTCTTCAACTGCCACACCGCATAGAGTGTAGCGTCATTATTGGTAAAGGTATACGTATCCCCTTCTTCATACGCAACCGTGGTGCCTCCCTCAACGGTTGCCCAGCCGATGAAGTCAAAACCGGTTCTCTCAAACAGGTTGGCAGGCAGCTTGATCTCGGTACCTCTGTTTCTGGTAACAGGCGCCATCGTTCCTGTCGCGCCTTCATTGTTCCCATTGAAGCTGACCGTAAACAAGCCGATGAGGTTCACCGTTGCAGTGCCGTTATCGGTTACCACAACCTCTCCGCTGTACGGGTCATCAGGGCAATAACTGGCACTTGCAATTTCGAATACCTTGCTTCCGTCGCCGTTTGTCACACCGAATTTGAGCACCGCAAACACCGTTCCGGAGGTCATCGTACCGCTGTTCCAGTAGCCGTGGACTTTCGCGGATGTTCCTGCTCCTGAGACCTTGCTCTCGCTGGCGTAAGCCGTCAGTCCGCTTACGCCGGAGATATAGCTGAATCCCTCCGGTGCGGTCACACTTACGTTGACTGCACGATAACCGCTCCCGACGTAGGACAGCTGCATATAGACTTCCTGCTGCGTGCCGTCCATCGTGAGGTCGTCGGTCAGTTCATTGCCCTGCGCATCTACATACACGATGTTGATGCCGCCCCTGATCACCTTTGTGCTGAAGGAGCTGAAGTGGCCAACCGTCACAGTGACATTGCCGCTCTCGTCCGCCAGCACCACCTCCACTTTGCTTCCGGCAGGTATGGTCTTGCCGAGCGCGTTGGTGTACGCATCCCATGTATGGGTGACCTGTACCGCAGTACCGGCATTTTCCACTCCAGGCACGTTCAGCGTTACGTCAAAGGCCGCGTCGGCGCTCAGTGCGCTGTTGGGCACCGTGTAGGCAGCTGTCGGTTCCTCCCCGTTTACAATGGCCTTGAGGTCGACATTGTAGGTGGTTACGCCGCCTACTGTCGTACCCGTGTCCGGGACAACCTTGAATTCTACCGTGGCGCTGCTTTCCGCAAAGTTCTTGTCGCCAATGGCGTCAGCGATAACCTGTGCGGCATTCTCAAAGGTCTTGTCGGTGGTCTTCTTGACCTCGGCACCTGCCACCACGTTGGCAACGACAGGCTCCGCGTTCTCCTTGACAACCGCATAGGCCGTTTCCGTATTACCCTCGGTATCGGTGATAATCAGCTCGGTAACAGCAGTATTGTTGCCGCTGCCGCCCTGTGCCTGATCGCCAGCAGTGATCGTGCTGCCTGCAGTGATCTCCTTGCCGCCAATGGTTGCACCTTCACTGACAGTGACAGGATTCGCACTTTCTTCATTTACAACAGTTTTTATGGCATCTGTTGTCGTAATGTACGGCTTCACCACATAAGTTTGAAGATCCTTCAAGCTGCTTGCGTCAACACTCAGTGTTACCTTGCCACCTTCAACCGCATACTTTGTCCCGTTTACGGTTACGTCTGTTGCATCAAACAGAATTGGCAATGTAATACTTGTTTCTCCGGTCAGAAGGGAGGCATTTGCAAACGTATTTGTGTTCGCTGCATTGGTAAGGAACCCGTATTTTGCTTGCGCAGTATACGTCAAGGAAGCATCTGCAGCATATGCAGTCAACTTTGTTTCCACTGTAAAACGAAGCGTACCTTCTTCATACAGCTGCGTTCTTTGACTACTAATTCCTTGATTTAATACTAAATACTGCTTTTGGGCTGTTTGCGTATTTGTTAAATAGTCTAATAATCCTCCTACTTCAACATTTTCAAGAGAAAGTGAATTCTTTGCTGACGTCAACGCAGTGATTTGCTCGACTGTTAGATTTGCCTTTATTGCGGACGTAGTAGAAATTTCAGATTCAGATCCTTCTCCTTTCAACGTCCCAATAGTAAAACTTGCCAAACCGTTTGTAAACGCCGTGGTATTAGCGTTATTATCAGATACGGTCAGTCGATACACACCATTGCCTTCATCTGTATAAGTCGGTTTCCAATCAAAAATATACAATGAAGTATAAGTCACATCTCCTGTACTTTCATCTTCGCTTCTATTGAAATAAGACAGATTATGTGTTTGAACTATTCCATCAAATTCTGCATCCTTGGCAACAACAAATACAAGTGACTTATGCGGTGCACTGTATACGGTTTTTGTCTGGGATAAGAGAACGTTCCCTTGAACAGTACCGCCTTCCAGCCTTACCAAAGTCGTCCTCGGATTCGTCTTTGTACTTGCGCCACTATTAGCCAAAGTCAATGCATTGCCGCTCCCGCCTTCAGCTGCCTGAATCGAACCATTCTGAGAAGACGAACTGTCGATAATTCTTGTATAGTTGTTTTTACTTGCATCAAGGCTCAAATTATCATGTGCGTCAATAATAAGAGCGCTCGTCGCCGTAATGGTGTGACCATTCAGGTCCAACGTGAAGTACTTACCAAAGCTACTTGTACTTGAAAACTCGCAGTCCCGCAGAATTGTGATCTTCTCTCCAGCATTATAAGCATTATACTTTCGTGTGACAGTATTCAATGAATCAGTGTAGCGGCCACCGCTTGGATCATCTATCTTTGCAGTAAGCAAACCCGCATTCAAGAGTGTAGTAACTTGTTCCTCAGTCACCGATCTAGTATAATAACTGCCTGATTTCGTCCAAGTGACAGAATCATTCAACAATTCTTTTGCTCTATCAAGTCCATCACCTTGCGCAAACCATACCGGGTACGTCCTGACAATCGCTTCCTGAACTGTGCTGCTGCCGTTATCGTTTGTTACGGCCTCATAGCCTGCAAGAATTCTTGAAGTCTGATTTGCTACGAAATCTGTACCTGCGTTGTAAAATGTTCCGCCGGAAATGACGATAGGAAAGTCTGACGCAGAACCGACATAACCAAAGTTTTGAACATTCCCGACACCCTCGATGCAATAGCTGCCCGCAGCAGCGTATGCATCAGCCGAAGATGAAGAGCTATGCGCAGCTCCGTTCAGCGCTGTTGCGCGTTTGAAAACACCACCTGTGATGGTCAGGTCACCCTGACGATAGGGATCATTGCCGACACCCTCGCCAAGAACCTTCCCCCGTGAAATCACAACCGCGGCACCATATCGGCTTTCGAATGTTCCACCGTGAATGGAGGCTATATTCAAGTTCAGCAACGGGGCCGTCGCATTGTATGGGTCGTAATTCGGCACTCCCTTATAGCTATGGTAAAACGTACCGCCATTGATGGTCAGATACCCTTTGGAGCTGTTTTCCACCACACCCTGTCCGCCGCGAAATGTACCACCGTTAATGGTCAGATTCACGTCAGACTTTGTGGACACATCACAGTAGCTGGAATCATAATAACCTTTTGCACCGCTGGATGTATCCGGTGTACTGAACCAGCCGTTGAAAATCAGACGGTTGCGCAGATTATACTGGGCAATACCGCTTGCACTCTCATTAGAGTAGGTACTATAGGTAAATTCCGGGCCGGTCTTGGTACTCTCATCGCCGATTACCATTGTACCCTGATTTTCGATCAGAGGATTATCCACATCTTCAGACGTAAAGGAACCGCTGCCTAAAATGGTCAAATTGCCCTGGTTCAAAATTCTTCCGGTCAGGGTAGCTCCGCTTTCCACAGTAAGACTAGCAGTTACGCCTTCCCCGATCGTGAGTGTCTTGAATGTTGCACTGCTTGTAACGGTATAGTCCCCGGATGTTTTCAGTACGATATCGCTGTCCGCGTTTGCGGCGCTGAGAGCGGCTTCGAATGTAGTATATTCGGTCTCTCCGATTGCTGCCACCTCATCAGCCGCCAGCACGCTAAACGCGCCCAGCCCCATCACCATCACCACTGCCAGCAGCAGAGACAGCGCCTTTTTCAAGGTATTACGCATGATTTTTTCATCCTTTCTTTGCATTTTCAATCAGTTTTGGGAAAAACGGATTGCCTCGCCAGTGTGCGCACTGGCATTCTCTGACATATATCGTATACATCGCGGATTGCTATGACGCAAACTGACGTTTGCAAAACGGGTTTCCTTTCCTTCTTGCGGAGGCAAAGATCCCCGGCGGCCGGACTGGCGCGTCGCAGAGTATTTTCCCTCTCGCGGTGCTCCGGGCGGAGCCTCTGGCGAAGCGGGCCCCTGACGACAGGGCCTCCAAAGCTTTGCGAAGTGCGGTTTCCCACACCGTGCTAAAGCAGATATTGTATCTCCGGCAGCCGGACGGGCATTGCCTCCGCGGCCTTCGGCTCCCTGGCGGAGCCCGGTTCAGACGCATAGGCTTTAGCCTCCAAAGCTTTGTGTCTCCGGGTTTCCCCGGATTTACTCACACACCCTTTCCGGGCGCGGGCGTTCTGGGCCCTCCCGGGGGTGTACGGGTGATAGCCATATCTGGCGGTCTGCCTGGCATATCGCGCCGGTATCCCTCCCGGCGGCGACTTAGCTGCACGACTTTGCGGACTGCGGTTTCCCGCAGGGTGCGTGCACCGGTCTTCGGTCTCTCTCTCCCCGTCGCCCGATGCGCGCGACGGGGGCGTCCTTGCTTCTTTTTTCTGTGTCCTGTCGGTTTTTTTGCGTGCGGGGGAGCGCCTGGAATTTTGCGGCGCTCAGTTTTTCACCATGCCGGTCACCAGACGCATGAACATGGTGGCCACCTCGGCTCTGCTTGCCTCGCCCATCGGGTCGAGCAGGCCGCCGTCCTTGCCGTTGATAACGCCCTCCGCCACTGCCCAGCGCACGGCGTCCGCGGCCCAGGAGGCCGTTTCGGCCCCGTCGGCGAACCGGCTCAGGTCGCCCCGGGCGGAGGTGTCATAGCCGATGCTCCCCATGTAGCGGTAGAGAATCAGCGCCATCTCCTGGCGTGTCACGGGCTTATCCGGGTAATAGTTGCCGTCGGAGTAGCCGTTGATGATGCCGTGCTCGGTGCCCCAGGCCAGGGCTTCGCTGTAATACTGGCCGGAATAGACGTCGGGATAGGGGGTGGGATAGCCGCTGGACATCCGGTTTTCCAGACGCCACAGCACCGTCACCAGCATGGCGCGGTTCATGGCCGTCCGGGGCTGAAAGCTGCCGTCGGGATAGCCGTTGAACAGCTCGTGGCTGCTGACAAAGCGGGTTGCGCCGGCAAACCAGTCGCCCTCGCCCACATCGGAGAAGGGCTTTGCATTCCAGATGATCTTCAGCGTACAGCTGCCCAGCACCAGCGCATAGGCCGCGCCGCCCTCCACCAGAGATTTTTCAATCAGGTCGATGGGCGCGCCGGTGGTGGAATCCAGCAGCATGACGACCTCGCCGTCCTGCAGAGAGGGGATGCTCAGCCGCACCGGAACATTGTATACAGGCATACCGCTGCCGTCGGTCACGCGCACAGTGATGACGCCGTTGGCGTCGATGCTGCCGGAGGCAGTGAGTCCTGCGTCCTTGTTCAGCACCTCCGCGATCACCACGGTATCCGCCAGCGGGACCTCATCGTCAATGATGGTGATGTCGCCGTCGTTCTGGCCCTGGTTCTGGTTCTGGCTTCCGCCGCCGCTGCTGCCGCCGCCTCCGCCTCCGCCGGACAGTCCGCCGCCTCCTCCGCCGATTGCAGTCCAGTTGGCGGTATAGCTGCGGTCGCCGCTGCTGCCCTTTGCGATGGTCACGGTGGCCGCCG
>CAJOPB010000016.1 GCA_905236305.1 uncultured Oscillospiraceae bacterium | reverse complement strand
TTGCGCCTTTTGGCGCAAATGGGCGACGCGTCAGGCGGCGCCTCTCCCATAAAAAGTTTCTACTTTTTATGGGAGAATAGTATCAGACAGCCCCCTGCGGGGCATCCATTTTATTTTCCCTTGCCATTTCCGGCCTCATAGAGTAGAATAGGGAAAAAATCAAAACAAAGCGATAGGAAAGCATCTATGGACGACAAAGCACTACAGGATCTCCGGGCGCAGATACAGCGCCGCCGCACCTTTGCCATCATCTCCCACCCGGACGCCGGGAAAACCACACTGACGGAAAAGCTGCTGCTCTACGGCGGAGCCATCCAGTCCGCCGGCAGCGTGAAGGGAAAGCAGAGCGACCGTCATGCCACCAGCGACTGGATGGAGATTGAACGACAGCGCGGCATCTCTGTCACCTCCTCGGTGCTGCAGTTTGAGTATCAGGGCTTCTGCATCAACATTCTGGACACCCCGGGGCACCAGGACTTCTCTGAGGACACCTACCGTACCCTCATGGCGGCCGACAGCGCCATCATGGTCATTGACGCTGCCAAGGGCATCGAGCCCCAGACCCGAAAGCTGTTTCAGGTGGTGTCCCGCCGGGGCATTCCCATCTTTACCTTTATCAACAAAATGGACCGGGAGGCCCGGGACCCCTTTGCGCTGCTGGACGAGCTGGAGACGGAGTTTGGCATCGAGACCTATCCCATGAACTGGCCCGTGAGCTGCGGCGCCACCTTCAAGGGCGTGTACGACCGTCCCGCCCGGCGGCTGCTGACCTACGGCGACTACCACGGCGGCGCCAAAAAGCTGGAGGAGATCAGCGCCGACATCTCGGACACAGCACGGCTCGACGACCTCATCGGCGCACACTTCCGTCAGGAGCTGCTGGACAGCGTGGAGCTGCTGGACGGCGCCGGGGCGGAGTTTGATCTGGAGCAGGTGCACCGCGGCAGGCTCAGTCCCGTATTCTTCGGCTCCGCCCTCCACAACTTCGGCGTGGAGGAATTTCTGGAGTGCTTCCTGAAATTCACCACCACCCCTCTGCCCCGGCGCACCACCGAGGGAGAGGAGATTGACCCTCTGGACACGCGCTTCTCCGCCTTTGTCTTTAAGATTCAGGCCAATATGAACCGGGCCCACCGGGACCGCATCTCCTTCCTGCGCATCTGCTCCGGCCGCTTTGAGCGGGGAAAGGAGTATCTCCATGTCCAGGGGGAAAAAACCCTGCGTCTGGCCCAGCCCCAGCAGATGATGGCCCAGGAGCGGGACATCATCGACGAGGCCTATGCCGGAGATATTATCGGTGTGTTTGACCCCGGTGTGTTTTCAATCGGGGACAGCATCTGCGACAGCGCCTTCGGAAACACTCTGCGCTTCACCGGCATTCCCACCTTCGCGCCGGAGCACTTTGCCGTGGTGGAGCAGATCGACTCCATGAAGCGCAAGCAGTTTGCCAAGGGCATGACCGAAATCGCCCAGGAGGGTGCGATACAGATATTCTTCTACCCCAACGCCGGCATGGAGCAGGTGGTGGTGGGCGTCGTGGGCGTACTGCAGTATGACGTTTTGAAATTTCGCATGAAAAGTGAATACGGCGTGGAGTTTCGCCAGCGGGATCTGCCCCACGAGCTGATCCGCCGGGTCAGGACTCCCAACTTCAACGCCTCTGACTTCAATCTGCCCTCCGACGTGCTCTGGGTGCGGGATGTGCGGGGCCGGGACCTGCTGGTGTTCAACGGACAGTGGACGGTCCGCTGGGCAGAGGACAAAAATGACAATCTGGAATTGGCTGAATTTTACGAGGAAATATAGGCGGACTCCCCTTCAGACGCTCCCCGGAGACGTCTGAGACGCACAGGGTCCCCAAAAAGCAGAGGGAAAGGAAGCGCAGCATATGGCAGATCATCAGACCAGCAACAGAGTCAGCGTGATCGGGCACAAGCACCCGGATACAGATTCCATCTGTTCCGCAATCGCTTACGCCTGGCTGAAAAACAAAATCGGCGACGGCAGTACCAACTATCTGCCCCGCAGGGCGGGGGAATTGAACCGGGAGACGGAATTTGTGCTGAAGTATTTCGACATTCCGCTGCCGGAGCTGCGGGAGGACGCCCGACCGCAGATCAAGGACGCGGAATACCGCATTGTCCCCGGCGTGGACGAGGAGCTGAGCCTGAAGGACGCCTGGAATATGATGATCTCCGACGAGATCGACACCCTCTGCGTCACCGACAAGGAGGACAATTTCAAGGGCATCATCACCCTCAAGGACATCGGCCAGACCTATATGACCTATGACGACATATCCGTCTCCGTGCTGGCCGCCGCCCACACCCGCTACCGCAATCTGGTGAAAACACTGGAGGGAGAGCTGGTGGTGGGGGAGCCGGCGGCAGAGGTGCCCCCGGGAAAGATCGTAATCGGCTCCAGCCCGGAGATGATGGAGGACGTGGTCAGCGAGGGGGACATCGTGCTGGTGTCCAACCGCTATGAGACCCAGAGCTTTGCCGTGGACTGCGGCGCGGGCTGCATCGTGGTGTGCTGCGGGGCAAAGCTGTCCCGGGCCATTATCCGCCGGGCGGAGGAAAACGGCTGCGCCATCATCAGCTCTCCCCTGGATACCTATCCCGCAGCCCGCCAGATCAGCATGGCGGCCCCGGTACGCTACAATATGGTGTCCGACAACATTCTCAAATTCACTCTGGACACCCCCGTGGAGGAGGTGCGCAAGGTCATGGCCAGTGTGCGACACCGCTATTTTCCGGTGATGAACCACGAAGGAAAATACTGCGGCGTCATCTCCCGGCGCAACATCCTCAACCCCCACCGAAAGCAGCTGATATTGGTGGACCACAATGAAAAAACCCAGGCCATCAGCGGTTTGGATGAGGCCGTGATTCTGGAGATCATCGACCACCACCGTCTGGGGGCTCTGGAGACCGGAGAACCCGTCTATATCCGCAGCATGCCCGTGGGCTGCACCTCTACCATCCTCTACCGCATCTTCCGGGAGGAAAACGTAACACCGCCCCGGGAGATCGCAGGGCTGATGCTGTCGGCGATTTTGTCCGACACACTGATGTTCCGCTCCGCCACCTGCACAGCTCTGGACCGGGAGGCGGCGGAGGCGCTCGCCCCCATTGCCGGCGTGGAGATTGCCTCCTATGCCGAGCAGATGTTCCGGGCCGGCGAGGACCTCAGCGGCCGCACGCCGGAGGAAATCGCCTTCTCCGACCTCAAGGAATTCCGCTTCGGCGCGCTGAGCGTGGCTGCCGCCCAGTCCCTGTTTATGACGGAGGGCGTCTTCGCGGAGGCGGAAAAAATTCTGACTCCCTATCTGGATGAGGCCCGGAAAAAGGCCGGAACCAAAATGCTGTTTTACATGCTGACCTTCACACCCGAGCAGCGCACCCGTCTGCTCTGCTGCGGACCGGGAGCCCGGGAGGTGGCCGAGGCGGCCTTCCCCGGTCAGACCGGCGCGGACGGCGTGGTGGAGCTCCCCGGCGTGGTGAGCCGCAAAAAGCAGCTGATTCCGCCGCTGCGCAGCGCCGTGAGCGCGCTGGAGAGCGCCGGCGAGCTCTCGCCCTGAGCCCCCCGTGCTGCTTTCTCCTGCAAATCGTGTCGGTTCCCGGACGTTCTGCGATGCCCCGCGGCGTCATCATTGTCCGCTGTATGCGGCATAAACGCCCGTACCCGGAAAGGAGTTTTGCCCCGTGTCTATGGAATGGCAGCCGCTGCGCGGCAGTACGGGGGTGTTTCACACCCATTTTGCCCTGATTCCCGCCTGCCGCTGCCCGGATGGGCGCGCAGTGCTCATCGACTCCGGGTCCGTGGCCCATCCGGAGCTGGCGGAGGCCCTGGACCGGGAGGGGCTGGGTGTGGCCGCCGTGATCTGCACCCATCTCCACCCGGACCACATCGCCAACAACCGTCTGCTTATCGACCGCTGGGGCGCGGAAATCTGGGCAGACGCCGCAGAGATCAGAGCTGTGGGACCCCGCTTTGAAATGCTCCGCGGGGACCCCCTGGAGAAAAAGTGGCTCTGGACGGAGCCGGACTATCCCATCCGCCCCATCCCCCCGGGCACAGAAGCTCTGACACTGGCGGGTGCAGAATTTCGGCTTTTGCCCACCCCCGGACATGTGGAGGGGCATCTTGCGGTGGTGACCCCGGACGCGGTCTGCTGCCTGGGAGACGCCATCATCTCCGCCTCGGTGCTGGCAGGGTCCAGCCTGCCCTATATGGAGTATGATGTGGACCTGGCAGTGGAGAGCATGGCCGGAATACGGGATATGGACTATCCCTGTTATGTGGCCGCCCATCGGGAGGTGATCGCCCCGGAGGACCTGGGGCCGCTGGTGGACGCGAATATCCGCAAGGAGCTGCGCCTCTATGACCTGCTGCGGCGGATCATCACCGCACCCACCCCCATGGAGGAGGCCGTCACCGCCTTTATGCGCGCCGCAGGGGTGGAGCGGGAGATCATGCTCAGCCGCAGCTCCATGCGCGGCAGCGCAGCCATCCGCTTCACTGCCCTGGAAAGGGCAGGGGAGCTCAGCATCCGCGACGGGATTGTCTATCCCGTGTGATACTTTAAACGGAACGAACGATTGTGGGCCGGCGCTGCGCAATACGCCCACAGGAAAGGAACAGGTCTCAGATGCGTGCTATTGTGAAAAAACAGCTCTCCGTGCTGCTGGCACTGCTGACGGTGCTGGGCGGCTTATCCTCCGCTGCACTGGCTGACTACAATGCCGCAGGGCGCTCCGATATGCCCGCCGACTGGGCCGTGGCGGAGGTGCGCGCTGCGCAGGCGGCGGAGCTCGTGCCGGAAGACCTTCTGCACAATTTTGGTCAGGAGATAACCCGACAGGACTTCTGCCGGCTGATGATACAGCTGGTCAGCAGTGTTTACAACAACGACGTAACCGCCCTCTGCGACTCCATGGGCCTGCTGGACACCACCACCTTCCGGGATACGGACAATCCGGAGGTGCTGGCAGCTTATGTGCTCGGCATCGTCAAGGGCAAAAGCGAGGGAATTTTTGACCCCGGCGGCCCCATCACCCGGCAGGAGGCCGCCACGATGCTGGCCCGAACGGGCGACTTTCTGGAGCTGGAATCCGGCGCCGGCATGGCCTTCACGGATGAAGACAGCTTTTCCAGTTGGGCGGCGGAGGGCATTGCCTACGTGTCCGGCCTCAGAGACCCGGTCAGCTCCGCCTCCGTCATGGGCCACACCGGCGACGGCTCCTTCCAACCCCAGGGGACCTATACCCGGGAGCAGGCCATCATCACCGCCCTGCGCCTTTGGCACTGCAGCGGCGGACAGGAGGAAACGCCCGTCCCCACAGCGACGCCTGACCCCACAGTGACGCCCGTCCCCACAGCGACGCCTGTTCCAACCGCTTCGCCCATTGCCACCCCCACTCCCTCCGCCGTTCCCGTGATCACGCCGCCGGTTTACACCACACCCGTCTACACCCCACCCCTGGAGACCTCCTCCGTCAGCCCCTCCGCCAACGGGACGCTGCTGGGCAGGGACGGACTCTTAAAGCTGCTGCATGACCGTATCTGGGCAGGGGAGAAGCAGATCACCCTGGATCTCGCGGACTATGTGACCCCCGACACGGACATCGGCGCGCTGATGGACGATATATACGAGGCCCTCACGCTTATGCCGGATCTCTTTGATCTCGGGGCCATGAACATGTCCATGACCGGCTCCAGAGCCACCATCACCCCCACATATCAGGGGTGCTATGGGGAAAGCTATCCAACTGCCAAGGCGATCTACCAGCAGGAGCTGGACAGCATTGTCTCCCAAATCAACCCGGCATGGACTGACCTGGAAAAGCTGGTGTTTGTCAACAGCTATTTTGCCACCCATTTTGCCTATGACGAAAGCCTGACCGTCAAGGATGCCTACGGGCTGTTCCGCTATCACACGGGCCAGTGCATGGCCTACTCCTCGGGGATCAGCGCAGTGCTGGAGCGCCTGGGCATTCCGGTGGGCAGAGTCGTCAGCGACAGCCTGGACCATACCTGGAATATCGTTCAGCTGGACGGAAGCTGGTATCACCTGGACGCGACCTGGAACGACCCGGTGCCGGACCATCCGGGTACCGGTAATTGCAGCTATCTGCTGCTGTCCACCCAGGCGCTGAAACGGGTTGACGGTGGAAAGCACTACGTCCGGGACGACTGGAAATACTCCCGGGAGGCGGACTGCCGGGACCAGACCTATGACAGCTATTTCTGGCAGGATGTCCGCTCGCCCTTTGTCAGCTATGGCGGCACCTGGTACTGCGTCGGCGCCGGCGGCCTGATGACCTGGGACGGCAGAAGCAGCAGCGCCCGCAGCATCGCGCCCCTGTCAGAGCTGTATCAGAAGTGGTATCCCCGCTACACCTTCAGCGGTTATGTGGGCTCCTCCGGCCTGTTTGCCTATGGGGGAAAGCTCTATTTCAACTCCTCCTTCCATGTTCTCAGCTACGATCCCGCCAGCGGCGAGACGGAGCGGGTCGCCGATCTGATGGAGAGCTCCGGCCAGGCCGACAGCTGCTTCCTCGACGAGGAAAACACCCGCCTGGTCTTCCACCTGACAGACGGCAAATATTACTACACGCTTTTCTCCTGATACTGTTTTTCAATAAAATGTCTCTTTTTTGAAAAAGCACCGCGCAAATGGAGAATGGCGGCTCATCTTCCAAAAAAAGCTTCTGCTT
>CAJOPB010000015.1 GCA_905236305.1 uncultured Oscillospiraceae bacterium | reverse complement strand
GAAAGAAGCGGATCAGACAACCAGATAGCCGCCGGAGCAGTCGCAGTTGGCGCCGGTGATGAAGTCGCTGGCAGAGGAGGACAGGAACAGCGCGTAGCCGACGAAGTCCTCGGGCTCAGCCAGACGGCCGATGGGCTCGCGGTTGAGGAAGTTTTTGTAAACGGCGGACTCGGGATCGAACATCCACTCGGTCAGCTCGCTGCGGAACACAGTGGGGCAGATGGAGTTGACATTGATGCCGTATTTCGCGCTGAGGTCGCAGGCCAGGCAGGAAACCATCAGGTCCGCGCCGCCCTTGCTGGTGCAGTAGCCGGTGTAGTTTGCCATGCCGCGGGTGCTGCGCTGGCTGGTCACGACAACCATCTTGCCGCCCTTGCCCTGCTCGACCATCTGGTGGGCGACGTACTTCGTGACGACGTAGACGCTCTTGCAGTCGGCATCCATGATGTACTGCCAATCGGCAACGGACTGCTCCAGCACGTTCTGGGGCTTGTTAAAGCCGTGGCATACCGCCAGGATGTTGATCTCGCCATACTTGGCAACGGCGGCGTCGATCAGCTTCTGAACGTCCTCCTCCTTGGCAGGATCGGCAACTGCGTAAGCGCAGTCGATACCCTCGGCCTTGAACTCATCCTCCAGCGCCTTCAGCTTGCCATCGTTGCGGCCGGTCATGAAGACCTTGGCACCGGCATAGCCATAGGCCTTTGCCAGAACACAGCCCAGAGCGCCGGTAGCACCGGTGACCAGAGCAACCTTGCCCTCGACAGAAAACATGCTCTGCACGAAATCCTTCTTTACGTTGACCATTGGAATCTCCTCCTTAAAATATTTCAAAAATATTTGTTGATGACAAAATAATATAATAAAGGCACCCTGTCTGCAACAGAAACTTTCAGGTCAGGTAGTTACCATTTGGTAAGTACCAGCTCTGAAAAATCAGCGATTTTGCACATTTTTTCGCGCCATTTTCATGTATTATTCACGAAATCACAGGTTTCCTTTTCAGAAAAACAGGTATTGTGCACAATTTTCCTTCCATTTTTTTGTGAAAAGCTGTTTGCGTTTTACCGCGGCTCGTGATAAAATGGCTGGAATACCGGTGTCGGTCTCAAGAAAATCCGGCGCCTGCATCCGCGGGAGGTAACAACATTATGGCACGCGAGGAACTGACGCAGGAGACAAACCCCTATCACTACGCCCTCCACTGTCTTGGCGGCCGCTGGAAGATGACCATTCTCCACGGCATCTCACAGAAAGGCTCCATCCGCTTCAATCAGACGCTCAAGGTGCTCCCACTATCCGAAAAGGTTTTGAGCCAGCAGCTCAAGGAGCTGATGTCAGACGGGCTTGTACGGCGCATTGTGGAGGACAGCCATCCCCCCGCCACCTCCTATGTGCTGACGGAGGCAGGGCGCCTGCTGATCCCGGCGCTGGACATACTTTATATCTGGAGCATTCAAAGGATGCACGCACAGGGCATTCCCATCGACGCGGATGCATTCACCATGCACCAGTCCCAAAAATATGTATCCGCGCTGTGGGACATTATGCGGGAGTGCGAGGAAATCCCGGCCCAGGGCATCGACCCGCCGGAGGAGCCGCAGCAGGGCTGATCAGTCCTCCAGGTCACAGCCGAAGGCGGTGATGTGAGAGGCCATGGCCTCCTCCGCTGCCAAAGCGTCCCCGGCGCACACCGCACGCAGAATGTTCCGGTGCATTTTCAGAATGCGGGCACACATTTTTCTGTTCTCCGCACTGCTCTGCCGCTCTATGGCAGCGCGCATTTTGGGATCGGCGAGGCGGCTCATCAGCTCTGCCATGATTGCGGCCACCGTATTCTGGCCTGTTCTGGCCAATTCCCTGTGAAAGGCCGCATCCTGCTCGATAAAAGCCCCGAAATTGCCGGAACGCAAAAGCTTCTCCGAGACATCCAGCAGCGCTTCCAGCCGCTCCAGATCCGCCTCCGTCCGCCTGGCTGCCGCCCAGCGGGCAATGGCGGTTTCGTTTGCCATTCGGTATTCCGTCAGCTCCGCCACGGTAACCCGGCTGGTCTGAAGCATCACCATCAGGGACTTCTCCACCCCGTCAGTCCCGGGTTCGCAGACAATCGCCCCGTTGGCACCCGGGATGGTGCGGATGAGCCCCGCGTGCTCCAGCATCCGCAGAGCCTCCCGGATGGTAGGCCGGCTGCGCTGCAGCCGCTCCATCAGACTTCGCTCAGAGGGCAGGCGATCTCCCGGCTTCAATTCTCCGGAGAGGATCAGAGACTGTATCTGCTCAAAAATGACCTCGCTGGCCCGCTGCGTCGCTGCCGGATGGAGCTTCTCTGCTGTGGGGGCCGCCAGTGTTTCCGGAAAATTCTGTTCCATGACGTTTATCCCTCAATGCATTCATGCTGAGCAACTCCTGCTTGTAAACTATACCACACTCCCCCAAATTTCTCAACAAAAAATTCAACACACCACTCTATCTTGTGTAACATCCACAAAAAACAGGGTGGTTTCTTTTCATCCCCCACGGATTGACAGCCGGTTGGCAAGCTAATATAATGTGATGATAGGTAGTATACTGGTAAGACCAGTTGAGGAAAAAGGAGGAGGGGGCGTATGTACACTCTGGGAATTGACATCGGCTCCACAACGACAAAGTGCGTCATGCTGCGGGACGGCGCGGAGGTCCTTGCCGCCAGCCTGGTCGAGGCCGGCGTGGGAGCCGACGGCACGGCGGAGGCCGTGGAGTCTGTGCTGGTCCAAAGCGGTCTGAACATGGCCGCCGTCGCGTACACCGTCGCCACCGGATACGGGCGAAAGCGCTGGACCGGAGCTGACGGGGAGATCAGCGAGCTCAGTGCCCATGCCCTGGGCTGTCATTTTCTGATGCCGGAGGCAAGGACCGTCATTGACATCGGAGGTCAGGACGCAAAGGTTATCTCGCTGGACGATTCCGGGCGGATGAGCGGCTTTGTGATGAATGATAAATGTGCCGCCGGCACCGGCCGCTTCCTGGACGTGATGGCCGGTATTCTGAAAGTGGGTGTAGACGCGCTGGGCAGTATGGCAGCCCGGTCGGAGTCCCCGGCGGACATCTCCAGCACCTGTACTGTCTTTGCCGAGAGTGAGGTCATCTCCCAGCTGGCAAACGGCACTCCGGTGCCGGACGTGGTTGCCGGTATTTGCAACTCCGTCGCCGCCAGAGTCAGCGCGCTTGCCAGAAGGCAGGGCGTGAAGGAGGCTGTGTACATGAGCGGCGGCGTGGCAAAAAATGAGGGTGTCCGCAAGGCTCTGGAGCGGGAGCTGGGTGTGACCGTGTCCACCTCTCCCGACGCACAGCTGGCCGGTGCCCTTGGCGCGGCGCTTAATGCGTACAGAAAAGCCTCTACCTGAGAGGCTTTTTCAATCGTAAATGCTGCTGCGCATTCCCATTGATACTTATTTTATCTGTTCTTCGTCCATTTATATTTATAGAAACCATATTAATATTCAGGAGGTGCGTTCTTATGGCTGAGGAAAAGAAAAAACCGCGGACGCCGCCAGATCCCAATTCGGCGAAGTATAAGCTCAATCAGATTGCCCAGAAGGCTTATACCGACGTGCAGGAGGCCAAGGCCCGCGGGGAAAAGGTGGGGTGGATTTCCAGCAATTTCCCTGTGGAGATTCCCGAGACGCTGGGCCTTTACGTATGTTATCCCGAAAACCAGGCTGCGGGGATTGCAGCCCGGGGCGGCGGCGTGCGCATGTGCGAGGCGGCAGAGAGCGAGGGCTATTCCAACGACATCTGTGCCTATGCGCGGGTCTCATTGGCCTATGCCAGGCTGGGCAGCGCGCCGGAGCAGGACATGCCCCTGCCGGACTATGTGCTCTGCTGCAACAACATCTGCAACTGCATGATCAAATGGTATGAAAATCTGGCCAAGGAACTCAACATCCCCATGATCATGATTGACATTCCCTTCAACCCCGACGATGAGGTCTCCGATGCGGAGCTTGCCTATGTCAAGGGACAGTTCCTGGCGGCCATCGAGCAGCTTGAGGAAATCACCGGGCGGAAATGGACGGAGGAGCGGTTCCGGGAGGTCATGGCCAACTCCTGCCGCACCAGCCGTGCCTGGCTGGAGGCCACAGCCATGGCCCGCTATACCCCCAGTCCCTTCAACGGCTTTGACCTGCTCAACCATATGGCGGTCATGGTCACTGCCCGCGGCAAGCCGGAGGCTGCCGACGCAATGGAGACGCTTCTGAAGGAATATCAGGCCAACCACGAAAAGGGCGAGAGCACCTTCCGGGCGGAGGAAAAATACCGCATCATGTTTGAAGGAATCGCCTGCTGGCCCTGGCTGCGGGTCACCAGCACCGGCATGAAAAGCCGGGGCATCAACATGGTCACCACCATCTATGCCGATGCCTTCGGCTTTATCTATGACGACTTTGACGGCATGATCCGCGCCTATTGCAAGGTGCCGAACGCCATCAATCTGGAGGTGGCCCGGGACAAGCGCATCAAGCTCTGCAAGGACAACAGCGTGGAGGGCCTGCTGGTCCACGTCAACCGCTCCTGCAAGCTGTGGAGCGGCTTTATGAGCGAGATGAGCCGTCAGATCGGCAGGGAATGCGACATTCCCGTGGTCTCCTTCGACGGTGACCAGGCGGATGCCCGCAACTTCTCCGAGGCCCAGTACGACACCCGTGTCCAGGGCCTCACCGAGATCATGGAAGCCAGAAAGGAGGCGGCGGTATGACCGTGCAGGAGCTTCTGAACACATTTCACGCCGCAGCTTCAGATCCGGCGGGACAGTTTCATAAATATCTGGATGCCGGCGAAAAGGTGGTCCTGACCGCGCCGGTGTACACGCCGGAGGAGATCATCCACGCCATGGGCCTGGTGCCCTTCGGCGCCTGGGGCGGCGATCTGGCGCTGAACAAATCCAAGGAATATTTTCCGGCCTTTATCTGCGCCATTATGCAGTCCATATTGGAGCTGGGCATTGCCGGGGCATATGCAGGAGCCAGCGCCATCGTGATCCCCTCTCTCTGCGACTCGCTGAAATGTCTGGGCCAGAACTGGAAATACGCCGTGAAGGACATTCCCTTCATCCCCATGACCTATCCCCAGAACCGCGCCAACACCGTGGGCAAGGCCTTTGCGAAGGCCGGATATGAACGGGTTATCACCGACCTGGAGAAGGCTGCGGGCGCTGTCTTTTCCGAGGACGCGCTGGCACGGTCCATCGCGGTATACAATGCCCACAATGCAGCCATGCGCAAGGCGGATGCCGCCATTGCGGCCCATCCGGAGATCACGGCATCCCAGCGCAGCGACGTGTTTAAGAGCGCATGGTTTATGAAGAAGGAGGAGCACACAGCCCTGGTAAACGCGCTTTTGGAGGCGCTGGAGAAAACAGACGGGGACGCGGGCAGAGGCACGCTTCCGGTCATGACCTCCGGCATTCTCTGCGACAGTCCCTCGCTGCTGCAAATCTTTGACGAGCTGGGACTGCGTATCGTGGCCGACGACGTGGCGGCGGAGAGCCGGCAGTATCGCACCGACGCCCCGGAGGCCGGCTTTGCCCCGCTGGATGCCCTGGCGGAGAAGTTCTCCAGAATGGATAACTGCTCTGTTCTCTACGACGTGGACAAGAAGCGGGCAGATCTGATTGCGGAGACGGCAAAGGCCAGGGGCGCGAAGGGCGTGGTACTGGTGCTGACCAAGTTCTGCGATCCCGAGGAATTTGACTATCCCATTATCAAAAAGTCCTGCGCCGCCGCCGGCGTGCCTCTGACCCTCATCGAGGCAGACCGTCAGATGGTGAACTATGAGCAGGCCAGAACGCTGCTGGAGGCGTTCAGAGACGTATTGTAAAGTTTGCAGAAGGGAGTGCGAATATGGAAGAAATCAAGCGTCCGCTGGACGGCGTAAAGGTTGTGGAGCTGGCAACCTTCATTGCCGCCCCGTCCTGTGCCCGCTATCTGGCGGACCTGGGCGCCGAGGTCATCAAGGTGGAATCCCCCGGCGGTGACCCCCTGCGCTACACCGCAATCAACGAGGGGCGTCCCAGCGGAGACCTGGAAAACATCAGCTTCGACCTGGACAACGCCAACAAGCAGTGCATCTGCCTCAATACCAAGGCGCCCGAGGGGCGGGAGGCGCTGGAAAAGCTTATCGCTCAGGCAGACGTTTTTATCACCAATGTACGTCACAAGTCCCTGGTCAAGTCCGGTCTGGACTATGACACGCTGAAGGTCAAATATCCCAAGCTGGTCATGGGCTACGTCACCGGCTACGGGGAGGAGGGTCCGGACAAGGACCTGCCCGGCTTTGACTTTACCGCCTTTTTCGCCCGTGCCGGCGTACTGGGCACGCTGTTTGACCCTGATGCGTTCCCCATGCTCACCATCCCCGGCTTCGGAGACCACCCCGTGGGCATGTATCTGGCCAACGGAATCCTGGCTGCGCTCTACCGCGCCCGGGAGACCGGGCGCGGCGACAAGGTGACGGTAAGCCTGCTCCACGCGGGTATCTGGGCCGTTTCCATCATGCTCCAGGCCTCTCAGTACGGTATGCCCGCCACCCGGTTTCCCATGTCCCGCAAGGACAACGCCAACCCCTTCAACATGGTGCATAAAACCAGCGACAACCGTTGGATTCAGTTCGCCGGACCTGCCTACAATGCCATGTACAATCGTTTTGTCACCGCGCTGGGCCGTCCGGACCTCTGCGATGACCCCCGCTACTTCCCCCAGGCAAACCTCCAGGCCAATCTCCACGAGTTTTATGAGGTCATCGTCAGCGAAGTAGCCAGGCGCCCTCTGGCGGAGTGGTGCCAGCGCTTTAAGGAGGCCGATATTCCCTACGCCGTGGCCCAGACCTGGGACGAGCTGCTGGTGGATGAGCAGGCGTGGGCAGCCCATTGCTTCGAAAAGCTGCAATATCCCACCGGGGCCGAGCGCACCCTGGTGCGTCCTCCCGTTACCTTCCAGGATACGCCCCTGCCGGAATACAAACGCGGTCCCTACCTGGGCGAGCAAACCGAAAGCATTCTCGCCCGTCTCGGCTACAGCGATGCGCAGATTCAGGCCATGCTGGAGGCTGGCGCCGCCGCCCATCCTCCCGTGCGGAGCGAATAATCCGGCAGCAAGCGCCCTGCTTTCCCCCGCCGGCGGACTGGTGTCGGAAAGCCAGCCGGGCCGTTGTGAAAATCACTGAAAAATAATTGCATTTTGCGAAATAATGTGTTAGAATTTTATATCATTTTCTAACCGGTTTTCAAAAATATTTTGATAAAGGAGAGATGCCACATGAGCCTGAGAAAGGAAATCATGGACAAGCTGATCGAGCGCGCCGCGCCTCTGTTCGGCAAAAAGCCCGAGGAGCTCACCGCTGCCACCCGCTTCGCTGAGGACCTCAACGCCAAGAGCACCCAGATCACCCAGATCACCACCTTCCTCGAGGACGAGTTTGACACCGAGATCCCCTTCATGAACTTCCGCCGTCAGGCCACCCTGGGCGAGGCCGTCACCTTCGTCCTGACCGAGTGCCTGGGCGAGAGCGACGACGAGGACGCGGCTCCTGCCGCCGCCCCTGCCGCGGCGCCCACCGGCCTGCGGGCAGAGATCATGGCAAAGCTGATCGAGCGCGCCGCGCCTCTTTTCGGCAAAAAGCCCGAGGAGCTGACTGCCGCCACCCGTTTCGCCGAGGACCTCAACGCCAAGAGCACCCAGATCACCCAGATCACCACCTTCCTCGAGGACGAGTTTGACACTGAGATCCCCT
>CAJOPB010000014.1 GCA_905236305.1 uncultured Oscillospiraceae bacterium | reverse complement strand
GGCGCTGCCGGAAGAAGTATTCCCACCGCACGAAACGAGGGAGAGTATTATAACAAGCGCAAAAAACAGCGCAAAAACTTTTCTCATACGAATCCTCCTGCGGTATCGGAAAGCGCTTCCTCAATTTGTGGATAACAGGGCTTCCAGCGTCTCATAGAGGCGCTCCGGTTCGATGGGCTTCGTCAGATGCGCGTTCATGCCCGCCTGCAGAGAGCGCTGCACATCCTCGTCAAAGGCATTGGCAGTCAGCGCGATAATTGGAATCTCCTTCGCGTCGGGACGGTCCAGCGCGCGGATCGCGCGCGCCGCGCCAAGGCCGTCAAGCACCGGCATACGCACGTCCATCAGCACAGCGTCGTAGTGGCCGACATCGCTCTTTCGGAAAAGCTCCACCGCAATCTCGCCGTTCTCGGCGTGGTCCGCGAGCATCTCCCGCATCCCAAGCACCTCCAGCATGATCTCGGCGTTGATTGCCATGTCCTCCGCCAAAAGAATGCGCTTCCCGCCCAGCTCCGCTTTCTTTGCCGGCGTTTGCTGCTTTTTCTTGACCGCACGTTGAAATTCCTCCAGCACGTTGGAGGCGAACAGCGGCTTTGACATAAAGCTGTCCACACCCGCGTCCAGGGCCTCCTCCATGATATGATCCCAACTGTATGCGGTCAGGATGATGATGGCGGTTTCGCCGCCATAAAGCTCCCGGATTTTTCGCGTGACGGCGACGCCGTCCTCCTCCGGCATTTTGAGGTCAACAAGGATCAGATTATAAGACGCGCCCCGGGCCTTGGCCACGGTAAGCAGCTCATAGGCTTCCCTTCCGCTGCCGCAGGAGTCGGATGCGATGCCGACCTCCTCCAGCACCAGCTTCGCGTGCTCGCAGGCCACAGGGTCGTCGTCGATAACCAGTACGCGCATATCCTGCGGCCGAACTGCGTCCTCCTCCCCGGACGCAAGTCTCCGCTCCGCCGTCCGCAGCGTGACAGTGACGGTGAAGGTGGAGCCGACGCCTTTTTCGCTCTCGACCGCAATATTGCCGTTCATCATCTCGACGATGTTCTTTGTAATCGCCATTCCGAGCCCGGTACTGCCGTATTTGTTCGCCTTGTTCGCGTCCTCCTGGGAAAAAGCGTCAAAGATTTTCGGAATAAACTCCTTCTCCATGCCGACGCCGGTATCCCTGATGACAAAGCGCAGGGGCGCGTTTCCCTCGAACTGCGTCAGAGGCGCAACGATAAACGAAACCGTGCCGTGCTCGGGCGTGAACTTCACGGCGTTGCCGAGAATGTTGATAAGCACCTGCTTGAGCTTCATGTTGTCGCCGATGTAGTAATCGTCAACGCGGCCCTCGATCCGGCAAACATAGCGGAGGCCCTTGTCCTGACACTGGCCGTTGATCATCGTATTGATCTGCTCCAGCATCTCGCGGAACGAAAACTCCTCGTTTCGGATCGTCAGGCGTCCGCTCTCAATGCGGCTCATATCGAGGATATCGTTGATCAGGCCCAGCAGGTGCTTCGCGCTGCCGCCGATCTTTTCGAGGTATTCCCGTGTGCGCTCCGGAAGATTGGGGTCCTTGAGCGCAATGCTGTCCAGACCGATGATGGCATTCATCGGTGTGCGAATTTCATGACTCATGGAGCTCAGGAAGGAGGTCTTGGCGGCGTTTGCCTCCTCCGCCTGCGCCAGCGCGTCGCTGAGGGCGCGGCGTTTTGCCATGGAGTCCCGCGTTTCCGCGTCTACGTCCGAAAAGCCGATTCCCACCGCGCGGATAACAGAATCCGCCCGTTCATCCGCCATTCGGACATCGGCGATCCGCAGCAGCTCGTATTGCTCCTGCCCGTCAATGACCGTCATGTAGCGGTGAGAGATCATTGTCTCCTTTGCCAGCCTCCGGCGGATGTTTTCCGGGGCAATGAAGTCCAAAAATCCCGCCCGGTCCTCCTCCGCCACCACCTCGCTGGCGTAGCCGGTCAGCAATTTCATATAGGGGAATGCCTCGCCCATCCTGATACCGTTCACATCCTTCTGATTGGCGCGGTAACAGATTCCCCTGTCCTTTTCCAGATCGACGTAGTATACGGTACGGTAGTCCGAAGCCATGGCCGTGATCATCGCGTCCGACTGGCGCTTCTCCCGCTCCTGCTCCAAAAGCTGATTCTGGAGCGACAGACGCTCCTCCAGCTCCTGCTGCTTGGCGCGGCTCGCCGCCTCTGAGGTCTCTTTTTCCAGCGCGAGCCGGTTTGCCCGCTTGTTCTGCCGGAAGATGATGGCGAAAACCAGCAGCATGAACACTGCAACCAAGAAAGTCTGGAGCGTGCTTCGGCGGATGATGCCCTCGGAGATGCTGTTGATCCGTTCGCTGATCATACTGTCACGGATCAGGTAGGTCAGCATCCACTCCGTGCCATTCACCGGGATATAGTACATGCTTTCCAGCATTCCGTTGTAGGTAAAGGTGGCGATGCCTTCCCGCCCTGCCGCGAAGTCCGCAGCCATCTGCTCCACGGATGAGCCGCCGGAGAACGCTGCGCCGCGCAGCACCGTCAGCAGATTTGCGGCCTCGGCCTGGCCCCCCAGCACCATATCCGTCAGCGAGGTTCCGTCCTCATAGTAGAGGTTGCAGAACGTCGCCGAATTGTTGTCGGTCTGCAATGAGAGGCTTTCGAGCATCTGATGAATGTCAATCTCTATGAAGCACGCGGTAAACAGCTTATCCTCAAAGGAGATGCCCTCCGCGGGAACGGCGATCACAAGGACGGCGTTCTTTCCGCCCAGCCCCTTGACGGTGATCTCCGGCGCCTGCAGCGTCCGGCTGAAGCTGTAGTCCTGGATGTTCCGCCGTATGCCGAAGGAGGTGTAAATCAAGCCGTCCGTATCTACGAAGGCGAATTTCTCCAGCTCATAGAGCTTTTCGATGCGGGCCTGAAACATCATCAGGTGGAACAGGTCCGTCAGATCCTGCATTTCCAGCAGTCCGATGGCGGTGTAAATGTTCTCTATGTGGGAGCTGAGCGTAGAAGCGACAACCTGTTCCCTGCGCTCCGCCAGCTCCTGCAGATAGAAGTCGCTGACGGAGTGGACAGCCTCCTCCGTGCTCCGGTGGGCGCTTTGAACCGTCCAGGTATTGCTGATATAGAGAATCGCCGCCATGATCACTACGCTGAGAATGACAATCATCAGCGTGCGATTCCTCCAGGCGGGCATATGCTTTGATTCCATCAATTCTGTTCCTCCATCCAAACGGGGCGCCGGCCCGGCTTTCTTATGGGAAAGACTCTGATATTCCATATTACTACATTAAAGCGCATTATTTCGCTTCTGTCAAGCGATTGTCAGTCAGTTATCAGGGGCGTTTCATAAACTTGCGTTTATGAAACGAGAAGGCTGCCTGAGCGCAACCGAAGCATCAGCTTCCTTCTCCGGATTCCATTATAGCACACCACCCTACTGACATTCACTGACATCTTTATCCCGCTCTCCCCAGACAGAAAGAAAGGAAGAACGCCAGAAGGGCAGTCAGAAGGGCAAAGCCCCGGCTCGCCTCGCGCGCGCGTTTTCTTTCCTTCTGTCTTTCTTTCTGATACTGTACTTTGGTTTACTTTGCTTTCACTTTGCTTTCCTTTCCTTTACTTTGTCGCGTTTTGCACGCAACCTGTCTGCAACATGTCTGCAACCTGTCTGCAACATGTAAGCAACCTGTAAGCAATATGTCCGTATTTTTCCCCCACCTGTGCGCGCAAAGGGGGCGGAATGCCGCCGGGGCGGCGTCTGAGGCTGTGACAAAAAGAAAGCTGCGTCCTTCTATCTAAACGCCCTTGCATTTTGTTTTTCGGATGCTATAATAGGATAGGCTTTCACTGTGGAGCTTGCCGCTGCCCGCCCCTGTTCGGGACAGAGCAGCTTTTCCGCGCAGACAGCCTGTCCGTTTTGCCGGCTGTTTGCGGCAAAACCTCCATGCGCCGCAGGCGCGCCACCATCAATGAAAGCTCCGGGGGCGCATGGAGGTTTTATCTGAATTTATTTACTATGAAAGCTTTCATAGTAAAAGTAAAAGACAGGAGATCTATTTTATGAAGAAGCCGTTCGCCGTGATACTGATGCTTTGCGCTTTGCTCGTTCTTGCCGCCTGCGGCAGCACCGGCTCGGCTCCCGTTTCTCAGTCTGCTCCCCCTTCCGAGACGCCTGTCTCCGCTGCGGAGGACGGCGCCTGGACGCCCGGCGGCCCCGTTACCATGATCGTTGCCTATAAGGTCGGCTCCGGCACAGACAACACCGCCCGTGTCCTCACAAGGTATGCGGAGGAATATATCGGACAGGCCATTGAGATCAAAAACGTGGACGGCGGCTCCGGTTCGGAGGGGTGGTCACAGCTGGCTTCGGCGGAGGCGGACGGTTTGACAATCGGCTTTTTGAATCTGCCCAACTTCTCCAGCTCCATCGTAAACGGGCTTGGTGACTATACCAGCGGCGATTTCCGGGCGATATGCAACCATGTGACCGAAACCTCCCTTCTGGTGGTCCGCGCAAATGACGAGCGCTTTCCCGATCTTGCCGCTCTGGCGGCCTACGGCATGGAAAACGAGGGAACCGCCGGCGAGCTGAAAGCATCCACAAACGGCGTCCAGGCCTCCAATCATATCGGAGCCCAGGCATTTGCGCGCTCCGTCGGCTTTCATTACACGGATATTCCCCAGAGCAACACCACGGATGAGTTGAAGTCGCTGCTCGGCCAGGAGGCGGATTTTTGCGTCATCAAGGTCGCCGACCTGGCAGGGATGGCTTCGGAGCTGAAGGTCCTCGGCGTATTTTCACCGGAGCGCCTTTCCGCGCTGCCCGATGTCCCCACCCTGGCGGAAAACGGCTACTACGGGGAATGGATGGGCGCCTCCCGCTGCATTGCCGCCCCGGTCGGCGTGTCTGATGAGGTTGTCAGCTTCTATGAATCCGCATTCAAAGCCGCTATGGAGGACCCGGACTACCTTGCCGCGGCTTCGCTGGACGGTATCACCACCGACTATATGGATGCCGCCGCTACCGAGGAAATGATAGACCAGCAGCAGGCCTTTGCCGAAAGCCTGTCCGATGGCTTCTGGTTTGAGGGATACAGGCTGTACAATATAAACAAAGGAATCCCGATGCAGGCTTTTGCGCGGGCAATTTGAAATTGCCCGCGCAAGTATCCGCTCTACACAATTTTTGACATGATTCTCTGCATTTTTCCGGCAGATTCTCAGGAGGCATACAGAATGGAAAACGAGACAAACGCAAGGGCAGCGGAGAGGCGGCTGACGCAGTACCTCTCCCCCTTCAATGTGTGGGCGCTCTCCTTCGGCTGCGCCGTGGGCTGGGGCGCGTTCGTCATGCCCGGCACGACCTTTCTCCCCATGGCCGGACCCCTGGGTACCGCACTCGGTATTGCCATCGGGGCGGTGGTCATGCTGATTATCGGCATGAACTACCATTTTCTGATGAACCGCTACCCCGACGCCGGAGGGACCGTGACCTATGCGAATGAAATCTTCGGCTATGACCACGGCTTTCTCTGCTCCTGGTTTTTGATGCTGGTCTACTTTGCGATCACCTGGGCCAACGCCTCCGCCCTGCCCCTGATCGCAAGATATTTGTTCGGCAGCGCGCTCCAGTTCGGCTTCCACTATCAGCTTTTGGGATATGACGTCTATCTGGGGGAAGTGCTGCTCTCCATGGCGGCCATACTGTTGTGCGGCTGCGTGTGCATCTACGGAAAGCGTCTGGCAGTCCGGCTGCAGACCGTGCTTGCCCTGGCCCTGCTTGGCGGCGTCGTTATCTGCGCTGTCGTCGTTTTCAGGGCCGGCGCCGGCGCCGCGCGCGGGACAGCGCCCCTTATGTTTGCGCAGGACGGGCCTCCGTTCAGCCAGATTGTGAGCATCATCGCCCTGTCCCCCTGGGCTTTTGTGGGCTTTGAGTCCGTCTCCCAGTCCGCCCAAGGCTTCAAATTTTCCGTAAGAAAGTCCATCTGGATCATGGCGGCGGCCCTGTTCACCAGTGCGCTGGTGTACATATTGCTGACCGGCATTGCCGTCGTCCGGGCCCCGGAGGAATATGAGAGCTGGATGGCTTACATCGGCGACCTCGGCAACCTCAGCGGGCTGGACGGCCTGCCCACCTTTCACGCCATCTACTCCGTCATGGGGAATTTGGGCCTGGTCCTCCTGGGCGTCGCCGTGTGCGGCGGAATCCTGACGGGACTGATCGGCAATTCCATCGCCGCCAGCCGCCTGATGTATTCCATGGCCGAGGACGGCATTCTTCCCAAATGGTTTGGCGTGCTGAACGAGAGCGGCGCGCCGAAAAATGCCCTGCGCTTTCTTATGACGGTATCCCTCGTGATCCCCTTTTTCGGCAGAACCGCCATCGGCTGGATCGTGGACGTCAACACCATCGGCGCGACCATTGCCTATGCCTACACCTCCGCCGCGGCCTTCACGCTGGCAAGACGGGAGGGAAAACAGTCGATTCTGGTCACCGGCGTAATCGGAATGGCCATGTCTGCCATATTCTTCTTCTACTTCATGTGGTGGAAGGCGGGCGCCATGTCCACGGAATCCTATCTGCTGCTGGCCTCCTGGAGCATTCTGGGCTTCGTCTACTTCCGCACCGTCTTCAACCGTGACAAGGAGCGGCGCTTCGGCAAGTCCACGCTGGTGTGGATCACCCTGTTGTTTCTGATTTTCTTTACCTCCCTGATGTGGGTGAAGCAGGCCACCTCAGACACGACCCAGGAGGTTGTGAACAATATCAGCATATACTATGAGGAGCGCAACCCGAATTCCGATCCCGACATCCTCGCGGATACAGAGCGGTATCTGGCGGAGCAAATGGCCTTCGCCAACAGCGTACAAACGCGCAACAGCTTTATCCAGATGGGCCTGATCGTCGCGGCGCTGGCCATTATGTTCAGCATCTACAACATCATGTCCAAGCGGGAAAAGCAGTCCGAATCGGATAAGATCCGCGCGGAGGAGAGCAGCAAGGCCAAGACCGTGTTCCTCTCTAACATGTCCCATGACATCCGCACCCCCATGAACGCCATTATCGGCTACACGAATCTGGCGCGCCGGGAGGGCACCGATGCAGCGGAAATGCGGGAATATCTGGATAAGATCGACTCCTCCAGCCGCCACCTGCTGGCGCTGATCAACGACGTACTGGAAATGAGCCGCATCGAGAGCGGAAAGATGGATTTGGAGCCCGTCCCCGTCGATCTGAAAAAAACCTTTGCCGAGGTTCGGGACATGTTCGCCACACAGATGCGGGAAAAGAAAATCGACTTTCACGTCGATTCCTTCCATGTCAAGCACAAGCAGGTGCTCTGCGATAAAAACCGCCTGAACCGCGTGCTGCTGAACCTGCTGAGCAACGCCTACAAATTCACGCCGGAGGGAGGCAGCATCTCCGTTACTGTCTGGGAGATCGGCAACGCGGAGGAGGACGTCGGGAACTATGAGATCCGCGTCAAGGACAGCGGCATCGGAATGACGCCGGAATTTGCGGTCAGGGTTTTCGAGGCCTTTGAGCGGGAGCGTACCAGCACCGTCAGCAAGATTCAGGGCACCGGCCTGGGAATGGCGATCACCAAGAGCATCGTCGATTTGATGGGCGGCACCATTGATGTAGTAACCGCCCCCGATCAGGGCACGGAATTTATTATCAAGCTGCGCTTTGAAACGCTCCCGGAGGAAGATGAGGAAGTAGAAGATGAGGAAGAAGAAGCGGGCGTCGCGGCTTTTGACGGGATGCACCTTCTTCTCGTGGAGGACAACGAAATCAACCGCGAAATCGCCACAATGCTTCTGGAGGAGGCCGGCTTTACGCTGGACACCGCAGAGAACGGCAAGGAGGCGGTGGAAAAGGTTGCCGGCGCCGCGCCGGGAGCGTTTGCCGTGGTACTGATGGACATTCAGATGCCCGTAATGAATGGTTATGACGCCACAAGGGCGATTCGGGAGCTTACAGACCCCGAAAAAGCGCGGGTTCCGATCATCGCCATGACTGCCAACGCCTTCAGCGAGGATATCAAGGCTGCGGAGGAGGCCGGAATGAACGGACATATCGCCAAGCCCATCGACGTGTCGGTCATGATGGCAACGCTGTCGGATGTGCTTCGGAAAAAGCGAAAATAAAGGTTCTCATGAAAGCATCGCCGGAATTCGCTGCGCAAGCTGCTCCGCCAAATGCGCATGGCCCTTTCTTGTGAGATGCATGAAATCGACCGAATTGAATTCGCAGTCCTTCGCATCAAAAAAGCGGCAGCCGTTGCGCTCCGCCACCTGCTGCAGATAGGGCGGCAGAGAACGGGATTTTTCTACACAGCCTGCGCCCATGACCTCGTCATGGAAGCCGTCGCCGATGGGCGGAGGACAGACCAGCAGAATATTCGGGGCGTGTGTTCCCCAGCAGTCCGTCCCCCTGCACTTCTGCACAAGCCGCTCGATACCCAGGGCAATCGCCGCGGCATTGGCGTGGAAACGCTCCTTTGTGTCGTTCGTCCCCAGCATGATGACCAGCAGGTCGATCACTTCATGGCTTTTCAGCAGGGCATAGACAACGCCAAGCGCATCCATGGACTCGTGCAGCGGGTCAGGAAACACCGAGGTCCGCCCCCCCAGCCCTTCCTCCGTGACAAGGTACGCTTCTCCCAGGGCTGCCTGAAGGCGGCAGGTCCAGCGCTCATCCTCATTGAAGCGGTTTCCCCCGTCAGCACAGTCTGTCGGATCGGCACAGTAGCCGTGGGTATTTGAATCACCGAGACAGAGAATATGTTTTTTCATGTTCAGCACCTCCAATATCATTTTTGTGCCTGCGTCTCATGCAGTCTTTCACACGCGCCTGCGGCGCGAAAAACGCTTTACAACGATTGCCTGCTGTCTTGTTTTTGACAGCAGGCAATATTCTTCTTTTACTCTTTTATCATTATTTCCAGGGTCTCATACAGGTGGTCCGGCTCAACGGGCTTGCTCAGGTGCGCGTTCATTCCGGCCTGGAGAGAGCGCTGCACGTCCTCATCAAAGGCGTTGGCAGTCATGGCGATGATGGGAACGGTTTTCGCATCCGGGCGATCCAGGGCGCGGATGGCGACCGTCGCCTCCAGCCCGGTCATCACCGGCATCCGCACGTCCATCAGGACGGCAGCATAGTAGTTTTCCGGGCTGTTTGCGAACATATCCACGACGATCTGGCCATTCTCCGCGTGATCGACGAGCATATCCCGCATCCCCAGAAGCTCCTTCATGATTTCGGCGTTGATCATCATATCCTCCGCCAGCAGGATGTGCCTGCCCGCCAAATCCGCCTTGTGGACCTCCTCGGCCCCCAGATGCTTCCTCTGGATGGCCTGCCTGAACTCCTGCAGGACGCCCGAGGCAAACAGAGGCTTTGCCATGAAGCTGTCCACACCCGCTTCGATGGCTTCGTCCATCACTTCGTCCCAGCTGTAAGCCGTCAGAATGATAATGGTGGATTCCCCGTTATAGAGCTTTCGGATCTGCCGGGTGACCTCCACCCCGTCCTGCTCCGGCATCTTGAGGTCCACAAGGATCAGGTTATATGCCTGCCTGCGGGCATGGGCTACCTCCAGCATCTCCAGCGCTTCTTTTCCGCTGAAGCAGGAGTCGGATACGATTCCGACCTCCTCCAGCACCAGTCTGGCGTGCTCGCAGGCCACAGGATCGTCGTCGATGACCAGCACATGCATATCCTGGGGGCGAACCTCTACCGCTCCCGCGCTCTTGCGGTCCGTGGTCCGCAGGGTGACGGTGACCGTAAAGACGGACCCGACGCCCTTTTCGCTCTCCACGGCAATCTGGCCATTCATCATCTCCACGATGTTCTTGGTGATGGCCATGCCCAGGCCTGTGCTGCCGTATTTGTTCGCCTTGTCCGCATCCTCCTGGGAAAATGCGTCGAAGATTTTGGGGAGATACGCCTTGTCCATGCCGATACCGGTATCCTTCATGATGAAACGCATCGTGGCCTGATCCTTAAACTGGGAAACAGGCTCCACAACAAAGGACACCGTGCCGGGCGCCGGGGTGAATTTCACGGAGTTGCCGAGGATATTGATGATGACCTGCTTGAGCTTCATGTCATCGCCGATGTAGTAGTCGTCCACCTTCCCGTTGATGTGGCACTCGTAGGCCAGCCCCTTGTCCTGGCACTGGCCGTTGATCATCGTGTTGACCTGTTCCAGCATTTCCCGGAAGGAGAACTCCTCGTTTTTCAGCGTCAGCCGCCCGCTCTCGATGCGGCTCATGTCCAGAATGTCATTGATAAGGGAGAGCAGGTGTTTCG
>CAJOPB010000013.1 GCA_905236305.1 uncultured Oscillospiraceae bacterium | reverse complement strand
CCGGGGGGTGCTCCGCAGCCGGACGGGGCGCCGTCTCCTGCGGGGGGGCGGGCCGCTGCCGGCCGATGTGCTCTCCGCCCTTTTTTCCACCAAAAAGCTTCATACAATTCCTTTATCCCTGTACCACTGCAGGGCGTCCAATGTGTCCCGATGGGGCTCCTCGCCCCGGGAGCGGATGTCCTCCAGGCTCATCTCAAAGCCCAGAAGCATGGCCCTGTCCAGATTTTCGTATGCCAGAGCGCGCAGCGGCTCCACGCCCTCAAAATCCCGGTTGGGCTCGATGTAGTCCGCCATGTACATCACCTTCTCCAGCAATGTCATGTCCGCCCGGCCCGTGGTGTGCCAGCGGATGGCCTCCACCACCTCCGGGCACATGCCGAACTCATGGGCGGCGACGGCGGCGCCGGTCTTGGCGTGGAGCAGCTTGCCGTTGGTGCGCTCCGTCTCATCCGGTATGATACCATATTTTTCACACAAGCGCAACTGCTCCGGCAGCAGCTCCTTTTTTGTGCAGTCGTGGAGGATGGCGGCCTCGGCGGCCTTGTCCGGGTCCGCACCCCAGCGCCGGGCCAGACGCACAGCCTCCTGCTCGCAGCCCTGGACATGGGCAATCCGCCGGGGCTTGAGCATGGCGTAGCTCTGCTTGCGCAGCCAGCCCAGGTTGACGCGCACGCCGTACAGCCGGTTTTTTACAATATAGCGGTAGACCGCGCCCGGCAGCAGCCCCACGCCCCCGCGAAAGCGCAGGGACCGGCGCAGCTGGGTGGAGGAGGCCGGCAAGGGCTTCAGCGGCAGAAGGCGAACCTCGGCGCCAAAGCGCTTTTTCAGCGACTTCGCGGCGGCCTCAAGCCGCCCGTTCTGGCCGTCGGCCCGGGCAAAGGCCCCGATTTTTGCGTTTTGAAGGATGTACTCCGCCTCGTGCCAGGTGTCCAGGGTGGTCAGCATGTCCGTTCCCACCAGCAGCCAGAGCTCGGCCTCCGGATATTGCTCCCGCACCGCGCGCAGGGTGTCTGAGGTATAGCTCTTTCCCCCCCGGCGGATCTCCAGGTCGCTGATTTCCGCGCGGCGGATGTCCCCGAAGGCCAGACGGCACATCTCCAGCCGCTGCTCGGGGGTGGGGGAGCCCGGACCCAGCTCCTTGTGGGGGGGCTGGAGGTCCGGAATGATCAGAAATTTGTCCGGCTTCAGCCGGCGGGCACTGTACTCTGCCGCGTTGCGGTGGCCCCGGTGGGGCGGATTGAAGCTGCCCCCATAGATCACAATTTTCATCAGCTTATCACTTCTCCTTGCCGCTGCGGCGTGCCCGCTCCGCCGTCATTTCCTTTTGCTCCGGACCAGCTCGATTTTCGGGTCGGCCTCGTTGCGCTTATACAGCACAAAGCGGCTGCCGATGCACTGCACCGGCTCGGCCCGGCAGCGCTCCGCCAGAATCTCACAGGCCTCCCGGGCGGAGAGCAGAGAGCTCTCCAGCACCCGGCCCTTGATCAGCTCTCTGGCCTTCAGCGCGTCGGCGGCCTGGGCGCCGACGGCTGCAGTCACGCCGTCCTTGCCCACAATTAAAATGGTGTCCAGCCCGTTTGCCATGCTTCTGAGCTGGGCGCGCTGTTTGCTTGTCAGCATAGTTTCCCTCCGTTTCCGCCGTTGTCCCGGTCCCGGGCGCGGCGCTCCCGCAGCGCGCGCACAAAGGCCCGAACCGCCCTCCCCCGGTGGGAGACGGCGTTTTTTTCCTCCGGACGCAGCTCCGCCATGGTCCTGCCGGGAAAGTCCTCGGGCAGAAACAGCGGATCGTAGCCAAAGCCGTTGTGCCCCCGGGGCGCAAAGCCGATGCTGCCCCGGCACTCGCCCCGGGTCTCAATGGCGCTTCCGTCGGGAAACAGGCAGCAGACGCAGGAGACAAACCGCGCGCCCCGCGCCTCCGCCGGCACCTCCCGCAGCTTTTCCAGCAGCAGGGCGTTGCGGGCGGTATCGGGGTCGTCGTGGCGGCCGGTAAAGCGCGCGGACATAACCCCCGGGGCGCCGTCCAGCGCGTCCACCATCAGCCCGGAGTCGTCCGCCACCGCGGCCTCGCCGGTAAAGCGCAGCACAGCCTCCGCCTTCAGCCGGGCGTTTTCGGCAAAGGTGGCGCCGGTCTCCTCCACCTCAAAATCAAAGCCGGCCTCCCGCTGGGAGACCACCTCCACCTCCAGCTCCGCCAGCATTTCCCGCATTTCCCGCAGCTTGGAGGCGTTGTTGGATGCCAGAATCAGTCTCATTTCAGCAGCGCCTCCGCAAAGGCCGTGGGGTCAAAGGGCATCAGGTCGTCCTGCTGCTCGCCCACGCCGATATATTTCACGGGAATGCCCATCTCGCCGGCGATGGCAAAGACGATGCCGCCCTTGGCAGTGCCGTCCAGCTTGGTCAGCACCACGCCGGTGAGGTCGGCAGCCTCCTGAAAGCTTTTGGCCTGCAGCAGTCCGTTCTGGCCCGTTGTGGCGTCCAGCACCAAAAGCGTCTCAATATCCGCCTCCGGCAGCTCCTTCCCAAGAATGCGGTGGATCTTGCTCAGCTCATTCATCAGGTTCTGCTTGTTGTGCAGCCGGCCTGCGGTGTCCACGATGATGATGTCCGTGCCCCGCGCCCGGGCGGCGGCGATGGAATCAAACACCACGGCGGCAGGGTCGCTGCCCTCCTCGTGGCGCACAATGCCGCACCCGGCCCGGTCGGCCCAGACGGTGAGCTGCTCCGCCGCCGCGGCACGGAAGGTATCGGCCGCGCACAGCAGCACCTTTTTCCCCTGGTCGGTGAACCGGCCTGCCAGCTTGCCGATGGTGGTGGTCTTGCCCACGCCGTTGACCCCCACCACCAGGATCACGGAGGGGCGGGTGTCCAGCTTCAGCTCCAGATTTCCAATGCGCATCATATCCGCCATGATCTCCACAAAGGCTGCCTGCACCTCCGCGCCGCCCCGGAGGCCCCGCTCCAGGGTGACCTGCCGCAGCCGCTCCACGGCACGGCTGGCCGTCTCCACGCCGGCATCCGCCAGAATCAGCGTCTCCTCCAGCTCGTCAAAAAACTCCTCGTTCTCTCCGGTGAAGGAGGAGAACAGGTTGTTCATGGAGATGGTCATGTTCTGCTTGGTCTTCGCCAGGCCCTGCTTGATCTTATCAAAAAAACCCATGGATATAACTCCTTGTTATCATAGTCAGCACAGTTCCTTATGGGACTTATGCGATGGTCCGCTCCGCCTCGTTCAGGTCAATGGAGATTACGCTGGTGACGCCCTTTTCCTGCATGGTCACGCCGTAGAGCACGTCGGCCTCCTCCATGGTGGCCCGGTGGTGGGTGATGGTGATGAACTGGGTGCGGTGGGCGAGGGTGCGCATATAGCGGGCATAGCGCTCCACATTGGCCTCGTCCAGCGCCGCGTCGATCTCGTCCATGATGCAGAAGGGCGTGGGGCGCACCTT
>CAJOPB010000012.1 GCA_905236305.1 uncultured Oscillospiraceae bacterium | reverse complement strand
GAAAATATGCCTCCGGCGCGCAGGCCACAAAATGCATTCCCATCAGGGCGCAGCCCGCCATCAGGGAATCCCCCATATTGTAGCGGGCGTCCCCCAGATATACCAGCTTTTTCCCCGCCAGGGCGCCGAAGTGCTCCTGAATGGTCAGAAAGTCCGCCAGAACCTGTGTGGGGTGGAACTCGTTGGTCAGGCCGTTCCACACCGGGACCCCGGCGTAGCTGGCCAGCGTCTCGACAATCTCCTGCGCAAAGCCCCGGTACTCTATGCCGTCAAACATCCGGCCCAGCACCCGGGCTGTGTCGGCGATGGATTCCTTTTTCCCCATCTGGGAGCTCTTGGGGTCCAGATAGACTGCGTTCATACCCAGATCCGCCGCCGCCACCTCAAAGGCGCAGCGCGTGCGCGTGGAGGTCTTTTCAAAGACCAGCGCCACGTTTTTCCCCTCGTGCAGGCGGTGGGCAATGCCCTTCTTTTTCTGCGCCTTGAGCTCCGCGGCCAGCTCCAGCAGGCCGGCCACCTCCGCCGGGGTAAAATCCAAAAGCTTCAAAAAGCTGCGTCCTTTTAAATTGATCACAGGCTCTCCTCCTTTTTCACCCGGCCGGGTCAGAGCTGCTGCCGCACCCAGGCGAGCTGCTTTTCCACATTTTCTACAGAGGTGCCGCCCAGGCTGCTGCGGCGCTTCACGCAGTTTTCCAGGGCGATGGCCTCATATACGTCCATGCCCGCGCTCTCACAGGCGCTTTGAAAGGTCTCCAACGGCAGCTCCTCCAGGGTGAGGCCGTTTTCGATGCACCCGGCCACCAGCTCCCCGGAGAGCTTATACGCGCTGCGGAAGGGAAGACCCTTCGTCACCAGATAATCCGCCAGGTCCGTGGCGTTGATAAAGCCCTTCAGCGCGGCGGCGCGCATGTTGTCCTCCCGCACGGTCATCGTGGCCACCATGGGCGCAAACACCCGCAGGCACTGCTTCACCGTATCGCAGGCGTCAAAGACGCACTCCTTGTCCTCCTGCATGTCCTTGTTGTAGGCAAGAGGCAGGCCCTTCATCACGGTCAGCAGCCCCATCAAATCTCCGTAAACTCTGCCGGTTTTGCCCCGGGCCAGCTCCGCCATGTCCGGATTTTTCTTCTGGGGCATGATGGAGGAGCCCGTGGTGAAGGCGTCGCTGAGCTCCACAAAATGAAATTCCCAGCTGGACCAGAGAATGAGCTCCTCGGAGAAGCGGCTGAGATGCATCATCAGGATGGACAGCGCGCTCAGCAGCTCGATACAGAAGTCCCGGTCGGAAACGCCGTCGAGACTGTTGAGGGCCACTGCGTCAAAGCCCAAAAGCGCGGCCTCAAACTCCCGGTCCGTGTCATAGGTGGTGCCGGCCAGGGCGCAGCAGCCGATGGGGCTGACGTTCATCCGCGCCCGACAGTCCGCCATCCGCCCCAGATCCCGCAGGAGCATCATGGCATAGGCCATCAGATGGTGCCCGAAGGTGATGGGCTGCGCCCGCTGCAGATGGGTATAGCCCGGCACAATGGCCCCCTTGTGGGCCTCTGCCTGGTCTGTGATGGCCTTCAGCAGCTCCCGCGTCAGCGCTTCCAGCTCCTGCAGCTCGTCCCGGAGATACATCCGCAGATCCAGCGCCACCTGGTCGTTGCGGGAGCGGGCGGTGTGGAGCTTTTTCCCCACCTCGCCCACTCGCTCCGTAAGCACCTGCTCCACAAACATGTGGATGTCCTCGGCGGCAGGGTCGAAGCGCAGCGCGCCGCTGTCCAGGTCCTCCAAAATCTTCGCCAGACCGCTCCGCAGGGCCTCCGCCTCCTCCGGGGTGATGATTCCCTGCCGCCCCAGCATCTGTGCATGGGCCATGCTGCCGGCGATGTCCTGACGGTACATGCGGCAGTCAAAGCGGATGGAGGCGTTGAAATCATCCGCCGCGGCGTCCGTATCGCCGGCGGTTCTGCCGGCCCACAGCTTTGCCATTGCTGCCTCTCTCCCCGCTCAAAGCATGTTCTTTTCCCGCAGGGCCTGAACCTTTGTCGGCAGACCCCACAGATTGATGAAGCCCTCGGCCTGGGACTGGTCATAGTCGCTCTCCCCGAAGGTCACCAGATTCTCGGAATAGAGAGAGTAGGGAGAGGTGGTGCCGGCGGGAATGATGTTGCCCTTATACAGCTTCAGCCTGACGGTGCCGGTGACAAACTCGTTGGCCTTGTTGGCAAAGGCGGTCAGAGCCTCCTGGAGGGGAGAGTACCACTTGCCGTTGTAGATCAGGTCCGCATAATCCACGGCGAGCTTTTGCTTTTCGTGGAGCACCTCCTTGTCCACGGTCAGCATTTCCAGCTGCGCATGGGCAAAATAGAGGATGGTGCCGCCGGGCGTCTCATAGACGCCGCGGTCCTTCATGCCCACCAGGCGGTTTTCCACGATGTCGATAATGCCGATGCCGTGGGCCCCGCCCAGCGCGTTGAGCTCCGCGATGATTTTGCTGGCCTTCATCCGCTCTCCGTTCAGGGCCACGGGCGCTCCGGCCTCAAAGTCGATGCTGACATACGCCGGCTCCTCCGGGGCCTGGAAGGGGGATACGCCCATCTCCAGAAAGCCCGGCTTGTCATAATCCGGCTCGTTGCCCGGGTCCTCCAGGTCCAGTCCCTCGTGGCTCAGATGCCAGAGGTTTTTGTCCTTGGAGTAGTTGGTCTCCCGATTGATTTTCAGGGGGACATTGTGGGCCTCGGCATAGTCAATCTCCTCCTCCCGGCTGCGAATGCTCCACTCCCGCCAGGGGGCTATGATCTTCATATCCGGGGCAAAGCGCCTGATGGCCAGCTCAAAGCGCACCTGGTCGTTGCCCTTGCCGGTGGCGCCGTGGACGATGGCGTCCGCGCCCTCCGCGAGGGCGATCTCCGCGAGCTTTTTGCCGATTACAGGCCGCGCAAACGCCGTGCCCAGCAGATAGGTCTCATATTTGGCGTCCATCTTCAGAGAGGGGATAATGACCTCCTCCACCATTTCGTCCACCAGATCCGCGATAATCAGCTTGCTGGCGCCGGTTTTCAGGGCTTTTTCCTCCAGCCCGTCCAGCTCGTCCCCCTGTCCCACGTCGGCGGCGACGGCGATAATCTCACAATTATTATAATTCTCCTTCAGCCAGGGAATGATGATCGAGGTATCCAGTCCCCCGGAATAGGCGAGCACTACTTTTTTGATGTCTTCCTTTTTCATGGCGAGTCTCCTTCATCGGTATTGAATATAATTTCATTATAGCGCCATTCTAATGAATGTCAACCGGGTTTATGCATAAATGGTATATTTTTAGCCATTCTTGCCGAGAAACCGCAACCAGTATAGCACAGCTTTCATCATTTTTCCAGTTTTCCTTGATTTTTCCCGGGGGCGTGGTATGATTGCTCTTATAATAGAGAATGACGGAGGGGCAGAGAGATGAAGCTGACCGTAATTGTGGAAAACAAGGCAATGAATGCGCTTGTCAGGCGCGCCCACGGGCTGAGCCTGTATCTGGAGACCGGGACGCACACCGTGCTCTTTGATTTCGGCCCCCGCGGGGAGCTGCTGCTGTCCAACGCCGCCGCCCTGGGGCTGGATCTGAAAAAGGTGGATATTGCGGTGCTCTCCCATGGACACAACGACCACTCCGGCGGACTGGAAGCGTTTCTGGAATGGAACAAAACCGCGAAGGTTTACATTCATCGCCGAGCCTTTGTCCCCCATTTTGCCCGGGCGGGAGAAAGCTGGAACAACATCAGCGCCGACCCTGCCCTGCCGGAGCGGTATGCCGGCCGGATCGTCTGGACCGAGGGGGTGTACGCCATTGACAGCACTCTGACGCTGTTCTCCGAGGTGCCGGAGCGCGTGCCCATGTTCTCCACAAACCGCACGCTGTTTGAGCAGGGAGAGGACTCGGACTATGTGCCTGACCAATTTTCCCATGAGCAGAGCCTGCTGGTGCAGGACGGGGAAACGCTCTCCCTGCTGGGGGGCTGCGCCCACAGGGGCATTACCAATATTCTCTCCCGGGCGATCGAGGTGGCCGGGCGCACGCCGGATGCTGTGTTTGCCGGCTTTCACACCACCAATCCCGGGCTGGGCGTGGACGAGGATACCGGCGTGATTCTCCGGGCCGGGGACACGCTGCGGCGCTGGAAGTGCCTGTATTACACGGGCCACTGCACCGGGGACGGCCCCTATGCGCTTTTGCAAACCGTGTTGGGGGACAGCATGGCCTATCTGGGCTGCGGCAACAGCTATCATGTGGACTGAGCGGAGAGAGGTGAGCGCGGATGTACCGCCCCCTGGCAGATGAAATACGTCCCCGGAGCCTGGATGAGGTTGTGGGACAGGAGCATATTCTGGGCAGAGACGGAATGCTGCGCCGCATTGTGGAGAGCGGCAATGTTCCCAACATGATTTTCTATGGCCCCAGCGGCACCGGGAAGACGACGGTAGCCCGCATCATCGCCGCCCGGACCAACCGCACGCTGCGCAGGCTCAATGCCACCACCGCCGGCATCTCGGACATCAAGGCCATCATTGACGAGCTGGACACCCTTCTCACGCCCGGGGGCGTGCTGCTCTATCTGGATGAGATACAATATTTCAATAAGAAACAGCAGCAGAGTCTCCTGGAGTTTATTGAGAACGGCAGCATCACCCTGATCGCCTCCACCACGGAAAATCCGTATTTCTATGTGTTCAACGCCATACTGAGCCGGAGCACCATTTTTGAGTTCAAGTCTGTGCCGGCGCAGGCCGTGGTGCCCGCGGTGGACCGGGCCATCGCGTATCTCAGCGCCCGGGACGGCGTGGAGGCCGTGGCGGAGGAGGGCGTTGCGGGCTATATTGCCTCTGTCTGCGGCGGCGATGTGCGCAAGGCGATCAACTCCGTGGAGCTGCTGTTCTCCGCCGGCAGGAGATCCGGCGGCAGGCTCAGTCTGACCATGGACGACGCCCGGGCCGTGAGCCAGCGCAGCTCCATGCACTATGACAGGGAGGGGGACGGCCACTTCGACACGGTTTCCGCCCTGATGAAGTCCATGCGGGGCAGCGACCCCGACGCGGCGCTGCACTACCTGGCCCGGCTGCTGGAGGCGGGGGACCTCATCGGCGCCTGCCGCCGCATTCTCTGTTCCGCCAGCGAGGATGTGGGGCTGGCCTACCCCCTGGCCGTCCCCATTGTGAAGGCCTGTGTGGACAGCGCGCTGCAGCTGGGCCTGCCGGAGGCCCAGCTGCCCCTGGGGGAGGCGGTGATTTTGCTCTCGACCTGGCCCAAGTCCAACACGGCCTGTCTGGGCATTCTGGCCGCCCGGGCGGATGTCCGGGCGGGAAAAGCCGGCCCCATCCCCCGGGAGCTTCAAAATGTTCACGCCGACGGCACCGGCTTTGAGCGGGAGCAGGGGTATCAATATCCCCACGATTACCCCCACCATTGGGTGCGGCAGCAGTATCTTCCGGACAACCTGGCAGGCGCCAGATACTATACCTATGGCGACAACCGGACAGAGCAGGCAGCAAAACAGTATTGGGAACAGATCAAGGGAAGCGATTGAGCGCGCCGCGCCGCCCCCTGCCGTTCCCGGACGCGGGAGGAAGGAAGTATGGACATACAGGTCGGCGATACCCTTACCATGAAAAAAGCCCATCCCTGCGGCAGCAGCCGGTGGCAGGTGCTGCGCATCGGGGCGGACTTCAGGCTCCGCTGTCTCGGCTGCGGCCGGGAGGTCATGGGCCCCCGGGGAAAATTTGAACGCAGCATCCGGCAGGTCAGCCGCGACAGGGCGTGAGGATATTCCTGCTGCCGGGGGCAGATATGCCTGTGTTTCCCGCGCGCAGCGCGCCGGAAAACACAGGCAATACTTTTATGCAAACGGACAAACGGATTTTTCCGGGGGATCATTTTTTCGCGTTATACTTTGTCTGCACCTGCGCCAGGAGCTGCCGCTCGACATTTTTATAGTCCCGCGTCTCATAAAAGTAGATGCTGACCGGCAGGCCCTTTTCAAAGTATTCCATCGCAACCTTGTTCATCTTGCAGTTGGTGCTCTGACCGCGGGCGTAGCAGTTCACGGCCTGAATGGAGCCGTAGCCCATGTTAAAGCGCTTTTGCAGGTTGTCCGTCTCCCCGATGTAAAGCAGCGCGCCGCCGGCCAGCCAGAGATAGACCCCCGGACGCGCCGGCGCGGAGATGCGAAAACGGCAGAACACGCCGTCTCCATGGCGGTTGAGCGGGGTGCTCCCTGCGGCATGATAGTCCCCCTGGGGCGCCCTTGTCAGCACGTTCCCCTCGCTGTCGCAGTCGGGAATCAGCCGGGCCACCCATCGAAAGGGAAACCCGCAGAGCGTGAGCTCCGCCGCCTCCGTATCCGGCTGCCCTGCCGCCTTCCGTTCCGGCAGCGCTGCCGGGGGGGAGGCGGAATTTTTGTGTTCCCCGGCCTGCGGGGGGCGGGAAACGGCCTGCCGCGGCGCTGCCGGAGCGCCGGCGCGGTAAAATGTCACCGCCTCGCCCGTCAAATCCAGCGCTTTGGTGCGGTAGCCGGCATAGTACCACGCGTATGCATGGGTGTGCCGGCTCTTTTTCTCGCCGCTGATGTTGGACCACCACTGGGCGCGGCGCCTGGCCGTGGGCGGCAGAGCACGGCCGAGAATGGCTTCAATCTCCCCGAAGGTCAGGCGCAGCGTGTCCCTGCCGCAGCCTTCGAGATAGCGCCTGAGGGGATCGTACTCACTGTTCCACATTCCGTTCACCTCATAATTCCCCTGTGTAGAAAAATACCCTCTGCAGCAGCAGGCTGTGGCCGGCCAAGGACGCAAACAGCTCCGGCAGCGCCACGCTGGCCGCCCAGCCCAGCAGATACAGCACCGCGGCGCACCAGAGTATCCCGATCACCGCGCCGCCCAGATTGTCCAGAACCCGTACCGGCGTGGGGTCCACCGCCAGCCCCAGCAGGTTTTTGAACAGAGACAGCACCAGCTTCAGCGCCAGGAAGGCCACAAGAAACAGCAGGCTGCGCACCATGTACGTGGTTGCCGGCAGGAGCACGGCGGACACCGCGGCCTCCGCAATATGCTCCGGCGTGCCGTAGGGCTGCTCCTGCATCACCTTTTCCACGAAGGGCCGCAGGTCCAGATGATATTTGTCCAGCACCCCGGAGGCGATGTCCGGCAGCAGCTTTCCCAGCTGGGAGGTGATGTCCGCCAGGTCCCGGCTGTGTATGCCCTTGAGGTCCATTCGGGTCAGCACCTGCTCCCGCACCCAGGGAAACACCCGCTCCGCCAGGGACGGCGCCAGCAGCCTGGAGACGGCAAAGGCGCCGGCCAGCGATATGACCGTCACGATCAGCGGAGCCAGGCTTGCATAAAAGCCCTGACTGCCCTTATAAACGGCACAGGCGAGAAAAATTGCCAGAATGACCAGATCAACACCCATCAAATGCTGTGCAGCTTCCACTTCACATGCGCTCCTTTCTCAGAGAGCAAGGCGGAACAGACGCTTGCCGTTTTCCGTCGTGCGCTCCGCCAAAAGCCCGGCGCTGACGCCCTTTGCCCGGGCCACCGTCTCCGCGATGAGCGGGAGCAGGCTGCTGTCGTTTCGCTCCCCCCGGTGGGGGACCGGCGGCAGATAGGGGGCGTCCGTCTCCAGAAGAATCCGGTCCAGCGGGGTGATCTGCAGCACCGCAAGCGCTTTTTTTGCGTTTTTATAGGTCACAGGCCCGTCAAAGCCCAGATACCAGCCCCGTTTCAGCAGCTCCGCGGCCATCTCCGGGGAGCCGGAGAAGCAGTGGAATACCCCCCGCAGGCCCGGGTAATCCGCGATGATGCGCATACAGTCGGCGTGGGCATCCCGGTTGTGGACGATTACAGGCTTGTCCAGCCGGAGCGCCAGCTCCAGCTGGGCGCGGAATACGCGCTGCTGTTCCTCCCGGGGCGGATTGTCCTCCCAGTGGTAATCCAGCCCGATTTCGCCGATGGCCACGGCCTTTTTATGTACGCAGAGCGCCCGGAGCTCCGCCAAAGCCGCGGCGCCGGTCCCGGCGCAGTCCTCCGGGTGTATGCCCACTGCGGCATACAGAAAGGGCCAGCGCTCCGCCAGCTCCAGCGCACGGCGGGAGGAGTCGGGCGTGCAGCCCGGATTCAGGATCAGCCCGATCCCGCGGGAGGGCATGGAAGCCAGCAGGTCCTCCCGGTCCGGCGAGAACCGGTCGTCGTCATAGTGCGCATGGGTATCAAAAAGCATGGTACGCTCCTTTTTGGAAAAAAGTGGGGGAAAAATTTTTTTGAAAGTCATTCTGAATCGGGAAGTGGGGATTCAAGGCCACTTTACAACCGTTGCGGAGTGTGTTATAATGTCCGAAACAGACCATTTCGTTGAAACTCCCGAAACAGAGGAGAACGTTCATTGCAGGAAATCAATCAGCCCCGGCTCACCCGGGAGTCAGTCACGGATTTGTATCTTATCACAGTTCTCTGCATTTTTCCACTGTTTTTCGGCTTTTCCGGCTATACTGACATCACACTTTCAAAATATATCTTTTGGCTGGCCGCCACGGGGCTCTGGCTGGCAGCGCTCGGCGTGCTGTCGCTGGCAGGAGGGAGCCCTTCGGACAGCGCCAGCGCGCGCGGCCCCTCCGCCGCGCGCGCGGCGGCG
>CAJOPB010000011.1 GCA_905236305.1 uncultured Oscillospiraceae bacterium | reverse complement strand
TCCTCCTCGGTGATGGAGTTCCACACGCCGTTTTCATCCTGGTCGGTGAAGTAGACGCCGATGGGACCGTACTGCAGCTGCATCACGACCTCGCCGTCATACCACTTGTCGAAGAACTTCAGCAGATTGATGGGGCTGGAGCAGGCGGAGGTGATGGAAAGCTGGCCGGAGCCGGTGCCGCCGCCGGTGCGGATGGTGACGTTGCTGGTCCCGTCGGGGCCGTCGAGGATGGGCAGGAACACATAATCCTTCGCATAATCGCCCATCAGCTCCTCGATGTACCACCAGGTGGACACGCCCACATAGCCCTGCTGGCACTTGCTGATAAGCTGGGTGTCGGACTGGGAGAACATCTCAATGTCGATAAGGCCCTCATCATACCAGTCGTGGAAATAGGTCATGGCAGCGCGGTAATTGTCGTCGTCGCAGACGAAATTGACCTTGCCGTCCGGCTGCAGCACCAGGTCATTGCACACGTCGTTGGGCCAGTTGGTGAAGCCAAAGCCGGCATAAAAGACGTTCTGGCCCCAGCACCACTGGTCAAAGCCCGTAGTCATGGGAAGAGTGCTGCCGGGGGCGTTTCCGTACATTTTGGCGGACATATCGTTGTCCTTGAATGCCTTCAGCGCGGTGTGCAGTTCATCAAGGGTGGTGGGAACCGCCAGCCCCAGGTCGTCCAGCCACGCCTTGTTGATCATGGAAAACTGGGGGACGGAGAAGATGGAATAGTCCTCCGGGCGGCCGATGCCGGCGGTGCCCATCTGCTCGCCGGAGGGAAGGCCGTAGATGTGGCCGTCCGACATGGTGATGGCGGCGCGAATCTCAGGATGCTCCTCCAGAATCTTGGAAAGATTCGGCATATACTCCGCTGTGATGTAGGGGGTCAGGTCGATAAAGGTGCCGTCGGAACCGTAGGTAAACAGATCGAAGTTGGAAAATCCCACGCCCATAAAGGCGTCCGGGAGGTCTCCGCCCGCGATATGGATGTTGACCTGTTCGGCCAGGGAATCGCTCATGGTATTTCACTCGATGCGGATGCCCGCCTCCTCCTGCAGCTTGTTCAGCACCTCGTTGTCCGTATAACCGGGGCTGAGGGCGGATTGTGCGCCCATGATCGTGAACGCGGTCTGGTCCGTCTCCATTTTGGGCTCGTCGGAGGAAGCGCTGCTGGAGCCTCCGCCGCAGCCCGCCAGCAGCGCCGCGCTGAGCAGCGCCGCCTTTTCGCTGCCGGTCAGGTAGATCAGGGCGGTGAACCAGTCGTTCCAGTAGGCCACCATCGAGAACACCACCATAACCGCCATGATGGGCATTGAGAGGGGGATGACCACACTGACGAAGGTGCGCAGCTTGTTGCAGCCGTCGATCTCACTGGCCTCGATCAGCTCATGGGGGATCGAGTTCTGGAAATAGTTGCGGACGATGATCATGTTGCCCACGGCCACGCCGCCGGGGAGGAACAGCGCCCACATGTTGTTCATCAGGCCCGTGTCCTTGACCACCAGATAGGTGGGCACCAGACCACCGCCGAAATACATGGTGATGACGAAAAAAATGCTCAGGAACTTTCTGCCCGGCAGGTCCCTCTGGGCCATGGGGTAGGCGGTGATATAGAGCATGACCACGGAGAAAATTGTGCCGATCACCGTGTACTTGATGGAGTTTAAGTATCCGGTGGGGATATTGTCGTCGGCAAACACCGCGGCGTAGCCCCGGAGGGAAAAGCCGCTGGGCAGCAGGAAGGTCTTGCCGGCGTAGACGTCGTAGGGGTCGGAGAAGGACGCCACCAGAACATAGTACAGCGGATAGGCCACAATCACCAGGGCCAGCGCCGTGATGATCACCAGGATGATGTCGCTGGCGCGGTCGGAGAGGCCGTTGGAGGCTTTCTTTGTTTTTTCCATTTCGCTCCCTCCCTCAGACGAACTCCACATCGGAGGCCTTTTTGGCGATCCGGTTTACAATAAACAGCAAAATCAGGTTGACTGCGGTGTTGAACAGGCTGACCGCGGTGGAATAGCTGTACTTGGCGCTCTCAATACCCTGCTGGTAGACGTAGACGGCGATCACGTCGCTGGTGGCCTTGTTCAGGTCGGTCTGGAGCAGCCAGACCTTTTCAAAGCCGACGTTCATCAGACTGCCCGCCGCCATGATGAGGTTCAGGACCGCCATGGGGAGCAGCGCCGGCAGGTCGATGTTCATGATGCGCTGGAACACGCTGGCGCCGTCCACCTTCGCCGCCTCATACAGCGTCGTATCCACATTGGCCAGGGTCGCCAGATAGATGATGCACCCCCAGCCCGCGTCCTGCCAGATGCCCGAGGCGATGTAGATCGTCCGGAAGGCGCTGGACTCCGTGAGGAAGTCAATCTGGGTGCCGAAGATCAGGTTGACCAGGCCGCCCGAGGGGCTCAGGAAAATGCGGATCATACCGACGATGATCATCGTGGAGATGAAGTGGGGCGCATAGAGGACCGTCTGTACCACGCGCTTGTAGCGGGGGAAACGCACCTGGTTAATGATCAGGGAGAGGATGATGGGGATCGGGAAGCTCCACAGGAGGCTGTAGAGGCTCAGCAGGACCGTGTTCTTGATCATGCGCCCTGCCGTGGGTGCGGTGAAGAACCGCTCAAACCATTCAAGCCCGACCCAGTTGCTCCCCCAAATGCCCTTGCTCGCCTTGTAGTCCCGGAAGGCGATCTGGATGCCGTACATGGGAATGTACTTGTAGATGAACGTGAGGACTACGGGAATCACCAGCAGCAGATAGAGCTGCCAGTTGTCCGCGATCCGGCGGCCCAGCGGCTTTTTCCGGATCGGAGACATCTCCCCGGCCGAAGAGGCTGTTGCGGTGGCTGTTGACATGAGATCACTTCTTTCTGCAAAAAATATGAGGCGAGGACGAGAAGCTACCGTTATTCACCTCCCCGTTATGCTTTTCCGCAATCGTTTTTGAAACGTTTCAATCCGTTCGTAAGAAGAAACCTCCCAGGTGGAGGTGCTGATTCAAGATTGAAACGTTTCAATCTTGAGGGTAATATTACATGATTGTCGCTTTCCTGTCAATCCCGGGAATAAGCTTCGATGAATTTTCGGCACAATCCACAATTCCAATGCATTGAGCTTTCGCAATACGCTATTTTTAATTACCGCGGGATTGAAACGTTATAAAGCTCCTTTACTTTTTTCGATGGGACTGATATAATGAACCTTGCAAAAAACAGGAGGTCGATGACTATGAGACAAGCCGGCTGGATGCCCACGATGAAGGATGTTGCGCGGGAGGCCGGCGTGTCACTGGGGACAGTGTCCAATGTCTTAAACGGCGTATCCGCCACGGACCAGACCCGGCAAAAGGTGGTGGAGGCGGCGGAGCGTCTGGGCTACCGGATCAACAACTACGCCCGGGCTTTAAAGACAAACCGAACCTATAGCATTGCGCTGATCCTCCCGTCGCTGGAGATGCCCTTTTTCCACCACCTGGCGGAGGCGGCCACCGCCGCGCTGACGGCAAAGGGCTACCGCACGATTCTCATGATCACAAATTATGACCCGGACGCGGAGCAGAAATGCATCGACATGGTGCAGGAGAACAAGATCGACGGGATTATCGCGCTGACCTATCATCCCTATCTCAAGGTGGACGCCTCCGTTCCCTTTATCTCCATCGACCGGCACTGCGGCGCCAGCATTTCCTGCATTTCCTCCGATAATTACGGCGGCGGCCGGCTCGCCGCGGAGCAGCTGCTGGCGCGGGGCTGCGAAAAAGTGCTGTATATGCGCATCGGCTCGGATGTGGCCAGCGAGGTGGACAAGCGCGGCGACGGCTTTGAGAGCGTGTGCAGAGCGAGGGGCACAGCCTTTGAATCCATCATCCTGAACGACAACGAGACGGACGAGCCCTTCTATCGGTATCTGGAGACCCATGTGGAAAACGGCCATGCGGATTTCGACGGGATCTTCTGCAATACGGACCACCTGGCCCTGCGGATTTTGCGCAAGCTAACTTCGCTGGGGGTCCGGGTGCCGGAGGATGTTCAGGTGATCGGCTATGACGGCCTGCCGGACTATGTGACCGGCGTCCCCGCTTGCTCCACCATTGTGCAGCCCGTCTCCGAGATGGCCCGGACCGCCGTTTCACTGCTGCTGGACAGCGACAAGTCCGTGCCGCCCGCAGTGATCTGTCTGCCGGTTCACTTTGAGGCCCACGGGACCACAAAAGAATAATTTTATGATGCGCTTCCCCCCCCTTGCGCGGGTGGGGAAGCGTGGAAAAAAGAGGCGTATCATGGCAAGCGAATACTTAAAATGGAAGTACCGGGACGTCCGCCCGGAGTCTCCGACGGAGCGGAGTGCCGCGGAGAAACGGAAGAACTGGTGGCACTACCACAAATGGTACATCCTGCTGGGCGGCGTCCTGGCGCTTGCCCTGGCGGACATCGGCTGGCATGCGCTGGGAATTGGGGAGACTGTGCCGGATTACCAGATCGCCTATGTCGGGACGAATCCACTTCCCTCGGATACGACAAAGGCGGTAGAGGCCGCGTTCGCCGTGCTCGGAGCGGACGCCAACGGGGACGGGAAGGTTGTTGTGAAGCTCAACCAATATGCCCGCACGGGAGGCGACAGCGCCGACGCCGCCTCCTATGCCGCGGCGGCGGAGGTGCGTCTGCTGGGGGATATTGAGAAGTGTGACAGCTTCTTTTTTCTTTTGGAAGATTTTGAAACGTTTCAAACAGGCTATGACGTGCTGTCGAGGCTGGACGGTTCTCAACCCGCTCCCGATGAGAGTGCCGAGCTCGCCGTGCGGTGGGGAGACTGTCCCGCACTGTCCGTGTTTGACCTCGGCGCATACAGCGAGAATCTGCTGGGACAGACTGTCTCCGGGAGCAGCGGGGAGCTTGTTGCTGATTTATACCTGGCGCGCCGCAGCGTTCGGGCAGACCGTACCTCCGGCAGCGCCGAGGCCTGTGAGGCGCTTTGGAAGGCTCTGATGGAAGGGGTGGCAACCCGGTGAAAAAGATATGGTTGCTGCTGGCAGGCGTTGTTCTTCTGTTTGCCCTGACCGGCTGCGGCGGATATCCCGACCGCGCGGAGGACGGAACGCCCTGGGACCGCAGCTGGGAGATGCTGGGGCGTGTCCTGGGCGTGGAGGAGCCGGGGAACGGGTTTACCCTGCTGGAGAATAACGTGGTTCTCGGCGCGGACGATACCTGGTATGCCGCCTGGACAGCGGGAGAGGCGGAGCCCTATGTCAACGCGGAGGGGAAGGATACCGATCTTTATCCGGCGCAGATTTACCTGCTGCTCTATGGCTGTGAGAACGGGGAGCGCGCTGCACAGGCCGTGGAGGACTGGATGGAACGGGAACAAACCTCCTACAACGTCCTGGAGACCCGGGCGGAGACCTGCAACGGGCAGGCGTATACGCTCCTGATTTATGAGGTCACCTCAGAGGCCAACCCTTACCAGAGGGGCGTCTCCGCGTTTGCCTGCTATCATAATTATGCGGTCGTGGCCGAGCTTACCTGCGTAGAAGCCTATGCAGGGAATGCGCAGCAGATATTAGCGGATTTTCTCGGCGGCTGTCATTACAGCGCGGAAATAAATCGCTGAACCGGGAGAGAGAGATATGGCGTTTTTCTTTCGGGAAGACAGGGGCTATGATATGAGTCGGCGTTTGACGGGCTTTGACCGTTACCGCCAGCTGATGAGCTTTTACGCCCTGCGGTGGGTGATCGTCAATCTGATCACCGTCTCCGGGGCGCTCCCCCTGGCTATAGGGATCTGGATCTCCATCGCCTCCTCCAGCCTGCTGGTCCTGGTCCCCGCCTCCATCCTCGGCGGAATGATCTTCGGGCCTTTCCTCGCGGGAATGTACGACAGCATCCTGCGCGGGCTGCGGGACGCGCCGGGAAAATGGCAGGCGCATTGGAAACGCAGCTGGGTGCAGAACTGGAAAAGCAGCTTTCTCCCCGGCGGCATTCTCGGGTTTCTGACGGGTATGTTCGCGTTCATGCTCTATCTCCTCTGGAGCGCGCAGGCTCTCGCCGGCTGGGGGACGCTCCTGATCTATCTGGTCAGCGTGGCGCTTTTCCTTTGGGTAAATACGCTTTTCTGGCCGCAGCTGGTGCTGTTTGAACAGAGCAACGCGATTCGGCTCAAAAACGCGGTTTTGTTTACGATCCGGCATTTCGGGCGTGTGGCCGGCGCCGTGGTGATTCAGTTGATTTTTCTCCTCGTGCTTGTCCTGTTTGCGCCGTGGACGCTGATTGTGATACCCTTTCTGGGCTTTTGGTTTACCCTCTTTGTTGCCCAGTTTCGGATTTATGACGCTTTGAATGAAGCTCTGCAGATCGAGGCGCAGTTTATTCCCCTTGAGGGCGACCCCTGGCGTGTCAGTCCGCTGGATGAGAAGAACGCAGAAGAAGCATAAGAGCGCAGGAAGGGAAGAAGAACAATGATTTATCAAAAGTCAAAGGGAATAGAACAAAACACAAGTGAAGAGGCTGTTCCGATTTACCTGAAAATGACGCTGACAATTCGAGAAGCGGCGGCGTACAGCAACATCGGAATTAACAAGCTGGACAGTATGTTGAGGGCGCCGAACTGCCCTTTTCTCCTCTTCGTTGGAACCCGCAAGCTGGTAAAACGCAAAGAATTCGAACAATTCATTCGTGAAACGTTGGTAATCTAAATATCTTCGCCCGAAAAAATACTTTTTCAAATCCTATTGAGAAATAAGAGCCGGCATGATATAATTCTTTTATCGTGTTGGGCTCTTTTTTCATCAAACCCTTGAGGAAAGAGGAAAGGAGTTCAGTATGGGAAAAAGCCTGAAAGGCAAAGACTGTGGCAAGAGTATCTGTCAGGGAAAGGATGGTACATATTCTGCGAGATTCATTACCAAACGCGGAAAACGGCTCGAAAAGCATTTTGACGGTCTGCCACAGGCGCGAAACTGGCTGGAAGATGCGAAATATGCGGATAAACATGACGAGTTTCCTACGACTGCGGATATGACGGCGGATGAATGGTTCAATTTCTGGATAGACGAGCTGATCAGTGATTTAGCGCCAAATACCAAACGTAATTATCGAGAAAGGTATGTGCAAAATGTCCAGCCAGCCATTGGACGTATGAAGCTCGCAGCTGTAAAGCCCGTGCACTGCAAGGCAATTCTCAACCGCACTGGTGAACCGGCAAAAACAGTTCCTATGATACCCATCTATATAAGCTTTGCGAAGAAGCTGGAATTGAGCACTTCTGTATGCACGCGCTCCGGCACACCTATGCCACAAGGGCCATAGAAGCCGGAATGCAGCCTAAGGTGCTGCAAAAGCTGCTGGGTCATGCAAGCATTAAGAAGACAATGGATCGGTATGTGCATGTGACAGACGAGTCACTGTCCAAGGCCGTCGAACAGCTTGAGGCATGTTCCGCGCGGTGATGCAGCGAAAACATCCATGCGCCGGGTGCGCACCACCATAAATAAAAGCTTCTGGGCGCATGGATGCTTTATTTGAATTTATTTACTATGAAAGCTTTCATAGTAAAATGGTGCTGAAATGGTGCGGGCAGTTTTTTGGAAAATCGTAAAACCCTTGAAAATAAAGGACTTCTTGATAGGATGTGAAGCAAAATGAAATTAGGCATCGTGGGGCTTCCCAACGTGGGCAAGTCCACTCTGTTCAACGCGTTGACGGGCAATTCCGCCGAGAGCGCCAACTATCCCTTCTGCACTATCGACCCCAACGTGGGGGTGGTGAGTGTGCCGGATGAACGCCTGGACTGGCTCACCGCGCTGTATCAGCCGAAGAAGCATACTCCAGCGGTGATCGAGTTTGTAGACATCGCCGGGCTGGTGAAGGGCGCCAGCAAGGGGGAAGGGCTGGGCAATAAGTTTTTGGAGAATATCCGCCGTACGGACGCCATAGTCCATGTGGTTCGCTGCTTTGACGATGATAATATCATGCATGTGGTGGCTGACACCAGTACCAATGTGCCGGTGGATCCTTTGGGGGATATCGAGACCATTGACCTGGAGCTGATCATGGCCGACCTGGAGATGGCCCAGCGCCGGGCGGACAAGGCCAGAAAGGCCGGAAAGGGCGGGGACAAGGCCTCCTTGCGGGAGGCGGAGCTCTTTGAGGGCCTGTCCGCGCATCTGGACGCCGGAAAGCCTGCCAGGACCTATGATTGCTCTCAGGATGAGATGGCGCTGCTGTGCAGCAGTGACTTTCTCACGACCAAGCCGGTGATTTATGCCTGCAACATGGATGAGGACGGCTTTGTTCACTATCAGGAAAACCCCTATTTTCAGACTGTAGAGCGGCTTGCCGCGGCAGAGGGCAGCCAGGTGCTGCCGGTTTGCGCCCGGTTTGAGGCGGATATGGTGGGACTGGATGAGGAAGACAGGGAACTGTTTCTCTCCGAGCTGGGGGTGACGGAGGGAGGACTATCCCGCCTGATTCGCTGCTCCTATACACTTCTGGGGCTGATCTCTTTTCTGACCTGCGGTCCCGATGAGTGCAGGGCGTGGACCGTGCGCAAGGGTACCAAAGCCCCTAAAGCCGCCGGGAAAATCCACTCGGATATCGAACGGGGCTTCATTCGGGCGGAAATCGTATCCTTTGACGATCTCAAAGCCTGCGGTACCATGACCGCTGCCAGAGAGAAGGGCCTGGTCCGTTCCGAGGGTAAGGAATACGTCATGCAGGACGGGGATGTCACTTATTTTCGCTTCAATGTGTAATCCGGTTCACAAACATAAAATCCCCGGCGCCGTCGGCGCCGGGGATTTGCAGCAATGGGAGCGTATCGACATTCTGGACCTGTGGCGCTCCGTCTGCGTCTGGATGATGCTGCTCTACCACCTTTTGTGGGATCTCTCGCACTTTGAACTTCTGCCGGCATCGCTGCCCCTTCATCCGGTTCTGCGGGCGTATGCCCTCATGGGTGCAGGCGGTTTTATCCTGCTGTCCGGCCTGTGCGCGCCTCTTTGCCGGAGCTGGGTCCGCACCGGACTTGCACTGCTGGCAGCAGCGGCAGCGGTGCGTGCTGTCAGCTCCCTGGCCGGCCAGAGCGTGCTGTTTGGAGCTCTCCATCTGCTGGGATGTTGCCGGCTGCTTTATGGACTGTTGAGACGGCAGCTGTCTCCTCTGCTGTGCCGGGAGGGGGCGCCGCTGCTGTGTCTGGGCCTGTTTGCCGCTGCCGGATGGCTGTGCGCCCGGACCCGTGTGCCCGTTCTCTGGCTCTATCCCCTGGGACTCAGGGCGCCCGACTTCTCCTCCGCAGACTATTTTCCCCTGCTGCCATGGGGGTTTCTGTTCCTCTGCGGGGCAGGGTTGAACGGCTGTCTGGAGTCGCCGCGGCTGGCGCCGCTGCTGCGCAGGCATTTTTCTCCCGCGCTGACCTTCTGCGGCCGCCATAGCCTTGCAATCTATCTGCTGCACCAGCCGGTGCTCTATGCCCTGTGCCTGGGCATATCCCGCCTTCGTGCCTGAGCTTGGCCGACAGCTTCAGAGGACAATACGGTCGTCTGTCAGTGTTCCCTTGGCGGCCACATTGGTCGGGCCGGTGAGCCAGAGGTTTTTGATCGCTTCTCCTTCCCGCTCCACATCCACATGGAGCAGTCCGCCCCGCATCTCTGCGTCGGCACTGTCCGGCAGCAGTCCCCGCAGCGCAAGCGTCAGCACCACAGCGCCCGTGCCGGTGCCGCAGGCGTAGGTAAAATCCTCCACCCCCCGTTCAAAGGTGCGGATATAAACCCGCCCCTGGCCCAACAGCTCGTAAAAATTGACATTGGCGCCCCGGGGAAAGGAAGGGTGATGCCGCAGCGCCCGGCCGGTCTCCCGCAGCGCGTCCAGCGCTGCTCCCTTCAACTCCCGCAGCCCCGGCTGTTCCACCACCGCGTGGGGTACTCCTACCACTGCGTAGGAGCAGGGGATGGACTGCCCCTTCAGCTCCAGTACCTGGCGCAGCACCACATCCAGAGGATCGTTGAGACGAACGCGCCAGTTTTTTCCGTCCACATACCAGCCGGTCACCAATCCTGCACCGGTCTCCACGCGCTGGGCCTCACGGGGGGCAAGACCGTTTTCGCAGCCAAAGCGGCAGACACAGCGGGCACCGTTGCCGCACATCTCGCCTGCACTGCCGTCGGCGTTGAAAAACAGCATTTTAAAATCCGCGCCGGGGGCCTTGGCGGGACGCACCACCATCATCCCGTCCGCCCCGACGCTCAGGCGCCGCTCACAGACGGTCCGCGCCAGCTCCGGCAGGGCTTCGTCCGGCAGACGATGGTCCATGTCCTGTATCAGGATGAAATCGTTGCCTGCTCCGTTCATCTTCCAAAATTGCATCATTTCATACCTCCCATACCCGCAGTTTTGAGATGGGTCTGCCGGAGTGATATTTTATATTTGTGTCCCGCCCGATGGGCGGGACACAAATATATAGAACAGTATGACCTGATTATGATTACGGCAGAACCGCTGCAATCATGCTTTTTTGCTGAGCTTGTCCAGATCCTCCTGCAGCCGACCGGCAAAGTCCTGCAGCCAGGGAGCAGCGATGCTGTCGATGCTGCCGGCGTCGCAGGCGGCGGGGATTGCTGCGTCCATGGGGATTTGGGCGACATTGAAAATGCAATGCCGGGCGGCGATCTCCTGGACATGGCTGTCCCCGAAGATGTTGTGACGCCTGCCGCAGTCGGGACACTGGAAATACGACATATTTTCCACGATACCCAGCACCGGAACATTCATCATCTCAGCCATATTTACGGCCTTTTCCACAATCATGCCCACCAGCTCCTGAGGGCTGGTGACGATGAGGATACCCTTTACCGGAAGGCTCTGAAATACGGTCAGCGGTACGTCACCGGTCCCCGGGGGCATGTCTACGAACATATAGTCCACATCTCCCCAGAGCACATCTGACCAGAACTGCTTTACGACGCCTGCCAGCACAGGACCGCGCCAGATCACCGGGGTGGTGCTGTTGTCCAGCAGGAGGTTGATGCTCATGAGCTTCACGCCGCTGTCACTCACGGAGGGCAGCAGGGCCGTCTCTGTGGCCTCGGCCTGTGTCCCCTCAAGCCCAAACAGCCTGGGGATGGAGGGACCGGTAATATCTGCATCCAGTACGGCGGCCCTGCCGCTTTTGCGCTGCATGGCACAGGCCATCAGTGCCGTTACCAGACTTTTGCCGACGCCGCCCTTGCCGGAGACAACGGCAATCACATTTTTTACATTGGACTGTGCGTTCATCGGGGCGAGCAGACTTTGCGGGTCCTGTCTGGACGGGCAGCTCTCGCCGCAGGTGGAGCAGTCGTGGGTGCATTCATCCATGATGGTTTCTCCTTGAATCAAGAATTTCACTGCCGCAGATACGGCATGTACGCTTTGCCTGACACTGCCACTATTATATCCCAAACCGCAGGAAAGTCAACGCCGCAGTTTTGAAACCCCTCGCGGAGGGCTGCAAAGCCGGCGAATTGTCAAGTCCATTTGAGCAATTTCTTTTCTACACCGATGACATTTTTAGTACGGGAAAATATGAACCGGCAGCGTGGGGTTTTCCGCGCCGCCGGCTGATATTATATCAAGATTCCGTTGCAGTGGTCGATCTCGTGCTGAATGATCTGGGCCGTCCAGCCGGAGAAGGTCTGGAGCCGGACCTGGAAGCGCTCGTTCTGGTACCGCACCTTGATCGTGCGGTATCGTTTCGTTTTGCGCGTTCCATCCAGGGAAAGGCAGCCCTCCTCGGCCTCATACGGCTCAGCGCATTTGATGATCTCTGGGTTGAACATGGTCATGTATTTTCCTTCGTTGTCAAAGACAATGATGCGCTTCGCCACGCCGATCATGTTCGCCGCCATGCCCACGCAGCCGTCCCGGTGGGCCAACAGCGTCTCCAGCAGGTCCTCCGCGACGCTCAGATCCTCCGCCGTGGCGGGCGCGGACTTCTGTGCAAGAAAGATCGGGTCTTTCATAATAGGCCGTTCCATACCGATGTCCTCCGTTTATTCGGTGTCTGTTTCCGTCAATTCTGCCGGCAGGCCCTCGCAGCCTTGCAGAATATCGCTCTACGCCGCGTCGAAATCGCCGGTATACCAGGGGTCGGCGACCTCCGGCCCCGGTCGGAGCGAGTGGTCGAGCAGGAGACTGATCTTCCGGTCGGGGGCTCCGCCGACAATCCGCTGAATGTTCCGGATGTTGCCGTGACAGACAAATAAGATTTTAGTCATATATAAAACCACCTATTTAGTGCAGAATATTGGTAAAATATGCGTGAATTTTGAACTTTTTATAGGGATTCTTGTTGTAGCTGATTCCGGTGCTCTCCGTAAATCTCCGTAAATCTACGCAGATTCCCGGGGAAATGGTGTCAAAATCGGTGTCAGCTTTCCGACGCCTTCAGGAACGCCTGACGCGCGGCGTCATAGCTGGCATGGGTATAGGTGTTGAGGGTCGTATAGGCATCGCTGTGGCCCATGAGATATTGCAGGCTTTTCAG
>CAJOPB010000010.1 GCA_905236305.1 uncultured Oscillospiraceae bacterium | reverse complement strand
TCCCGGGTTCCCCTCCGCCCCGGCCGCGGCGCCGGGACGGTCCGAGGCGCCGGCCTCCGGCGTCAAGCAGGTCCCCGCACCGGCGGCCGGCAGCGGCCGGCAGCCCGCCCTCGAAGCCCCGGCGGAGCGTGCGCAGCAGTCCCGGCCGGATGATGCGGAGAGCATGGTCGTCGTGGTAGAGCTTTCGAATCTGACAGAACTGTGGAGGCAACCGTCATGAAATGCTTACGGTATCGGAAAATACTTCTTGCGGCTCTGGGGCTGGCCACCGCCCTGTTCGCGGGCCCCGTCCCGGCGGCACGGGCCGCGGAACAGGTGGAGGTCACTCTGCCGTTTTTCCCCGTGACCCTGGGGGATCAGACGCTGGATACGCAGGGGGAGGAATATCCCTTCCTGCTCTACCGGGACATCACCTATCTGCCGCTGACCTACTACGGCTGCCGCCTTCTGGGCCTCTATGAGAAGTGGACGCCCCAGGGGGGCCTGGTGATCAGCGACGTGGGCGTTCCGGGGGACTACCGGCCCACCCCGGCAGTCTCCGACAACACTGCCCCGCTCTATGCCTCTGTTGCCGAGGGGAAAATCACCGTCATGGGCAGGAGCGTGGAGAACGACGGGGAGGCCTGGCCCTATCTGGTGTTCCGGGACGTGACATATCTGCCCATGACCTGGGCAAACATGTACGAGCTGCTGGGCTGCGATTACCGTTTTGACCCCGGGAGCGGCCTGCATATCGCCCGCGCAGCGCTCTCGGACGCCGGCGGCTCCGCCGTATACCTGCCGCTCTCCCGCACAGAGGAGGGGACCCTCATCGGCGCGGTGGCTGCCTGGAAGGGGTATTTCTGGTTCACGGACACCGCGGGCTGGATCAGCCGTGTCCCCATGGGCGGCGGAGAGCCGGAGCAGCTGTTTGCGCTGCCGCGCAACTACATGTTCGGAGATTTCCCCGTGCTTGCCGGCCTGACGGTCCGGGAGGACGGGCTGGTGCTGAGCTATCACATAGGCGGCGGCATCATGGGCCATGACGAGAGCTACCGCTTCAACCCCGACGGCAGCTATATCACCCTGTCTGACCGCAGCGCCGCCGTGTGGGACTATGCGGATCTCCGGGTGCTGGTGAACCAGAATCAGATGCCCTTCCCCGGAAACCTCTCTGTCTCCCGGGACGGCGGAGAGACCTATACGGCTCTGGGCTCGGAAAATTACATCTACGGCTGGGCCTACAGCGTCACGCCCGACGGGGGCTCCGGCGGCAGTCAGGACCGGGAGCTGGTCCGTGCCGGGGACAGCCTCTATCTGCTGGGCTGCGACGTGGGGGACAGCCCCGGCCGTCCCATGGAGCCGGGCGAGACGCTTCCCGCGCGCTTTTCCGCGGTGTGCCGGGTGGACCTGGGCACCGGGGAAACCGTCCCGGTCACCGGCCCTGCCCGCCGTTTCCGCATTGTCGCGGGGACGCTGTGGTACATCTCCTTCGACGGGGAGCTGCACCACTGCGCCCTGGACGGCAGCGGGGACGAGGTTCTGCTGTTTTCCGCCGGCGTACAGGACTTTTTTGTGGACGGCGAGACGGTCTATATGATCACCACCCGCGGGAGCGGCCGGCATATCAGCATCAACCGCGGCGGCACCGGCGAGGTAAAGACCTGGGAGGGCGCGGAGGTGGTCTCCATGTCCCTGCAGGACGGTTTTCTGATTGCGCTGTTCGCCGATGACGGCAGCGGCGCCGGAGTGCGCCTGCGGGTCTACCGGGAGGGGCAGGAGATCTACAGCCTCTCCGGCGTGGACCTGCTGTGCGCGGGGGTCAGCGAGGGAAAGCTGTATTATGTGCTGGAATAAACCGCGCGCCGTTCCCGCCATGTTGGGGGCCGGACCGCAGCTTTTGCGGCCCGGCCCCTAACTTGAGAAAGCGCGGATTCATCAAAAAAACTGTTTTCTTTTCCCTCCGGGCATGGTATAATACGAGGGTTAACAAAAAACGGAGGGATCAGAAATGCCTGAGAACTATATCACCGTGCCCGGGGAGAAGGGCAACGTCTATATCTCCGAGGATGTGATTGCGGAGATCGTGGGCAGCGCCATTCAAGAGACCGAGGGTGTGGCCGGCCTGACCAGCCTTTCCGGCCCGGATTTCGGCGAGTGGCTGGGACTGAAATCCGCCACCCGGGGCGTCAGCATCGGGCTGGACGGCGACGTGGTCCGGGTGGGCGCGGCCATCTATGCCCGCTGCGGAGACAGCATTGCCGCCATCGGCGAGCGTGCCCAGACTGCCGCCGCCGCATCGGTGGAGTCCATGACCGGACTGAAAAGCGAGGTCAGCATCCACGTTGCGGGCGTAACCTTTGACCGATGACCAGAGCGAATGCCAGAGAGCTGGCGGTGCTGGTCGCCGCGTCCATGACCGTTGGGGACGAGGACGCCGGGGCGGTGCTGGACCGCTTTTTTGCGCCGGAGCACTATGAGACCCTTGCCGCCGAGGACCCGGTCTTCGCGGAGTATCCGGGGAAAAAGCAGCTGGCCTATATCCGCAGCCTGGTGGAGCAGATCGCCGCCCGCCGGGAGGAGCTGGACCGCTGCATCGGACAATATTCCCACGGCTGGAAAACGGAGCGTCTGTCCCGCACTGCCGGCACCATATTGCGCTGTGCCCTCTGCGAGATGCGCTACTTTGATGACGTGCCCGATGCCGCCGCCGTCAACGAGGCCGTCGAGCTGGCCAGAAAATACGACGGTGAGGACGGCCGCCGCTTTGTCAACGGCGTGCTGGGGGGCTATTTGCGGGCTCGCTCCGCCCGTAAGACGGAGGGCGGCCCGGACGCAGGGAATGCGTCCGAGGGTCCGGCTGAGGTGCTCCCGGCGGCGGAGGCAGAAGCTGCCGCGGACACCGGGACGGAGGCGTGATGGAACGCTCCGTCTATTCCGTGTCGGAGCTCAACCGGCACATCAAGCTCCTGCTGGACGGGGACGCGCTGCTGCAGTCCGTCTGCGTCCAGGGGGAGCTTTCCAATTATAAGGTCTATCCCTCGGGCCACCACTATTTCACCCTCAAGGACGCCGAGGGCAGCATCCGCTGTGTGATGTTCAAGTCCAACACGTCGGGGCTGCGCTTCCGGCCGGAAAACGGCATGGGGGTCGTCGCCTTCGGCCGGGTGACCGTCTATCCCCGGGACGGGGCCTATCAGCTCTATTGCACCGCACTCGCGCCCCGGGGGATGGGGGACCTGTATGCAGCCTTTGAACGGCTGAAGCAGCGGCTGGGCGCCGAGGGGCTGTTTGACCCCGGGCACAAAAAGCCGATCCCCCGCTATCCCACGCGCATTGCCGTGATTACCAGCGGGGCCGGGGCCGCAGTGCGGGACATCATCCGGGTCTGCGGGGCCCGCTGGCCCATGGCAAAGCTGCTGGTGCTGCCGGTGCGGGTGCAGGGGGCGGAGGCGCCGGCGGAAATTGCCGGGGCGCTGCGCTATGCAAACCGCTGGCAGGTGGCGGACCTGATTATCACCGGCCGGGGCGGCGGCAGCATCGAGGACCTCTGGGCCTTTAATGACGAGCGGGTGGCCCGGGCCATCTACGACAGCGCCCTGCCGGTGATCTCCGCCGTAGGCCACGAGCCGGACGTGACCATTGCCGACTATGTGGCGGACCTGCGGGCCGCAACGCCCAGCAATGGGGCGGAGCGGGCCACCCCCAGTGCCCGGGAGCTGCGGGAGACGCTGGAGAGCATATCCATCCGCTGCAGGCAGGCTGTGGCAAAGCAGCTGGAGTTCTATCGCCGCACGCTGGAGGACCTGCGCCGCCGCCGGGTGATGGAGAGCCCCCTGGGCTATGTGGAGCTGAAACGCATGGAGCTGGATCTGCTGCAAGCCCGGCTGGGCCAGATACAGGAGGCCAGGCTGGGAAGGGAGCGGCGGCGCTATGCCGCTCTGGCTGCCAAGCTGGACGCCCTCAGCCCCTTAAAGGTGCTCTCCCGGGGCTATGCTGTCGCGGAGACCGCGGCGGGCGCCGTGGTGCGCGCGCTGGAGGACGTGGAGACGGGGGAACGCATCGCCGTCTTTGTCAGCGACGGGGCGCTGCAATGTCTGGTGGAGGAAAAGCAGTCCCGCAATACAAAAGAGGAGGACCGGGGCCATGGCGCCGAGGAAAAAGCCGAATTTTGAGAACGCATTGCAGCGGCTGGAGGAGATTGTCTCCGCGCTGGAAAAGGGTGACGCGCCGCTGGACGCCTCCATGGCGCTGTTTGAGGAGGGCACGGCGCTGCTCCGCCAGTGCTCCGCCATGCTGGACGAGGCGGAGCAAAAGGTGGTGCGCCTGCGCAAGGGCCCCGACGGCGCCCCGGAGGAGCTGCCCTTTGAGGCAGAGGAAACATAATCCCCTCCCGGGAGGGCCTTTTATTTTTTGCGTTGGGCGCAATGGCCTTTGGTGTGTCTTTTCGATGCAGTTATATTGGCTGCTTCAAAGATTCAAAGAAACACAGCAGAAGCCATTGCGCCCAGCGCAGCAAAAATCAAATAAGCAAGGCGTCATTCTGAACAAGCGAGCGCGCTGGTTCAGAATGACGCCTTTTAGCCCGGAGGCTGTTTCCGGCTTTACAGCAAATTACAGAAATTACAGCAAATCCTCTATCTCATCGCACAGCCGCTCTGCGGAGGCGTTGTCCTTCATGGCAATAAATGCGGTGTCGTCGCCGGCGATGCTGCCCACCAGGTTGGGAATGTGCATACTGTCCAGCGTGGAACAGGCTGCGTCCGCCAGCCCCGGCAGCGTCTTGATGACGATCAGATTCTGGGCGACGTCGTAATCCACCACGCTCTCCCGGAAGATCTTTTTCAGACGCACATCATGGTCGAAGATCCCCTCCTTGCCGCCGGCGGTATAGCGATAGCCGCCCTCGGGCGCCAGCTCCTTCACCAGATGCATATCCCGGATGTCCCGGGAAAGTGTGGCCTGGGTGCTCTTGACACCCTCTCTGGCCAGTGCCTCAATCAGCTGGTTCTGCGTCTCAATATCCTCTCTCGCAATAATTTCCAGAATCTTCTTCTGTCTCTCTGCTTTCATTTTTTATCCCCCAGTTTCTCAAATACTATATCGTAAAACGCCTTGCCGCCCACGTGGGCGATCATGGTCTTATACGCAGCCTTGCTGACGCGCAGTACGTCCCCCTCGCGCACCTCCCAGCGTCCGCCGTCCACGGAGATCATGGCGCTGCCGCCCCGCAGTCCGCTGACCGTGACGGTCACAACCCGGTCCGGCGCCAGCACAAAGCTCCTGGCAGCCAGCGCAAAGGGACACAGCGGTGTCAATATCAGGTTTTCCGCCGTGGGCTCCACCAGCGGCCCCCCGGCGGACATGGAATAGGCCGTGGAGCCTGTGGGAGACGCCACAACCACGCCGTCGCCGGAGAAGTCCAGGATCTTGTGCCCGTCTCCCCGCGCGGTAATATGAATCATCTGTACAATGCCGTGAACATACACATCGTTCAGCGCATAGTTCTCGTATACGGTTTCTCCGCCCCGCAGCACCTCCACCCGCAGCATCATCCGCGGGCTCAGGGTAAAGCTTCCCCGGGCCGCGTCCACCAGCCGGGACAGCTCCCCCCGCTCCAGCTCCGCGAGAAAGCCCACGGTGCCCAGATTGACGCCCACCACCGGGATATTCTGACCCAGCAGGCGGCGGGCCGTGTGCATAATCGTGCCGTCTCCGCCCAGAGACACCGCCAGAAAAGCGCCCTGAATGGCCTCGTGCAGGTCTGTACACGCCATCTCCTGCGGGATGCCGGCATCCAGCTCGTCCAGATATTCCGGGCAGACACGGACAATATGTCCCTCCGCCTCCAGCATGTCCCGGAGGCCCTGGGTCACGGCCAGCCCCCGGTCCTTATAGGGGTTGGGGCAGAGGACAATGATATTCCCCCTCATCTGGCATTCACCTCCCTGTGGGATGCCGCCACCACGGCGGCAGGGTCCGCCGGCGCGGCCGGGTGCCGGCCCTTTTTCAGCCGGGCAAGATATTCAAGGTTCCCCTCCGGGCCCCGGATGGGAGAGAAGTCCAGACCCATGAGAGTGAAGCCCGCTTCGGGAAACCACCGGACAAAATCCTCCAGCACCTCCAGATGGGTCTCCGCCTCGCGAACCACGCCCTTTTTGCCCACCTTCTCCCGCCCTGCCTCAAACTGTGGCTTGATGAGACAGAGCACGTCTCCCTCCGGCCGCAGCAGCGCGCCCGCGGCGGGCAGCGCCAGCTTAATGGAGATAAAGGCCAGATCCATCACCACCAGGTCCGGGGCCTCCGGAATGATTTCCGGCGTCAGATAACGCACATTGGTGCGCTCCACATTCACCACCCGGGGGTCACAGCGCAGCTTCCAGGCCAGCTGTCCGTAGCCCACGTCCACGGCATAGACCTTCGCCGCGCCGTTTTGCAGCAGCACGTCCGTAAAGCCCCCGGTGGAGGCGCCGCAGTCCAGACAGATCAGCCCGGAAGGGTCGTAGTCAAACACCCGCAGCGCCTTTTCCAGCTTCAGTCCGCCCCGGGAGACGTAGGGAAGGGTGTCCCCCCGCACCTCGACGGGACAGTCCGGGTCCACGGCAAAGCCGGGCTTGTCCACCCGGCGGCCCTCAATAAATACCAGGCCCTCCATGATGGTGGCCTTTGCCCGTTCCCGGGACTGGCTCAGCCCCCGGTCCACCAGGAGCTGGTCAAGTCGTTGCTTCTTCATGTATCATCCTCTCCACCGACTCCGCGATGCCGGCCGCGTCCAGCCCCAGAGCGCGCCGCAGCGCGGGGACACTGCCATGGGGCACAATTCCGTCCCCCAGGTTCAGCAGCAGCACAGACCGGAGGGAGAGCCCGCTGCGGAACAGCGCGGCTGCAATGCGCTCCCCCATCCCGCCGGGGGCCGCAGCCTCCTCCGCCACGGCCAGGCGGCCCGTTTTGCGCACGGAGGCCGAGACAAGGTCCATATCCGGGCAGTCCAGACGGTTGAGCTTGATTACCTCGGCGCGCAGCCCCCGGGCCGCCAGCAGCGCCGCGGCCTCCAAAGTCTCATTGATGAGTATGCCGTAGCTGATAAGCGTGACGTCCGTCCCGGACTGCACCACGGCTGCGGCGCGCCCCGCGGTGTTCTCCCGAAAAGCGCCCTCGGCGCCCCGGGGGTAGCGCAGCGCGCAGGGCCCCTCCGCCTCCAGCGCCTGGGAGAGCATGGCGTCCAATTCCGCATAGTTGGCAGGGGCCCACAGCTTCATTCCCGGCACGCTGCCCAGAAAGGCCACGTCAAACGCCCCCTGATGGGTGGCGCCGTCCGCCCCCACCAGGCCGGCCCGATCTACAGCCAGCACCACATGCTCCCCGCTGAGGGAGATGTCGTGCAGCAGCATGTCGTAGGCCCGCTGCAAAAAGGTGGAGTAGACGGCAAATACCGGCTTTAAGCCCTGGCGCGCCATGCCCGCCGCCATCGCCGCGGCATGGCCCTCCGCAATGCCCACATCAAAAAATCTCCGGGGGTATTGCTTTGCAAACGTCCCCAGCCCGGTGCCCTCCGTCATGGCCGCGGTGACCGCTACGACCGTGGGGTCCGACTCCGCCCGGCGGCACAGCGCCTTGCCGAAGCGGGAGGAAAAATCCTCCCGCGCGCCGGCCTGCACCCCGACCGCAGGGTCAAAGGGTCCCACCCCGTGGTAAAGCATCGGGGACTGCTCCGCCGGCGCATAGCCCCGTCCCTTGGAGGTGCAGACATGCACCAGCACCGGAATCCGCTGTGCCCGGGCATAGTCAAGCGTCCGGACCAGCGCCTTGAGGTCGTGGCCGTCCACAGGGCCCAGATAGTAAAAGCCCATATCCTCAAACATGTTGTCCGGCAAAAACAAATCCTTGGTCCGCTCCTTGAGCCGGTGGAGAAACCGGTAGAGCGGCTGGGAGCGGCCCACCGTGCGGCGGTAAAGCTGCTTAAAGGCGATATAACCGGGGCGCAGCCGAACCTTGGAGAGCGCCCGGGCCATGCCGCCCACATTTTCGCTGATGGACATTGTATTGTCGTTGAGCACCACCACAATGGGCTCGCCCCCTGCGCCGCAGTCGGCCAGCCCCTCATAGGCCGTGCCGCCGGTCAGCGCCCCGTCGCCGATAATCGCCGCGACATCATAGGTCCCTCCCGTGAGGGTCCTCGCCCGGGCCATGCCCAGGGCCACCGAGATCGAGGTGGAGGCATGCCCTGCCACGGCTGCGTCGTCCGGGCTCTCCTCCGGCCGGGGAAAGCCGGACAGTCCGTCAAGCTGCCGCAGGGTGCCGAAGCGCTCCCGCCGGCCTGTCATCAGCTTGTGGGCATAGCACTGATGTCCGACATCAAATACCAGCCGGTCCGACGCGCTGTCATAAACCCGGTGCAGCGCCACCATCAGCTCCACCGCGCCCAGGCTGCTCGCAAGATGCCCGCCGTTTCGCGCGACAGTCTGCAAAATTTCCTCCCGCAGCGCGGCGCACAGGGCGGGCAGCTCCGATTCCGGAAGACGCTTCACGTCGGCGGAGGAATGAACACGATCAAGAATATTCAAAAAATAGCAACCTCTTTATTCAGGCAGGTTTCAACAGTATAGCAAAAAAACCGAGCAATGGCAAGGACTTTTGCCATTTCCGCCCAATTTAATTTTTTCATGTCCGGAACAAATGCGCGGAAATGGTATGCATTTTTCCAAGGCGTTCCCCACCCCCGGCCCGGAGAAGCGCCCGGGGGGCGGGAGCGCTCCCGGGGGGGAGGGCGCGGCAGGCACCACCGGCAAAGTCAGGCATACAATGGAGCGAGGGGAGGCAGTGAACGATGCTGTTTACATTGCTGGGCGGAGACGCCCGCATGGTGATTCTTTGCCGGAGGCTGCGGGCCGACGGCCATACCGTAATACCCTTTGCGATGGAGCAGGCCCTGCCGGACTGCGCCGGGACTGCGCCGGAGGCGCTTGCGGGGGCGGAGTGTGTGCTTCTCCCCCTGCCCTGTGAAAGGGACGGGGTGCTCAACGCCCCCTTTTCCGCCCTCCGCTGCCCCCTTGGGGCGCTGCTGGAGGCCGTCAGGCCCGGCACAATCCTCTGCGCCGGCGCCCCGGGCGAGGCGCTGCGCCGGCGCTGCGAGGAGCGGGGGCTGGACCTCCGGGACTATGCCGCGGGGGAGCGCTTTGCCCTGCGCAACGCCCGCCTCACGGCCGAGGGCGCTCTGGCCCTGCTGCGCAACGCCCTTCCCCGGCCGCTGGAGGGCAGCGCCGTGCTGGTGGTGGGCTACGGCCGCATCGGGCGAATACTGGCGGAGCTGCTGGCGGCGCAGGGGGCAAGGGTTACCGTGGCCGCCAGAAATCCGCTGGCCAGGGCCGAAGCCGAGGCGCACGGCTGCGCGGCGCTGCCCCCGGAGGCAGCGGCGGCGCCGGGCTTTGACGCGGTTGTGAACACGGTTCCCGCCATCCTCTACCGGGAAGCAGAGCTGACCGGCTTTGGCCCTGCGCTGCTTCTGGAGCTGGCTTCGCCGCCCTACGGCTTTGATCCCGCCGCGGCCCGGGCGCTGGGGAAGGAGATTCTTTTTGCGCCCGGCCTGCCGGGAAAAACCGCCCCCGAGTCGGCAGCGGAGGCAATCCAGGAGGGCATATACGCAGCGCTGTCCATTCCATAATACAAGGAGCGAGCATTGCACCATGAAACCGCGCATCGGGCTGGCACTGACCGGCTCTTACTGCACATTCGACAAGGCGCTGGCAGCGGCGGAGGCACTGGCGGAGCGCTATGACCTGACCGCCGTCCTGTCCGAGACCGCAGCGGCCACCGACACCCGCTTCGGAGCGGCACAGGACTTTATCCGGCGTCTGGAACAGCTCACCGGAAAGCCGGTGCTGCGGAGCATCCCGGAGGCGGAGCCCGTGGGTCCCAGGGATTATTTCGACGTGCTGGCCGTGGCCCCCTGCACCGGGAACACCCTGGCAAAGCTGGCCGCGGGCATCACTGACACCGCGGTGACCATGGCGGTAAAAAGCCACCTGCGGGGCGGCAAGCCGGTGGTCATCGCCTTCGGCAGCAACGACGGTCTGGGGGCCTCGGCCAAAAATCTGGGCGAGCTGCTCAACCGCAAGCACTATTATTTTGTCCCCCTCTACCAGGACGCGCCGGAGGCAAAGCCCAATTCCCTGGCCGCGGACTACAGCCTGCTGGAGCAGACGATTCTGGCGGCCTGGGAGAGGCGGCAGCTCCAGCCCCTGCTGCGGGGCGGAGCCGCCGGCTGATACTGTTTTTTCATAAAACGCATCACAGCGTTTTACGGAAGACTCGTATGACAACCTCGACACAGCATCGGGAGGCGCTGCAAAAGCGCCTCCCGATGTTGAAGCATGTTTATTTCTCCTCCACTTCCCCGTCCGTCTGGTGTGAGGGTGGGGCGGCGGCTGCGTCCGTCTCCGGCTCGTCCCTGCCCCTGCGGCGCCACAGACGCCGGAGGGGCGGCTTTTTCGCGCGCTTTTCCGTGTCCGCGCCGCCGCCGGCGCTTCTCGCCAGCGCTCTGCGCCGCCGCGCGCGCCGGATCAGCAGCACGATGCCGGCCACGATGGCCGCAAACAGCAGCCAGCCCGCCCAGGCTCTGGCAAAGCCCAGCAGCAGGTCCTGCATCCCTGACACAAAGCGCCGGGTGCCGCTGCGGAAGGCGGAGGCAAGCCGCGCGCCGAAGCCGATCACGGGCTCCTCGGTCTGGGTGAGCTGATAGACCTCGCTGAGGCTCAGCTCCACGGTGGCATAGTCCACCAGCGAGTCATACTTCCGCAGCGAGCCGGTAAGATTCTCGATCTCCAGCTCCGTCTCGGAGATGGCGCTCTCCAGCGTGATGATGTCCTCCAGCTTCTTCGCCTGGGCCAGCAGGTCCTGCAGCCGCTCCAGCTTGGTGCGCTGGGTGGCGAGGCGGGCCTCAAGATCATAGTAGCGCTCGCTGATGTCCTCGGAGGAGGTGGAGATGCTGTTGACCTTGCAGATGTCCCCCACCCGGGTGCAGAAATCCGTAAAATGCGCCGCGGGGAGCCGGATGGTGAAGCTGGCCCTGCGGTAATTGCGGCTGCTGTTGTCCAGACTGCTGTGCTCATACCAGCCCCCCAGCTCCGCCGTCAGGGCGTCCAGTCCCGCCGCGGCCGCGTCAAATTCCGTGGATTCCAGAGACACGGAGGCGGTATAGATCATCTTGACATTGGCCGGCGGCTTCAGGCCGTTCGCTGCTCCAGCTGCCGTCTGGGGCTCCGGCCGGGACGTGTCCGCCCCGGCATAGCCATAGTTATAGGCGTCGTCATAGGCCCCGTCATAGGCCTCCTCATACGCCGCGGCAGGGGCGCTGCCGGAGCTGGCGCTGTAGCTGCCGCCGGCGGAGGCGCCGCCGCAGGCAGAGAGCAGCAGCGCCGTCAGCAGCAGGGATACCCAACACTTTTTCATATTGTCCCTCCGTTCATCCTGTATTCTGCTGGGCACCTCTAAAAACTCCCGCCCGGCGCTTCGCCGGATCTTTTTCCCCAGATTTTTGTGCGAAAAGTTTGAAATACACAAAGTATTCCTGCACTTTTCGCGCTTCAATCTGGGACAAAATCTCTCGACGAATCACCAGACTGGAGTTTTTAGAGGTGCCCTGTTCTCAATACTTTGACGGAAAAGCAGGTGAAAAGTTCCCGGCGCGGGATATTTTCCCGGTGCAGTGGGGCGCGGGCAGGCAGGAGCTCTATTCGTTATCGAAGGCGCCCTCTCGCACCAGCTCCATGAAGGCGCTGACCACCGGCGCATCCAGCTGGGTGCCGGCGGCGCGCTGGATCTCTCCGGCCACCACGTCCAGCGGCAGGCGTTTGCGGTAGGGCCGGGTGGAATACATGGCGTCGAAGGTATCGGCCACGGCGATGATTCTGGCCGATTCGGGGATCTCATCCCCCTTGAGGCCCCGGGGATAGCCCTTGCCGTCCACCCGCTCGTGGTGGTAGCCCGCGCCCTGGGAGAGCTGGGGATCAATGGCGATCTCCTTGAGAATTTCATAGCCCCGCTGGGAGTGATTTTTCATCTCGGCGAACTCCTCGTCGGTCAGGCGCTCCGGCTTGTTGAGAATCTTGTCGGGTATGCTGATCTTGCCGATGTCGTGGAGCAGGGCGATGTTGTAGAGCTCCTCGATCTCCTCCGGGCTCTTTCCCAGCCGCTCGGCCAGCATGGCGGTATATTTTGCCACCCGGTGGGAATGGCCGTTGGTATAGGCGTCCTTCATATCAATGCAGCTGGCGAAGACGCTGGTCATCTCATTGATCAGCTCCTTGTGCTCGGCCTGCTTGCGCAGCAGCACCTGGGTCTTGTGGTGGAAAAACAGCCACACGCCGCCGCCCGCCGCCGCCGCGGCCAGCACCAGCAGCAGAATGCGGAACCACAGCTGCTCATAGAGGGTCTTTTCCTTGACGATGAGGATGGACATGCCCTGTTGCTCCGCTCCCGTCACGGTGTTCAGCTCGGAGAGGCGGAAGCGGTAGGTGCCGCCGGGCAGGTTGGTGTAGCTGACGGCGTCCAGCTCCTGCCGGGTGACCACCACCGGCTCCGTGTCAAAGTTTTCCAGGCAGTAGCTGATATGGGGGTTGTTCAGGGAGTAGGTGAAGGCATAGGGATAGATGTTCAGCCTGCGGCAGCCGGAGGGGATATGGATGGTGCCGTCCTCGGGGGTGGGCAGATACTGGTCATCCGCCACCACATAGGGCACCGCAAGGCGCACCTGGCTCGTGCGGTCGGTGTCCTCAAAGATATTGACGCTGCTCACCCCCGTGGTCGCGGCGATATACAGCGTTCCGTCCTCCCCCAGATGGCTGTAGGAGTTGGCGGTTGCGGTGCAGAGCAGGCCGCTTTTTGTGTCATACAGCGTATAGTCAATGCTCTCGTCCCGGAGCAGGTCCTCCCGCTTTACCACAAAAATTCCGGCGCTGCTGAGAATCCAGAGGCGGCCGTCGTCGTCAAAATAGAGGTCATAGTTGTTGGAGTAGGGGAAGTTGCGGATGGTGGTGATCTGGTCGTTGTGCATCCAGGCGATGGAGCTGCTGGTGATGATCCAGTACAGGGCAGGGTCGGTCCGGTCCCGCTTCAGCCGCAAAATCACCTCGGAGTCCAGGCCGTCCTGCCGCCCCAGGCGGGAGATGCCGCCCCGGTCCACCACATAGATGCCGTCGCCGTCGCTGCCCAGATAGAGCCGCCCGTCCGGCGCCTCCTCCACGGTGAGAATCTCCGTGTTGCTGATGCCCTGGGCGCTGCCGAAGGTCTCTGTGACGGCGCCGTCCCGCAGAATGTTCAGTCCGGCGTTGGTGGCCACAGCCAGGGCCCCGTCGCTGAGCTCCAGATAGGTCCGGGCCCGGTTGGAGGCAAGGCCGTTGTCCGTGTTGTAGGACTGCCACGCGCCGCTGTGCGGGTCATAGCCCACCAGGCCCAGATCGCTGTTGGTGCAAAACCAGAGCCAGCCGCTGCTGTCGGCCTTGACGCAGCGGATGCGCACGCCGCTGAGCACCTCGGTAATGTCGTTGGTCACCTGGCGGTAGTCCTTGTCCAGAATGGTCAGTCCGGAGTCGGCGCCGATATAGAGCAGCCCGTCCAGCAGGCAGGTGGAGTTGACCACCAGCGGCGGCAGCTTTGCCATCTCGGAAATGTCGGTAAAGCGGTTCGGGACAATCTTCATCACGCCCTGCCGGGAGGAGGTAAACCACAGATTGCCCTCAAAGTCCTCCACGATGTGGTCGATGGAGTTGTTCATGGGGACGTTCTGGACGCGGGTGAACCGCAGGCTCCCGTCCAGATACCCCAGCCCGTTGTCCGCGCACAGCCAGAGCAGGTCCCCAAAGCGCCGGATGGCGTTGACCTGCGTCAGCGGATAAACGGACACGGTGCGGCGCCCCTGCATCTGCCGGGTCAGATCGCCGTAGATGACGGTGGACTGCTGGGTGCCGATATAGACCCAGCCCGGATTATCCGGGTCGGGAAAGACGGTGTTGACCACCTCCACCCCCAGGGCCTCGGGGTTGTAAAAGCTCCGCAGGCGCAGGTTGTCCACGGTGAACAGCGCGCCGCTGAGGGTCACGCCATAGATCAGCCCCTCGGAGTCCATCACCAGCTCACAGACGTATTCCCGGTTGATCTGGGGGTCATCCAGCACGTGCAGCGCGCCCTCCGGGTCCACATAGGCCATGCCGGAGGTGGTGGCGATGAGGATGTTCCCCGCGCGGTCCTCCAGAATGGAGCGGACGGAGGAGGAGAGCAGCCCCTGCTCCCGATCGTAGAAGGTGAACTGGTCGTCCACCAGCATTCCCACGCCCTTGTCGTTGGTGCCGATCCAGAGCCGGTCCCTGGAATCGCAAAAGAGCGAGACCACGCTGGAGACGCCCGTGGTGGAGGGATAGCGGTAAAACGTGTTGCCGTCGTAGCGGATGAGCCCGGAGTAGTTGCCGATCCACAAAAAGCCCTCCCGGGACTGGACGATGGCATTGGCGTCGGAGGTGGGCAGGCCGCTGGTGCTGTCATAGAGCACGGAGGTATACCCCTCCCCCCGCTCCGAGCGATCCGGTATGCTCATCGCAAGCGCGGGCAGGGACACGCTCAGCGCCGCCAGCGCCGCCAGAAGCAGCGCCAGGGCATGTTTCATATGTCTCATGATTCTTACCTCACAAAATAAGCCGCTTTTTTCTCACTGGCATTTTAGCATCTCCGTCTCCCGGTTGCAACCATTGTTTGCGCGCCGCGCGGGCATTTACCGCCGGGACGGTAGGGAATGGGAAAACAGAGAACATTTTCAGGCGCTTTGACCCAAAAATGTTCTCTGTTTTTGAGAAAATCAGGGCTGTGAGTGAAAGAGAATGGTTCTTCCCGTTTTCACAGCCCCGTTTATGAATTGAGGGGGATAAGGGAGCCGGGGAGAGACAGCGCCTCTCTCCCGGCGCCCTTTCGCCGGGATTCGGGGCCTGTGGAATCGTTTGCTTACACTGTGACTCCCGCTCTGGGAGGTTCCTGTTCAGAAACGGCGTTAACGGCGTTATACATGCGCGGCGTGCGCGGCATAGGCCACCGTGCAGTCCTCATCGGGAACGACAAGGATACCCTCGTTCTCGAAACCAACCGGATAAAGCAGTATGCATTGAAAGGGGCCACCGGAGGGGTTTCCTCCCTCGTAAGCGTCTATGTACCCTCGTCTTACGCTCATATTCAAGGTAAAACGTATATACTCCAAGGTATCCAGCGCGATCCGCTTCACGATCTCAAAAGAATGGTCCGCCGTATCGGCGGACGCCCTGTCCAAATCCTGAACCCGCAGCGGCAGATGCGTAAAGCGGGCTGTTCCTTTGTTACTCAAATGAATTCCCCCTCAAAAAGTGCGCGGCCAGATAGCCGCGCACTGAAAATGCAGGCCCCGATTGTTGCCACACAATTTACTTAGCCACCCAAAAGCATGCTAATGTGGAGCACTTGCATTTTTTTCGGGAAATAGCATACCTCTGCTGTGGCTCGCTAACGTGTTAACGTGTGAAATTGTGTGGCAACAATATTGTAGCACTGCGGCCGCTGAAAATCAAGAGGAATGTTCAAACTTTTGCTAAAAAAAGGAGGCGTCTTCGGGAATCCTTTATTCAGGTTGTTCAGCGCCGGCCGGAGCGGACGGGCAAAGCGTTCCCGGGAGAAGCCCGCCCCTTGCCGCGGCGGCAAAGCTGTGATAAGATAAGAAAATCGTACCTCCCCGACTCTTTTTACCGGACGGGGAAAACCATACGGAAAGTGAGGAAAAGACAAAATGCTGGACTATTTCAGACGCATGGATCATTTTGCCGTGGAGCTGGGCGCGGAGCTGACCCGGTGCGAGCCGGGGCGGGCCGAGATGACGCTGGCGCTGGTGCCCGGGCACATGACCGAGGTGGGGCGTCCCCATGTCCACGCCGGCGTGCTGTATACGCTGGCGGAGAGCGCCTCCGCCGCGGCGATCCTGCCCTACGGCTGGAACTGCTATGCGGTGGAGGGCCGCATCACCTATCTCGACGCGGTATCCGAGGGCACTGTCACCGCCGTGGCCCGGGGCAAGGACGCCCATGACCAGCGCAGCGGCAGCTGCAAGGTGCGCATCACCGCAGAGGACGGCCGCGTCATCGCCCAGGCCGTATTTACCATATTCTACACCGGAGAGCCCTTCGCTCTCTAGACGCCTTCCGTCTTGTATTTTCGGGAAAAAGGGTGTAAGATAAGCCGCAATGTATTCGGGATCGGAGGACGGTTATGAGAATTGTGATCATCGGTGGGGGCAAGGTGGGCTTTGCCATTGCCGCCCAGCTCACCCAGGAGGGACACGACATCACCGTGGTGGACAAGGCGCGTTCTCTTGCCGACCGCATCAGCGACCAGCTGGACTGCATGGCCATCTGCGGCAGCGGCGCCAGTGTGGAGGTGATGCGGGAGGCAGGGGTGGACACCTGCGACCTGATGATCGCCTGCACCGCCCAGGACGAGCTGAATATGCTGTGCTGCGTCTTTGCCGCAAAGCTGGGCTGTGCCAACACCATAGCCCGCGTTCGCTCCCCGGAGTACGCCCGCCAGATGTATCTTCTCAAGGACGAGCTGGGGCTCTCCACCACCATCAATCCGGAGATGACCGCGGCCCGGGAGATGTTCCGCCTGCTGGAGATTCCCGGCGTGCTCAAGCGGGACAGCTTTGCCCACGGACGGGTGGAGATCGTGGAGGTGATCCCCCGGCCGGGAGATGTGCTGGACGGCACCCGGCTGATGGATCTACCCCGCAAAACCCACTGCAAGGCCCTGGTGGGCGCGGTTCAGCGGGGGGAGGAGACCGTGATCCCCGACGGCAAATTCACCCTGATGGCCGGGGACAAGGTGTATATCTGCGCCCCTGCCACGGAGATCGTCCACATTCTGCACCGGATCGGAGAATATAAGAAAAAAGCCCGGGACATTCTGCTCATCGGCGGCAGCCGGGTCTCGGAATACCTGATGGAGCTGCTGTCCCGGGCGGATTCCCGCGTCACCCTGATCGAGCCGGACCCCGCTGTGGCCGAGCACTTTGCCGAGCGCTTTCCCGAGGCCACGGTGGTCTGCGCCGACGCCGCCAGCGAGGCGGTGCTGAAGGAGGAGCGGGCGGACCGGATGCAGGCCGTGGCGGCGCTGTCGGACCGGGACGAGGAAAACCTGATTTTGTCCATGTATGTCGCCACCCTCGGCGTGCCCCAGATCCTCACCCTGACCGACAAGGCGGAGCTGGCCTCCCTCATCTCCGACCGCAACAACCGCCTCATCAGCCCCAAGCAGATGTGCGCGGATATGATTATCCGCTATGTCCGCGCCATGCAGAACACCACCGGCGGCAGCGTGGTCATGCTCCACCATCTGGCCGGAGGAAGGGTGGACGCGCTGGAATTCAATGTCACCGAGGGCTGCCGGGGGCTGAGCAGGCGGCTGATGGACATCCGTCTCAAGCCGAATATTCTGATTGCCAGCATCAACCGCCGGGGCCGCATCCTCGTCCCCGGCGGCGCGGACACGCTGGAGGCGGGAGACACCGTGATTGTCATTACCGCCAGCAACCGCGTGATTCTGGACCTCAATGACATTTTCGCGGACGAGGCATAAGCGATGAATTACCGCATGATTGGAAACGTGATCGGCAAGGTGCTGTGGGTGGAGGCCGCCTTTCTGCTGCCGGCGCTGCTGCTCTCCGCCCTGCGGGGGGAACAGAACGCCGCCTGGGGCTGCGCCGCCGCCATTCTTGCCTGTCTGCTGGTGGGCCTTCCCCTCGGCCTGCAAAAGCCCCGGCGCCGGGACATCTATGCCCGGGACGGCATGGTGACCGCGGGCTTCACCTGGCTGGCTGTATCGCTCTTTGGGGCGCTGCCCTTTTTTATCAGCGGCGCCATGCCCAATTTCTTCGACTGCTTTTTCGAGACGGCCTCGGGCTTTACCACCACCGGAGCCACCATTCTCAGCGACGTGGAGGCCCTGCCCCGGGGCCTGCTCTACTGGCGCAGCTTTACCCACTGGCTGGGGGGCATGGGGGTGCTGGTGTTTCTGCTGATCCTCAACCCCCTCGCCAACGGCGCCAGCGGGGAGAGCATGCATCTGCTGCGGGCGGAGAGTCCGGGGGTGCGCATCACCAAGCTGGTGCCCAGAATGCGCAACTCCGCCGGGATTCTCTACCGCATCTATATCGTCCTGACCGCGCTGATGTTTCTGTTTCTGATGCTGGGGGGCAACACGCTGTTTGACAGCGTGACCCTGGCCTTCGGCACCGCCGGCACCGGCGGCTTTGCGGTGCGCAACGACTCGGCGGCCTCCTACAGCGCCTATACCCAGTGGGTCATCACGGTCTTTATGTTTCTGTTCAGCGTCAACTTCAACATCTATTTCCTCCTGCTTCTGCGGCAATTTAAAAAAGCCGTGCAGAACGAGGAGCTGCGGGGCTTTGCCGCCATTGTGCTGATCGCCACCGCCGCCATCATGATGAACACGCGGCAATACTTCTCCTCCTTCTGGGAGAGCCTGCGCCATGTCAGCTTTCAGGTGCTGACCATTCTCAGCACCTCCGGCTTTGCCACGGTGAACTTTGACCTCTGGCCCCAGTTTTCCCGGAGCGTGATGCTGCTGCTGATGTTCATCGGCGCCTGTGCCGGCAGCACGGGCGGCGGGCTGAAGGTGGTGCGGGTGCAGCTGCTGGCCAAGGCCGCCTTCCGCTCCGTCCACCGGGCCATACACCCCAACGCCGTACACCTGATCCACTCCGACGGCGAGATCGTGGACGACCGCACGGTGCAGACGGTGGGGGCCTATTTCGCGGTCTACTGCGCCATTGTGGCGGCCGCCACGGTGATGGTCTCCGTAGACGGCTTCAGCTTTGAAACCAATTTTTCCGCCGCGGTCTCCTGCATGAACAACGTGGGCCCCGGTCTGGGCGCCGTGGGCGCGGTGGAAAACTACGGCGGCTTCTCCAACTTCTCCAAGCTGGTGCTGACGCTCACCATGCTCATCGGGAGGCTGGAGATCTACCCCATGCTGGTGCTGTTCTTCCCCTCTGTCTGGAAAAAATGATACGATTGCAAAACAAGTCTCATACAATCTTCAACGCGCCTGGCGGCGCTATAAAAAGCAGATTTCTGCTTTTTATTGAAGATTAGTATCATAAAGACGGCAGTGTAATGTCCCTCCCCCGCTCTGGGGGAGGGACATTACACTGCCTTTTCGTTTATTTCCGGCCTGCTGCCGATTATGCGTCGTAGCTGTCCAGAGGCGCCGTTATATCGTCGATCTCATTTCTGACCTCCTCCGCGGCCTCCTCCGCCGCTTCGGCAGCCTCGCTGACGGCGTCCGCGGCGGCTTCCTCTGCTGCCTCAGCCGTGTCCTCCGCGGCCTCGACTACATCCTCCGCCCGGTTCCGGAACGCGTCAATGCGCCCGGCAGCGGCGTCCTTAAAGGCCTCAACCTTGTCCCCGGCGGCATCCTTGAAGCTCTCAAACCGGTCGGCGGCGGCGTCCTTGAAGCTCTCAAACTTCTCCGCGGCGGCATCCTTCAGATTTTCCAGCTTCTCGGCGGCGGTGGAACGGGCCTCCTCTGCGGCCTTCTCCACTTCCTCCGCGGCTTCCTCTGCAGCGGCCTCCGGCTCGGCCTCTGCACCGGCCTCGGCCTCGGCCTGGTCCACCACGTCGGCGAAGTCCCCGTCGTCCCGGGTGATCTCCACGCTGACCTCCGGGAAGCCCTCCTTGAAGGACTCCTTCAGGTCCGCCAGCTCGGTCTCCTTGGCCGCAATGGCCTCCTCCGCCAGACGCACCTCCTCAAACAGCTGCACGAAGAAGCCATCCGGGTCGTCACGGTGGGTGTCATAGTAGAGCTTGCCGATCTCCAGATAGGTCTTCTTGACCTCCTCCCGGGCGGAGGCGGCCTCCATGCTGAGCTTGGCAATCCGTCCGCCGGATTTGACCTTGTCGCCCACGGTGCCTGTGATGGTCCTGGCGCCGCCAACCGCGCGGCTGGTAACGCCCCTTGCACCCTCGGTGGCCTGATCAAAAAGCGCCAGCACCTTGTCCTTCAATTCGTTGATGTCCATTTGATTAACCTCCTAAAATTAGTTTTATCATTCATGCGCCCGCGCCTGGGCATTCTCTGCGTTTTCGTCCGCCTCCGGCCCGTCCGGACGCCCCACAAGCGGGGGGAGCCCGGCGGAGACGCGCCTGGCGTTGACGGCATAGCACACGCACGCCGCCAGACAGGTCAGCGCCGCCAGAAGCTGGGAGATGCGCACAACCCCCGGCACCAGCCAGAGGGAGTCGCTGCGCAGCCCCTCGATCAGCGTGCGGCCAAAGCCGTACCAGATCAAATACAGCAGGAAAAACTGTCCCTGATAGCGTCGCCGGTGTTTGCTCAGCGTATGCAGCAGCACAAAGCCGATGCAGCTCCAAAGGCACTCGTACAAAAAGGTGGGATGCACGTAGACCGTCTCCCCGTTCAGGGTCAGGCCCATGCGGCAGAAGATGTCCGTCTCATAGCCGTAGGCCTCCCGGTTGAAGAAATTGCCCCAGCGCCCCACGGCCTGGCCGATGGGCAGCCCCATTCCCATGATGTCCAGCACCGGCCACGCGCTCTCCCGGCGCAGCCGCGCCCGGACAAGGATCGCCAGGCCAGCGCCCAGCACGCCGCCGTATATGGCGAGCCCCCCGTCCCGGATATAGAGGAAGGACACGACGTCGTGGAGGTAAGTGTGTACCCCCTCCGCATCCGTAAAGGTGATGCAGTAATACAGCCGCGCGCCGATCACCGCACAGATCACCGCCGGGATCAGGTAGCCGTAAACCGCGTCCGGGGTCAGGCGAAAGCGGGCGCTGACCCGGGTGCAGTAGAGCACCGCAAGCATCATGCCCAGCGCGATGATGATTCCATAGTAATATATGGCGAAATCTCCGATGCGGATACAGTAGGGCGGATTCAGGGAAAAATCGGGGCCGAGCATGGGAAAGCTGATAATCGCCTCACGCATCGCCGCGCCCTGCCTCCTCCGCCGCGCCGGTCACGGGACGGACCACGCTCAGGGCATAGCGCTCCGCTCCGGCCAGATTGTCCCGGATAAAGCGCTGCACCTCCTCCCCGGTCAGCGCGCTGAGCATCGGGAAGGAGTCCATCAGGTTATAGCCCCCGAAGTCCGCGTCCGCCAGAGAGGCCGCAAGGCCGCCGAAGGCGTTGAGTGCGCGCACCCGCGCGCCGTAGCCGGCCTTGAGGGTGCGGGAAAAATATCCCGGCTCAAAGCCCTCCGCCGCGGCCCGCCCGAGCTCCGCCGTAAAGGCCTCCAGCACGGCCTCCGGGTCCCGGCTCTCGCCGCCGGCGAGGATGGTTGCGGTGCCTGCCGCGTAGTCCGCGTCGGCATAAAAGTCCGTATTCAGCAGCCCCTGGGCATAGAGTCTGGAATAGAAGGGGGAGGACAGTCCAAAGAGGCAGGTCAGGGCCACATCGCACAGCAGCTTTTGCCGCAGCAGCGCAGTGCCGGAGGGCGCGGGCTCCAGCTTCGCCCCCAGCATAAACTGGGGTGCGGAGACCTCCATCCGCCGCATATACCGGATGCGGTCGGGAAGCGGCCGCTCCCGTTTTCCGTAGTCCCGCAGCGGGGTTTCGCCGCTGTGGGCGGGCAGCAGCTCCGTTGCAATGGCGCGCACGGTCTCCGGGTCCACGTCCCCCACCACCGCCAGCGCCATATTGCCCGGCTGGTAGAAAATGCGGTGGCAGTGATACAGCGTCTCCGGCGTGATATGGGAAATGCTCTCAACGGTGCCGACGATGCTGTCCCGAATGGGGTGGCGGCGGTAGAGGCAGCGCATCAGCTCGTCATACACCACATGGTCCGGGTCGTCCTCGGTCATGCGGATCTCCTGGCCGATGATGCCCTGCTCCTTGGCGACGCTCTCCTCCGTGAACCAGGGGGTGGAGACAAAGCGCAGCAGCATTCTGAGATTCTCGTAGAAATTTTCTGTTGATTCAAAGTGGTAGGCCGTGAGCCCGGAGGCGGTATAGGCGTTGGGCTGGGCGCCGTTTGACGCCAGGACATGCAGCGCATTGTCCCCCTCGGGCATATCAAACATCTTGTGCTCCAGATAATGGGCGACGCCCATGGGGGTGTCCAGAAATTCTCCGTTCACCTGAAAGCGCCGGTCCGCGCCGCCGTATTGTGCGGCAAAAAAGGCATAGCAGCGCTTATAGCCCGGCTTGATTGCCACGCTCAGCCGCAGGCCGTTGGGCAGGGTCTCCCGATACAGGGTCTCTCCCACCGCAGGGTACTCAAGCTTCTGCATCGTCAAAGTCCTCCCAGTCCTCCGGGTCCTCGGTCTCGCCGTGGAGAAAATAGACCGCGTCCAGCGCCGCGCCGGCGGCGATTTTTGCCACCTGCGGAGCGGTAACGGCCTCGCACATGCCGGCAAATTCCTCCGGGCCGTAGTCCAGTCCCAGCAGCGTCTGGGCCAGATAATAGTGCTCCAGCGCGCCGGGGCTGTCCGCGGCGGAGCGCAGGTCCCCTGCCACGGCCTTTCGGGCGGAGTTCAGCTCCGACTCCGTAAACCGGCCCTCGGCCACGTCCCGCAGCTGGGACAGAATCTCTCCCCGGGCCAGCTCCAGGTTCCCGGCCTCGATGCCGGAGAAGACGAACAGTGCCCCCTTGAACCGGTCCAGGGCGGAGGAGGCATAATAGCACAGCGAGAGCTTTTCCCGCACATTCAGAAACAGCTTGCTGGTGACGGTGCCGCCATAGAGGGCGTTGAACACCCGCAGCGCGGCGAAGTCCGGGTCCTCCATGCTGTCTCCGAGGCGAAAGCCGAGACAGAGCTTCCCCTGCCCCACCTCCATGGTCTCCTCAAAAAACCGGGGCCGCGCCTCCACGGTGTTCATGCGGATGTCGGTGCCCAGCTCCCAGTTGAGCTCGCCCCGGGGCAGCTCCGCCAGGGCATTGCGCACTGCCGCGGCCGCCCGCGCGCTGTCCGCGGCGCCGCAATAGAAGATCTCCACCGGAGAAGCGGCCAAAAGGCTGCGGTAGTAGGCTGTCAGGCCCTGCGCGTCCACCTCGGAAACGCTGCCCTCCGTGCCCATGTCGTCACAGCCGTAGGCCTCATAGCAAAACATCTGTTCGATGAGGCGGAAGGCGGAATAGGCCCGCTTGTCATTGACTCTGCCGCGAATATCCTCGATGAGCTTTTCCTTCTCGCTCTCCACATAGTCCGCCCGCAGCGCGCCTCCCTCCGAGGCGGGGTGGAGCAGCAGCTCGCCCACCAGCGCGGCCACGCTCTCCAAAAGCGCGCTGCCGTCCGGCGTAAAGCGGTCGGCAAGAAAGCCGGCGTAGAAGCCCAGCGTCACCATTTCGCCGACCTTTCGCACCACGGGGATAACCCGGGCGCCATAGAGCTCGTCGCACGCGGCGTTTACCGCGTCCATATCGGGATAGCGGGCGCTTCCCCGGGCGAGTACCCGGGGCAGCAGGGCGTTTTTGGAAATCGTATCCCGGTCCAGCGCTGTCAGCAGGCTGACGCTCAGGCAGTCGGATTTGAATTTATCGGTTTGCAGCGCGTTGAAAAACACGCCGGGAAAAAGCTCCGTTCTCTCTAACACCAAGGCATGACCTCCTGTGTGTTCTGCTTCTTCGGCATTATAGCATAGCTTTACCAAAAAGGGAATGAACGAATTATGAATTTTCGCAATAGCAAACGGTCCCGCGCCTTTCGCGGGACCGAAGGGAATCAATAATTCTCGGCTCTTACCTCAAAGTAGCTCTGGGGATGATTGCACACCGGGCAGACCTCCGGCGCCTCGGTGCCCACCACGATATGCCCGCAGTTGCGGCACTCCCAGATGGTGACGCCCGCCTTTTTGAAGACCTCCATGGCCTTCACGTTGGCCAGAAGCGCGCGGTAGCGCTCCTCGTGGGCCTTTTCGATGGCGGCCACGCCCCGGAACTGGGCGGCCAGGTCCGCAAAGCCCTCCGCCTCGGCGTCCTTTGCCATGCGCTCATACATGTCTGTCCACTCGGCATTCTCGCCCTCTGCCGCGTGCAGCAGGTTCTCCGCCGTGTCGCCCACGCCGCCCAGCGCCTTGAACCAGAGCTTGGCGTGCTCCTTTTCATTCTCCGCGGTTTTCAGGAAAATAGCGGCGATCTGCTCGTATCCGGCCTTTTTCGCCACGGAGGCGAAATAGGTATATTTGTTCCGCGCCATGGACTCGCCCGCAAAGGCCTCCAGCAGGTTCTGTTCGGTTTTGGTGCCGGCATAGGGATTGTTGCTCATGATACGCTCCTCCTGTCATGATTGCGGTGATAGCCCCGCTTTTTTTGCACTGTTCTCATACTGTACCATATTGCACAAAAATATGCAAGGGCGCGTGCAATCGCGTTTTTTAAGCGCCCCTCCCGAGGAAGGGGCGCTGTGCCGCATGCATATATTTATTTCAGCTTCTTACTGGGGAGGAAGCAGGACAACCAGCATCTTGGTGGTGGTCTCGCCCTCGTTGCAGACGGACTTGGTCACGCCGCCCACGCAGTGGAAGCTGTCGCCGGCCTGGAGCACGGTGGGCTCCTCGTCCTCCACCTTCAGGGTCATCTGGCC
>CAJOPB010000009.1 GCA_905236305.1 uncultured Oscillospiraceae bacterium | reverse complement strand
TCCCCCGCACGCCTGCTGCCTGCAAAAAAGCTTTTCCTGCGCTGTCACGCAAAAGCCGCCAAAGAAAAACCAATTCCCGGTTGTAATCAAAGCGGTTCGGTGGTAAAATAAACACTAAACCCGGAGCCTGCCTCCCCGGAGCGGGAGGGAAAATCACCCTGTTTTATGATGCAGCTCCGGTCGGGGAAAACAGCATAGATTGATCAGAAAAGAGGATGATCGGAATGAGCAGTATTCGTGACATTCATCTCGCGCCGGAGGGCGAAAAAAAGATACAGTGGGTCTCCCGCAACATGCCCCTGCTGCGGGCCATTGCAGAGGACTTTCAGCGGGACAAGCCGTTCTCCGGGCTGAAAATCACCCTCTCCGTCCATCTCGAAGCCAAAACAGCCTATCTCTGCCGGGTGCTCGCTATGGGTGGGGCGGAGATGCATGTCACCGGCTCCAATCCCCTGTCCACCCAGGACGACGTGGCCGCCGCGCTGGTTCAGGGCGGGCTGGAGGTCTATGCCCACCACGGCTGCACCGGGGAGGAGTATGCCTCCGACCTGCGCGCCGCGCTCGCCGCCGGACCCAATATCATTATTGACGACGGCGGCGATCTGGTGAATCTGTTGCATACCGAGCTGACCGGCCTGCTGCCCGGCGTCATCGGCGGCTGTGAGGAGACCACCACGGGTATTCTGCGCCTCAAGGCAATGGCCAGGGCAGGGACGCTGAAATTCCCCATGGTCATGGTCAACGACGCGGACTGCAAGCATCTGTTTGACAACCGCTACGGTACCGGCCAGTCCGTCTGGGACGGGATTAACCGCACGACAAATCTCATCGTCGCCGGCAAATATGTGGTAGTGGCCGGCTACGGCTGGTGCGGAAAGGGCGTCGCCATGCGGGCCAAGGGGCTGGGCGCCCGGGTCATTGTGACCGAGGTGGACCCCATTCGCGCCATTGAGGCGCACATGGACGGCTTTACGGTGATGCCGATGGAGCAGGCCGCGCCCCTGGGCGATCTGTTTGTCACTGTCACCGGCTGCAGCGGCGTCATCCGGCCGGAGCATTTCACGCTGCTCAAGGACGGCGCCATTTTGTCCAACGCGGGCCACTTTGATGTAGAGGTGGACATGGCAGGGCTGCGGGCCATGGCGGAGAACAGCTATGAGGCCAGACACAATATCAACGGCTATCTCCTTCCCAACGGGAGGACGGTCTTTGTCATCGCGGAGGGCCGGCTGGTCAATCTGGCAAGCGGCGACGGCCACCCTGCCGAGATCATGGATATGAGCTTTGCCATTCAGGCCCTGAGTGCAAAATATCTGGTGGACCACAGAGGCCAGCTCCGTCCCGGCGTGATTCCCGTGCCGGCGGAAACCGACCGCGCGGTAGCCTTCCAGAAGCTGGCGACCCTGGGCATCACCATCGACACCCTGAGCGAAGAGCAAAAGGCGTATCTCGGTTTATAACAGCGCCGGTATTCGCGGCCTGCCCGTGCCGGAAAGACGGGGCTTTCTCGCGGGGGGAACATACCGGCTCTTTTCAGTCAAAAGGGCGGGAGAGCACGCAGTGTGAATACCCCGGTGCTTCCGGAGGAAATGAGGTGAGCGCACAATGGCAGATATGGAGGAGCTGGACGCGCTGGAGGCCGCGGAGGACAGCGGTGGTCCGGATTTTGAGTCGCTGCATGAACAGCGCATCGAGGAGATGTCCAGCCTGCTGGAAGCGCGGAGGATGAAGCAGCTGCAGGAAATGCTGGAGGAAGTGGATGAATTTGAGGCTGCGGAGTTTCTGACCGAGCTGCCTCCCCACCAGATGGCGATGGTTTTCCGTATGCTCTCCAAGGAACGGGGTGCGGAGGTGTTTGCGGAGCTGGATGCGCCGGAGCAGGAATATATTATCAACTCCATCACCGACAGCGAGCTGGGCAACATTCTCGACGAGCTGTATCTGGATGATACGGTGGATATGATGGAGGAGCTGCCCGCCAATGTGGTCAAGCGCGTCATGCGCATCGCCACGCCGGACACCCGCGTACTCATCAACCAATATCTCAAGTATCCCGAAAACTCCGCCGGCAGCATTATGACCGCGGAGTATATTGACCTCAAAAAATATATGAGCGTAAAGGAATCCTTCGCCCGCATCCGCCGCATCGGAGCGGACAGGGAGACCATTTACACCTGCTTTGTCACCAGCAAGGACCGAAAGCTGGAGGGCATCGTCACGGTAAAGGACCTGATCCTGGCGGACGAGGACGCGGTGATTGAGGACATCATGGACGACAACGTGATCTTCTGCACCACCACCGACGACCAGGAGGACGTGTCCGGCATGTTCTCGGACTATGACCTGCTGGCGATCCCCGTGGTGGACCGGGAGAGCCGCCTGGTGGGCATCGTCACCGTAGACGACGTAATGGACGTTATGGAGCAGGAGGCCACCGAGGACATGGAGATCATGGCGGCCATCACCCCCTCTGACCGTCCCTATATCAAGACCGGCGTATTGGAGATCTGGAAAAACCGCATTCCATGGTTGTTGCTGCTGATGGTCTCGGCCACCTTCACCGGGATGATTCTGGCCAGCTTTGAGGACGCGCTGGCGGTTCAGGCGGTACTGACCATCTTCATCCCCATGCTGATGGACACCGGCGGAAACTCCGGTAGCCAGGCCAGTGTCACGGTGATCCGCTCTCTCTCCCTGGGAGATGTGGAATTCGGCGACATTGCCCAGGTGGTTTGGAAGGAGATCCGCGTTGCCGTGCTCTGCGGCGGCACGCTGGCGGCGGCAACCTTCTGCAAGATCATGCTGGTAGACCGGCTGCTGATGGGCAACCCGGGCGTCACGCTGCTGGTGGCCGCGGTGGTCTGCCTCACTATGCTTCTGACCGTGATCTGCGCCAAAATTGTGGGCTGTATTCTCCCCATGCTGGCGGACAGGCTGAAGCTGGACCCCGCAGTCATGGCCAGCCCCTTCATCACCACCATCGTGGATGCAATTTCTCTGCTGATCTATTTCACCATCGCAAAGGCGCTGCTGCACATCTGACCTCGGGGGGGCCATTTCATAAACCTGCGTTCGAAAAATGAGCGGGCTGCGCGCGTTTCACCGGCCTTCTTTTCCGATCTCTCCCCCACCCAGAACCGTATCCCCGTCATACAGCACCACGGACTGTCCCGGGGTTATGGCGCGCTGGTTCTCGTCAAAGATCACCCGCACCCCACCGTCCGGCAGCGGCTCGGCCAGGGCAGGCTGCTCGCGCTGGCGGTAGCGGGCCTTTGCCATGCACCGCACCGGGCCGCGGGGCGGCTCGCCGGCAATCCAGTGGAACGCGGGCGCAACCAGCTCCCGGGACAGCAGCGCCTCCTGCGGCCCAAGGACCACCTCGTTTTTCTCCGCGTCAATGCGCAGGACATACAGGGGCTCGTGCCAGCCCAAACCGAGGCCCCGGTGCTGGCCGACGGTGTAGCGGATGATACCCCGATGCTGGCCGAGAATCCGTCCCTCCCTGTCCACAAAGCTTCCCGGCGCCGCCGGATAGCCGCAATGCAGCTCGATGACCCGGGCGTAGTCCCCGTCGGGCACAAAGCATATGTCCTGGCTGTCCGGCTTTTTTGCATTTAAAAAACCCCGGGCCTCCGCCAGACGGCGGGTCTCAGCCTTGGTCATGCCCCCCAGGGGAAAGCGGATACGGGCCAGCTGCTCCTGGGAGAGCATATAAAGCACATAGGTCTGGTCCTTGCCTGCATCTCTGGCCTTTTTGAGAGAATAGCGCCCGTCCCGCTCCTCGATCACCGCATAATGTCCGGTCACCACACAGTCACAGCCCAGCACCTGCGCCCGCTCCAGCAGCTTTCCAAACTTCATGCTGCGGTTGCAGTCTATGCAGGGATTTGGCGTCTCCCCCCGCAGATAACAGCTCACAAAGCGGCAGATCACGCGCTCCCGGAATTCCTCCGTATAATTGAACACATAGTGGGGCATTCCCAGGCGGTAGGCCACGCTCCTGGCGTCCTCCGCATCGTCCAGGGAACAGCAGCTCCGGGCGGGAGAGACGCCGGCGTCCTGATTTTCAAACAGGTGCATGGTACAGCCGATGCAGTCGTAGCCCGCCTCCGCCGTCAACAGCGCTGCAACCGCGGAGTCCACCCCGCCGGACATGGCAATCAGGGCCTTTTTCATTTTGATACCTCCCTCCCGTGCAAAACGCACGGCAATCCTTTCCAGCCGCTCCCCGGGCGCAGCGGAAAAACATCATAAAAGCACAATAAAACTCCATGCCGCGGCAGGCATTGCCGGCGGCATGGAGAGTATACACGACCTGAGCGGCAGGGTCAACGGCATTTTTCTCAGGAAACCGCTACAAAGCCCTTGTCCAGATCTGCCAGAATATCGTCAATGTGTTCGGTTCCGATGGAGAGACGGATGGTGTTTGGACGGATGCCGGCATCGGCCAGCTCCTCCTGGGTCAGCTGGGAATGGGTGGTTGTGGCAGGGTGGATCACCAGGCTTTTGACATCCGCCACGTTCGCCAGCAGGGAGAAGATTTCCAGCCCGTCGATAAAGCGGAAGGCCTCCTCCTGTCCGCCGCGAATATCAAAGGTGAAGATGGAAGCTCCGCCGTTGGGGAAATACCGTTCATACAGCGCGTGATCCGGGTGCTCCGGGAGCGCAGGGTGGTTGACCCGCTCCACCTGTGGATGTCTGACCAGATAGTCCACCACCTTTTTTGTATTCTCCGCGTGGCGCTCTAAGCGCAGCGAGAGGGTCTCGACCCCCTGCAGCAGCAGAAATGCCGCGAAGGGGGAGATGCAGCTGCCGGTGTCCCGCAGCAAAATCGCCCGGATATAGGTGGCAAAGGCAGCCTTCCCCGCAGCCTCGGTGAAGCGGACGCCGTGGTAGCTGGGATTGGGCTCGCTGATCCAGGGATAGCGGCCGCCGGAGCTCCAGTCGAAGGTCCCGCCGTCCACAATCACGCCGCCCAGCGTAGTGCCGTGGCCTCCGAGAAATTTGGTGGCGGAGTGGACCACGATGTCCGCGCCGTGCTCTATGGGGCGAATCAGGTAAGGGGTGCCGAAGGTGTTGTCAATAACCAGCGGAATGCTGTAGCTGTGGGCAAGCTTTGCCAGCGCATCGATATCCGGGATGTCGGAATTGGGATTCCCCAGGGTCTCGATATAGATTGCCTTGGTATTGGGCCGGATAGCCGCCTCCACCGCGCCGAGGTTGTGGATGTCCACAAAGCTGGTTTCGATGCCATAGAGGGGAAGGGTGTGGGCGAGGAGGTTGGCGGAGCCGCCGTAGATGGTCTTCTGGGAGACAATGTGCTCTCCCTTTGTCGCCAGAGCCAGGACGGTGTAGGTAATGGCCGCAGCGCCGGAGGCCACCGCAAGACCGGCGACGCCCCCCTCCAGGGCAGCCACACGGTTTTCAAAAACGCCCTGGGTAGAGTTGGTCAGCCGGCCGTAGATATTGCCGGGGTCCGCCAGACCAAAGCGGTCTGCCGCGTGCTGGGCATTGTGGAAAACATAGGAGGTAGTAGCATAGATGGGCACCGCACGCGCGTCGGAGGCGGGATCGGCAGTCTCCTGGCCGAAATGAACCTGCAGCGTCTCAAATTTATAGTTCGACATCGTATAAAACCTCTTTCTTTATAATTATAGCTGTCATTTTCGCCGCAGAGCGGCGATAAAATGACATAGCAACTATCGTAAACGACAAATATTTTTGTCGCTTACGATAAATTCGTCGGAAACTGTCTCTGCCGCGCAGAGATGTCTGAAAGAGGTGTCACATTCGTCCATAGCGAAAGTTTGCCCGGACCAGGGACTCGAAATAGAGCTTGCCGTGCATTGTGTCTGTCTCCTTCCCTTTATTGGCGAGAGCATATCACAATAAACCAAGTTTGTCAATAGGTTTAGTGGGTTTATTTTTGCTTGCGAAACCGCCCCCCGGTGTGAAACCGGGGGGCGGCAGTCTCTTATCGTCCGGTGCTCCGGGCCGGGGCAGCGGCCTCCGGCGGCGTGATGTCCAGATAGCTCTCCACAATATCCATAACCGTGTCGTCCCGGAGAATGACGGAGATCTCAATGCGCCGGTTTGCGGCACGGCCCTCCGCCGTATCGTTGGAGGCCACGGGGCGCGTCTCGCCATAGCCGGCGGCGCAGAAATACTGGGCATAGTTATCCAGTCTGCCGTTGTCGTGCTCCATCAGATAGCCCAGCACCGCATTGGCACGGTCGGTGGAGAGCACCCGGTTGTTCTCCGCGGTTCCGGTGCTGTCCGTATGGCCGGAGATCATGATGCTGTCCACGTATTTGGCGTTGTCATCGCTGGCCAGAAACTGGGCAAAGACCCGCACAAGCTGGTTCAGCGCCGGGGCTGCCTCACTCTTTATGTCGGAGGAGCCCACGTCGAACAGCACGCTCTCGCTGAGAATGATGTTGCCGTTGCTGCCGATGCTCACCTTGCTGGAATCGCCCATGACCCGCGCCATGGAATCCCGAATCTGCTCCAGAATGCTCAGGCGCAGCACGGCGATCGTCTGCATCTGGCTCCGCATGGCAAGCATTTCCTGACTGGCAGCCTTGAGATAGTCCTCCTGCTGGCCGATCAGCGCCTCCTGCTCAGCCAGAAGGCGGCTCTGCGCAGCCAGATCGTCCTGCTGCTCGGAAAGCGTCAGGCGGGCCTCGTCCAGATCCAGGGTAATGCGGTCCAGCTCGCTCTCCGCATCCTCCACCTGTTTCAGGGTCAGGGCAAGGGTATTCCGGGTCTCGTTCAGGTCCTCCTGCGTGCTGCGGAGGTCATTTCCCGTAATCAGGTTTTGAATATAGGAAAGCAGCATCAGGAAGAACAGAATCAGCGCCACAGCGCTCATCATGTCCGCGTAGGAGGGCCAGAAGCCCTGCTCCCCATCGGAGGATTTTGTCATGGCGTCGCTGCGTCCTCTGTACTGCCGCTTCAATGCTTGCCACCTCCGGAGGCCATCCGCCGGTCAATCTCCCGCATGGCGTTGGCCAGGTCGCGCACCGCCAGATCCATGCGCTCTACGCTGCCCCGCAGGTTGTAGTCCACCTCGGCAAAGTCGTGGACGCCCGCGTTGAACACCCCAACCGTCTCATCAAACTGCTCCATCGTCCGCTGGTTTTCCTTCATGGCCTTCACAAGGGCGTCCGCGGAGGCTTTGGTGGCGCCGGCATAGCCCTGGGCAGCGGAAAAGAGCGCCAGCTTGACCTCGTTGCCCGTGCTGGTCAGGGCGTCGATCATGCGCTTCACCAGTCCCGCGTCGTCCTGGGCGGAGTCCGTGGCAAGGCTGGGGGCAATCTCCGTGTCCAGCCAGAGCTCAAGCCGGGTTTCCAGCTTTTCCCGCTGGGCCTGGGGATTCAGAATTGTGCGCATCACCGTCAGCACAATGGAGCAGCCCGCCCCCACCAGAGAGGTGTAGAAGGCCACGCCCATGCCGCTGAGGGCGCTCATCAGTCCGCCGCCCACGCTGTCCAGTACGCTGAGCCACTCCGAGGTGTTACTGAGGCTGATCAGCTCCGACAGAGAGCTGACGGATAGACTCAGGCCCAGAAAGGTGCCGAACAGGCCCAGCGTCACGAACAGGGAGACGGCATTGTTCAAAAACCGCTCGCACAGCAGCAGCCCGCTCAGCCGGTCCCCGATCACGTCGGTGATAATGGCCGGGGTATTGACATCCTGGCCGTATTTCTGATATGCGTTGGAGTATTCTGCCAAAAGCTGCGCGTTGAAGCCGTGGACCTCATCCTTCCCGCCCCGCGCATGGCGGGCAAGATTTCCGTAGCGGGCACAGACATAGATCAGCAGTGCCAGCGCCAGCACAAACAAGATGGCAATCACCACAATCACCACAAAGCCGGCGGTGGGCATGTTTCGCAATGCGCTCATGCTTGTCCCTCCCTGTAAGCTGAAATAGATTGTCGTTTCGGGTGCGCGGGAAACCGGTGCGGGCCGGACTCCTCCCGCCGGTGGTCTGTCGAAAAAACTCGAAAGCCGTCCCTAATGGGCGATTATAACAAGAACCCGGGAAAAATGCAAATTCTTTTCAAGTGGAACATCAAAACCATTACAGTTCAGACGCCGGGGTAGCTGAGCTGAAGGGGACCCCCCACCGGTGAACTGCAGCACGCAAGGGGTTTTGCGAAAGAAGTTCTTGCGATTTTGCACGGAATGAGCTATTATAGAAGAAGCGAATTGTGTCAATTTGCCCGGGGAGCATGCTGCCGTCGGGCACCAACCGACAAAGAGGAGGATCGTTTATGATGAAACCGGAGCTGGAACGTCAGTTGTTTCTGAAAGGACGGGAAAAGCTGCCGAATGTGCTGGTGGCCGCAGCGGAGTGCGCGCCCCTGAGCAAAACCGGCGGACTGGCAGATATGGCCGGAGGTCTGCCGAAATATCTCAATGCCCTCGGCTTTGACGCCCGCGTCATCACACCCTATCACCGGGTTGTGCGGGAAAAATACGCGGACCGGGTGGAATATATCGGTTATACGTATGTGGACCTGGGCTGGCGGCATGAATATGCGGGCCTGCTGAAGCTGGTGCTGGACGGACTGGTTATTTATCTCATCGACAGCGAATACTACTTCGGTGATACGATCTACCGCGGCGGCCAGCCGGAGGTGGAGCAATACGCCTTTTTCCAGCGTGCAGTGATGGAGTGCATCCACCTGCTGGATTTCACCCCGGAGATTCTGCACTGCAACGATTGGCACACTGCATTTCTGCCCTTCCTTATCAAGACCCAGTATCAGTGGCGCCCTGAGGGCGCGCTGAAAACCGTTCTCACCATCCACAACATCGCGTTTCAGGGCTGGATGCCCTATGACACTGCCGGGGACCTCTTTGGCGTGGGCTGGGAATATATGAACGAGGACTGCATCGGCCACTGGGGCTGCGCCAACATGCTGAAAACCGGCTGTATCTATGCCGACAAGGTGAACACCGTCAGTCCCAGCTATGCCGACGAAATCCGCACCATCGAGTTTGGCGAAAAGCTGGAATATGTGCTGTCCTGCCGGGGCGCGGACGTCAGCGGCATTCTCAACGGCATTGACATGGCCGAGTTTGACCCTGCAAAGGACCCCAATGTGCTCTACCACTATGATGTGGACCACCCCGGGGAAAAGCAGCGGAACAAGACTGCCCTCTATGAGGAGCTGGGCCTCAAGGTTACGCCGGAGACCCCGCTGATCGCCATGGTCACACGTATGACCAGCCAGAAGGGCTTTGACCTGGTGCTGGAGGCCATGGACCGCATGATGGAGCGGGACTGCGCCTTTGTGCTGCTGGGCAGCGGGGACAAGGGCTATGAGGCCGCCATGCGGGAGTGCGAGAACCGCCACCCCGGCAAGGTCTGCGCCTATATCGGCTACAGCGAGGCGCTGGCCCGGCGCATCTATGCCGCGGCCGACTTCTTCCTGATGCCCTCCGCCTTCGAGCCCTGCGGTCTGGGACAGATTATCGCCATGCGCTATGGCGCGCTGCCCATCGTCCACGAGGTGGGCGGACTCAAGGATACTGTCAGGCCCTACAACCAGGATACGGGAGAGGGCACGGGCTTCTCCTTCTGGGATTTCAAAGGCGACACGCTGCTGAGCATCGTGAATTACGCGCTGGATACTTACTATAATAAGGACGTCTTCTCCGCGCTGGTCCGCTCCGCCATGACACAGGATTTCTCCATGGAGAAATGCGCGCTGGAGTATGCCAAGCTCTATCTCTCCACGCTGGGCGGCCATGCCGACGGGCTGGAGCATATCCCCTGGGACGAGCAGTATCGCACTCCCTTTGGCGCCGTGAAATGCGGCGAGACCGTTACGCTGCGGCTGAAGCTGGGCAGCTATCCAGGCAGCGCGTCGCTGCTGCTGGAGGACGGGAGTTCCTTCCCCATGGAGCGGACGGAGGACGGCATGTGCTCCATTCAATACACCACCCCCTCGCAGCCCTGCCTGGTCCGTTACAGCTTTCAGCTGGACAACGGCGTCTATTTTGGCGAGAACGGCGCTACCGACGGCTGGGCTGAGCCCTGGCAGCTGACCGTGTATGACCCCGGCTTCCAGACTCCCGACTGGGCAGAGGGGACGGTCATGTATCAGATTTTCCCGGACCGCTTTGCGCCGGGCGGCGACGCCTTTGACAAGGGCGTGAAGCACCACCGCACGCTGGGGAGACATGTGGAGGTCCACCGCAAGTGGAATGAGCCGGCCAAATATCTGCCCTCCACGCGGGAGGACTATTATCCCGACGACTTCTTCGGCGGCACCCTCCGGGGCATCACCGACATGCTTCCGGAGCTGAAGAAAATGGGTGTGGGCTGCATCTATCTCAACCCCATCTTTGAGGCCGACTCCAACCACCGCTACAACACGGCGGACTATATGAAGATCGACCCGCTGCTGGGCGACGAGGCGGAGTTTCAGGCCCTGTGCGCCGAGGCCAGGGCCTTTGGAATCCATGTGATTCTGGACGGCGTATTCTCTCATACCGGAGATGACAGCGTCTATTTCAACCGCCCCGGCCGCTATGCTTCTCCGGGTGCCTATCAGGGACCGGAGAGCCCCTATTACCACTGGTTTGATTTCACGAATTTCCCCGATGAATACCGCTCCTGGTGGGGCTTTGCCTCCCTTCCTGAGGTCAATGAGCTGGATCCCAGCTGGCAGGAGTTTGTCATCACCGGCGAGGACGCAGTGATGAAGCACTGGCTGCGCCGCGGCGCAAACGGCTGGCGGCTGGATGTGGCAGACGAGCTGCCGGATGAGGCGATTGTGAAGATGCGCCGGAGCGTCAAGGGCGAAAGCCCGGAGGCCATCATCATCGGCGAGGTCTGGGAGGACGCCACCAATAAGGTGAGCTATGGTGCGCTGCGGCAGTATGCCCTGGGAGATGGCCTGGACAGCGTGATGAACTATCCCTTCCGGACAGCCATGCTGGACTTTGCCCTGGGTGCCCACGATGCCTTCGCCCTGCAGGAGTTCTTTGTACGCCAAAAGATGAACTATCCCGCGCCCATGTACCGCTGCCTGATGAACCTGCTGGGCAGCCACGACACCGCGCGGCTGCGCACCGTGCTGGGCTCCGGCAGCTACGGAGAGGGCATGAGCCGCGAGGAGCAGGCTGCGTATACGCTGACCGAGGAGCAGGCGCTCCGGGGACGGGCGCTGCAGAAGCTCTGCGCCGCCGTGCAGTTCTCCATCCCCGGTATGCCCTGCATCTATTACGGTGACGAGGAGGGCATGCAGGGCTTCCGCGATCCCTTCTGCCGGGAGCCTTATGCCCGGGGGGTGGAGTCAGAGTCCCTGCGGGAATTCTATATTGGTCTGGCCGAGGCGCGCAACAACAGCCCGGCGCTGCAAAAGGGCGATGCCGCATTCGCAGCCCCGAACGGGGACGTGTTCGCGGTCCTGCGCTGGCTGGATAAAAAGGCGGTTTTGACCGTCATCAACCGCTCCGCTGACGTGCAGACGGTACAGCTTGCCGCCTCCGACTTCTGCGGCATCGGCGCGGAGGAGGCCAAAGGACTGCCGCCCATCCCCGAGATAGAGATCGGCGCCATGGACTATGTGATGATCCCATTGGAATAATATCACGCGAACAAGGTACATGACGGCTATTGAAACCGGCGCGGAACCGTGATATAATCCCCACTGACTGCGGCGGAGGCTGCGGTAAGGAATTGTGAATAAAAAGGTAACGGTTCAGCACCCGCTTCGCCGGGCTGCTGCGCAGAGGGGCTGTCTGTATTCCGTCCTGCGGGAGAGGAGGACACCGGCCGGTCTCTCTCACCGGGACAAAGAGGAGCGCCCATGGCCTATCAGAGAGTGGAGATACCCAGAGAACAGATTGAGGAGCAGGAGGCAGTCTGCGCCAGACTGGCGGCCCGGTTTTCCGCGGAGGGACGGCGGCCTGTGGCCATGGTGGACACCTATGGCTGCCAGCAGAACGAGAGCGACAGCGAGCGCATTCGGGGCTATCTGGCAGAGATGGGCTGTGATTTTACAGACGACGCCTTTGCGGCGGACATCATTGTCATCAACACCTGCGCCGTGCGGGAGCACGCAGAGCAGCGGGTGCTGGGGAATGTGGGCGCCCTGAACCACAGCAAAAAGGCCAGGCCGGGCCAGATCATCTGCCTGTGCGGGTGCATGGTGCAGCAGCCTCATATCGCCGAAAAGGTGAAATACAGCTATCCGATTGTCAACCTCACCTTCGGCCCCCACCAGCTCTGGCGCTTTCCCGCGCTGCTGGAGCAGGTTTTAACCAAAAAGAAGCGTGTGTTTGCCGTGGAGCCCAGCGACGGCACCGTGACCGAGGGAGAGCCCCGCAGGCGAGACGGGGGAATCAAGGCCTGGCTTTCCATCATGTATGGCTGCAACAATTTTTGCACCTATTGCGTGGTGCCCTATGTCCGTGGCCGGGAGCGCTCCCGGCGGCCGGAGGAGATTATTGCCGAAGCGGAGGCCCTGGTGAAGGCCGGTTATCAGGACATCACCCTGCTGGGCCAGAATGTCAACAGCTATGGCAAGGATCTGGACTGCGGCACGGACTTTGCGGAGCTGCTGCGCCGGGTCAACGACATTCCGGGAAAATTCGTGCTGCGGTTTATGACCTCCCACCCGAAGGACGCCACGGAAAAGCTGTTTCAGACCATGGCGGCCTGTGAAAAGTGCGCCCACCACATTCATCTGCCGGTGCAGGCCGGAAACAACCGGGTGCTGGCCGCCATGAACCGCGGCTACACGGCGGAGCAGTATCTGGAGAAGGTGGCCATGGCACGCGCACTGATGCCGGACCTGGTGCTGACCACGGACATCATCGTGGGTTTTCCCGGCGAGACGAACGCGGAGTTTGAGGATACGCTCCGGCTGGTGGAGACGGTGCGATATGACAGCATGTTCACCTTTATCTATTCCCCCCGGGTGGGAACCCGGGCGGCAGCCCTTCCGGACCCCATGACCCGGGCGGAAAAGCAGGTAAATTTTGACCGGCTGCTGGAGCTGAGCAACCGCATCAGCGGAGAAAAACACGCCGCGTATCTGGGGAAAACCGTGGAGGTGCTTGTGGACGGGGAAAACCGGGATGAACGCTATCCCCTGACCAGCCGCACCCACAGCGGCAGGCTCGTACATCTGCAGGGCGACCGCAGTCAGATCGGCCATTTCGTCCGCGCGCAGATTACGGAGTCCGCAACCTGGGCTCTGTTCGGGAAAATTGTCCCATAATAATTTTTTGGGCTGGAAAAATAACTCCCGGTCCCTGTCAAGCAAATGCCATCTGTACCCACCCCCGGAGGGGGCGAGCACAGATGGCATTTGCGCCTTTTGGCGCAAATGGGCGGCGCGTCAAGCGGCGCCTCTCCCATAAAAAGTTTCTACTTTTTATGGGAGAATAGTATCAGTCATAGTCCATACGGACGCAGAGGGTGTCGTTTTCATAGCTCCAACCGCTGACATAGCGGCGGTTCAGACGATCCGGCAGGTGGAAGCGGCGCGTCTCGTTTCTCACCTTTAAGATCAGGTCGCCGCCCTCCTGACTCACGCGGATGTCCTCTGGCGTCATATAGGGCAGCGGGATGATCAGCTTGCGGGTGCCCTGCGCATCCTCCATCCGAAAAGCGGGTTCCGTACAGAAAAGCCGCGCCGGGTCCTCCCCGTCATAGAGCTGCTGCGCAGCCTCCGTCAGCGCTTTCTGCCCCCGGAGCTCGTGGTCCAGCAGCGGCAGCGTAAAGATCCGCTGGTGAAAGAAGCTCTCCCGGGCAAGGCGGAGGTTTTCCTCCTGCATCTGCAGCCAACCGCTGAAATAGCCCTGCATGGCCTCCTCAGGATAAATGCGATTGATATACACCGCATCCACCCCAAACTCGAAGACCTGCAGCCAGCTGTAGCTGCGTCTGGACTCGTCCAGGACAATCCGCTCCGGGGTCATGACCAGGCGGAGCGAGGTCTGTTCCCGGTCGCAGAGGATCTCCTGTAAACGGGACAGGCGCTTCACCACCCGCTCAAATTCCGTAAACACCTCGTCTCTCGGCTTGGGTACCGTCGTTTTGCGGGTAATCAGTCCGCCGAAAGCCTTCGTCACGCTGCGCAGGGTGGGGATCATCCGGTCGGCCAGCACGCTGAGCCGCTCCGGATAACGCAGCAGGGAGAGGGTTTCTCCGGTGGGTGCACAGTCCACAATCAGCACATCGCAGCGCGCCTCCTCCCAGATGTCCAGTATCCGCAGCAGGGAGAACAGCTCCTCCAGCCCGGGAAACATCAGCACCTCGTCCGCGTCCAGGCCGCCGTTGGCCTTTTCCGAGATGATCTGCCGCAGATAGTCCCGCAGATTACCCCAGGCCTTCCGGCTCTCGGCATTTGGGTCGAGCTCCAGAGCCTCAAGTCCCTCAGCGACAGTGCGGGGCTCCTCGCCCAGCGTCAGGTCCAGCGCGTCTCCCAGGCTGTGCGCCTGGTCCGTGCTCATAATCAGCACCCGCTTTCCCATCCCGGCCAGATGAAGCGCCGTGGCCGCGGCAAGGCTGGTCTTCCCGACACCGCCCTTTCCGGTGTAGATCAGGATTCTCACTGTCCCTCTCCCCCTTCCTTCCGCTCCTCCCTGCCGCTGCCGGTCAGGAAGGAGACGCGGAGAATGCCGTCCCTGACGCTGGTCTCCGCGGGCTGAATGCCCCGCAAAACATTCGGCAGCGGGATGCGGCGCAGGTAATTTCCGACGGAAATATCCAGGTCCAGCGCATGGCAGCCGGTCTTCACTGCTTCACCCTCCGCACCGGGAATCCGCAAAACCAGCTGATAGCCGCCCTCGATGGGGACATAGACCTCATTCTCCTCCCTGGGGCGCAGGGAAAACAGCTCCGGGTCCGTCAAAATCTCGTCGCAGATGCGGCCGATGGCGGCCTGCCCGCGGACCTCCCGGGGATACCAGGGGAGCTGGAGAATGGGGAGCGCGGCAAAGACGCTGTGCAGCTCATCCAGATAACGCTTCTGGATATCCCGCCAGCCGGTGAGGAAGGCGTTGTCCGGCACCTCCGGCAGCACGCGGTTGATAAACACGCCATCCACATTGTAGCGAAAGAGGCTCAGATACATATAGCTGCGCTTTGTCTCCTCCACCACCATGCGCTCCGGCGTGCAGACCAGCCGCACCGAGCAGATCCGGTCGTCCTTCAGCAGCTCCTGCAGCGCCAGCAGCCGGAGGTGCAGCGCCTCCAGCTCGTTCATGGCCTTGCGGTCCGGCAGGCTGACATGATAGCGCAGGCGGGAAACCGGGGAGAGCAGCCGCACCATGGTTTTCCCCACCGGGAAAAACTTCTCCATATACCAGGCCAGCAGCTCCGGCAGCTTCAGAAGCGAAAGGGTCTCTCCCGTGGGCGCGCAGTCCACGATGATGCGGTCATACTCCCCGCTCTCATGGAGCATCGCCAGCTTCAGGAGCGAAAACAGGTTTTCCAGCCCCGGCAGCAGGAGCTGTCCGTCCGGCACCGGCCCCGCGGCGCTCTCCCCCGCAAGCATCCGGACAAAGGCCCGGGCGACATCCGGAAACTCCTCCTCCAGCAGCTGGTCCGGATCCAGCTCCAGTCCGTCCAGGTCCGGCAGGAGCTGCACCGGGCGGTTTCCCACCCGCATCCCGAAGATGTCCCCGATATTGTGGGCCATATCTGCGCTGGCCAGCAGGGTCCGCTTCCCCTCCCGGGCGGATTTCATTGCGTGTGCCGCGGCGAGACTGGTTTTTCCCACGCCGCCCTTTCCGGTGATAATGATGATTCTGCCCATCCCCAAGACCTCCGTGTTATCTTCCCCGGCGCATCGGAGCGCGCCGGGGAACGGGAATTCCGGTTGAACCTCTCAGAGCCACCCCGGGATGGGGGTGGCTCTGAAAAAGCGCGTTTTTTTACAGGACGTCAGCCCTGGCGGTACTGGACCCCAACCTCGCCCTGGGGGTGGCGCCAGTCCTTCACGATTTTCCCGTGGGAGAGTACCCGGCAGGTCCCGCACTCCAGGCAGCCCAGCCAGGAAAACTGCAGCTTGCCGTCGATGTATTTGTAACACTCCGCGGGGCAGGCCAGGAGCAGCTTTTTAATTTCCGCCTCGTCCTTGAATTCCAGGTCTACGTCGATATGGGAATTCTCCTCATCGGTGTGGAACGCATTGAGGGCCAGACGGTCATCCATTGACATTTTTCTCATATCAGAACGCCTCCAAGATCCTTGTAATCATATCCACAAGCTGCCGCGCGCTGGTCTTTTGGGCAATGGCGTTGACAGCATACATTATCACGCCGTCACTGGGCTCTCCATCGACGGAAAACAGCTTTGCACATACATTGTCCGCGATTTCCGGAATATCCTCAAATACAGCCCGTTCGGTCAGGATTGCCGGGAAACCCTTGAACTGCTTCATATCCCGCATGACAAAGCTGCCGTCCAGGAGCGTCTTGTAGACAGAGAGGGTCTGCGCGCTGAAATCGCCCGCCTCGTGGGCCCGGAGCACCGCCTCCGCAGCCAGACGCCCGGACTCGATGGCGAAGTCCATGCCGCGCACCGTGTATCCCAGGTTGATGCAGAAGCCCGCGGCGTCTCCCGTGACCAGCACGCCGTCTCCCACCAGCTCCGGAATCATACCGTAGCCCTCCTCAGGGACCAGGTGTCCGGAGTACTCAATGGGTACGCCGCCCTCGATATAGGGCGCAATGGCAGGGTGCTCCTTAAAGCGGTCCAGCATCTGGGGCACCGAGAGCTCGGAATGGCCGATGTCGCTGAGTGTCGCCACGACGCCGATGGAGACGGTGTCCTTGTTGGTGTAGAGCAAACCGCCGCCGAAGCTGCCGTCGCTGGGGTCGCCGGCGGAGAGCCAGGCAAGTCCCTCGTTCCCGCGCAGGCCGAAGCGCTGGTTGATGACATCCTCGCCCAGGCGCAGCACCTCCTTGGCGCCCACGGCCACCTGGTGGGGCTCCAGCTCCTTCTTCAGGCCCAGCTGCTGGGCCAGCAGGGAGTTGACGCCGTCAGCCAGAATCACCACGTCCGCGTACATCTCCTCGCCCGTGGCCTCAACACCCACGACCCTGCCGTCCTCCATCAGCAGCTTTTCCACAATGATGCCGGGAATGACATCCGCGCCGGCCTCCATGGCCTGGTCCGCCAGCCACTGGTCAAATTTGCCGCGCAGCACGGTGTAGGATGCGTTCTCCGGCCTGCTGCTGAGCTTGGATGAGCTGTAGCCGATGTCCAGCGCGCCGTCCGCGGTCATCAGGGAGATTTTCTCCTTTTTCACCACCCGCTCGATGGGTGCGCTCTCCGCAAAGTTCGGAATGATTTTTTCCAGGCTGTGGCCATAGAGGCGGCCGCCCGTCATGTTCTTTGCGCCGCAGTAGTCTCCGCGCTCGATCACCAGTACGGACTTCTCCGCCCGGGCGAGAACAATCGCCGCCGAAAGTCCGGCGAGACCACCGCCTACGATTATCGCATCAAATTTATCCTCATTCATTTGCTTCCTCCTAATTATTTCGGAGAAACTGCCGATGCCTCCGGCAGCTCCCAGGGTTTCCAGAAGAATGGATTCAATCCGATTGTCTTTCCTGTATTTTACGTCCCCGGACCAGAGCGCAGGCGCCCAGCATCCGCTTTTGCGTCTCCACGGCGGCCAGTCCGGTCTCCCGAAAGAGCGCGGCCAGCGCCCCGCAGCTCAAAAAAGCTTCGGTGGATTCATAGAGCCAGCGGTATTCCCGGCGGTTTTTCACTCCCCCGCCCAAAACCGGCATCACGTGCCCGAAATACAGCCGGTAGAAGGGTTTTACCATTGCGCTCTCCGGGACGAAGGAGTCCATGCAGCAGACCAGCCCTCCGGGCCTGACAACCCGGCGCATTTCCGAGAGCGCAAGGGCATAATCCGCCGTGTTGCGCAGGCCGAAGGAAACCGCAGCCGCGTCAAAGCTGTTGTCAGGCCAGGGCAGCGCCAGGGCGTTGCCCGTGGTCAGGCGGACATTTTCCAGGCCCCCCCGCCGCCGCTCCGCCACCGAGAGCATTGCCGGCGCGCCGTCCAGCCCCGTAACCATCACGTCAGGGCGGCGTCGGGCCACGTCCAGCGCAATATCCCCGGTGCCGCAGCACACATCCAGCAGCGTGCCCTCCCGGGGCAGCGCCCGCACCAGAGCGTCGGTCAGAAGTCTTTTCCAGCTCCGGTCCATTCCCAGGCTGATCCGGCGGTTTGCCTGATCGTAGCCCGGGGAAATGCGCTGAAAGATCTCATAGACTCTGGCTTCCTTTGTCTGTTTATCCATGGATTCCGTTCACCACCAAGCGCACCGCAGCCGCGGCGATATATGCGCCGTTCCCCAGCAGGTTTGCGGCAGTGATCCCCTTCATCTGGCGAATGCGCTCCTCGGGAAGGAGCCGCAGGCGCAGGAGCGCGGCGTATTTTTCCCGGGCAAAGAGCACCAGCCCCAGCACGCATACCGCGCCGGCCCAGCCGGTCAGCGCAAACGAAAACACTGTCAAAAGCGCAATCCACACCACAACCGCCGTGCGATAGGCCGCCAGCGTCCGCTCCCGCCCCAGCAACGAGGGCAGGGTGCGTCTGCCGGAGCGCCGGTCCTTTTCTATGTCGCAGCCGTTGTTGCTCATCATGATCAGGCCGATTCCCAGCATCAGGGGAAGGCTCCATACAAGAACCATCCCGTGAACCGCCCCGTCGCTGCATGCCGCGATACCCAGGGGAATCAGCCCGCCCATCACAAGGCCGGAGACTGCCTCCCCCAGCGGCAGGCCGGACAGCGGAAATGGGCCGCCGGAGTACAGCAGGATCACCGCAGCACCGATAAGTCCGATCGCCAGCGGAACCGGGCCCCGTTCCCAGGCGCCACCGAGGCCCAGCAGCAGCCCTGCCGCCAGATAGCCGGCGCCCAGGTTGCGGGCGTGCTTCGGGTCGATATTCCCGTAGACCAACACGGCGTCCGTGACCTCTACATGGTCCTCCGCGCTGTCCGTCCCCTTGGTATAGTCCACGTAATCGTTCAGCGTATTCACCGCGCTCTGGAGCAGGATGCAGCTGAGGAGCAGCAGCAGCGCCCGCAGCGGGCCCAGCGTCAGCCCCGTAAGGGGGCAGTAAAATATGCCGAACAGCGCGGGGCACACCGAGGCGGACCAGGTGTGCGGCGCCGCCAGCTGCAGCGCCTGCGCGGGGGTCAGGGGGGCATAAGCGTTTTTATGTTGCATCTAGCTTTTTTATCATCGTTCTGATCCGCTCTCTCGACTCGTTTTCCGCCAGAGAGTCCAGCAGGACAAAGCACTCGCGGGCATATCCGTGGACGGCCTCCTGCGCGGCGGCGATGCCGCCGAAGCGCTCCACCAGCTCCTCCAGACGGTGCAGTCCGGCGCTGTCCAGGCCGGAGGCAAGGTTCCGCCGCAGCAGGGGCAGCAGCTGCTTCCGGCCCTCCGGGGAGGACATGGCCCGGATCAGCGGAAGGGTATAGATGCCGTCACAAAAGTCCCTGTGGGTCTCCTTGCCCTCCGCCGTTGCGGTGGAGGTGTAGTCCAGCAGGTCGTCCCGCAGCTGGAACATCATGCCGATGTTGGTCCCCAGACGCCCAAGGCGCTCCGCCGTCTCCCCGTCACAGCCGGATTCCCGGGCGCCCAGCGTACAGGCCGCGGAGAACAGCGAGGCTGTTTTTCCGCCGGTATTGTCCAGATACTGTTCCGCCGTCACGTCCTCCTGAAAGCGGCAGGAGGCCTGGCCGATCTCTCCGCGGCACATGCGCTCAATGGTCTCCGAAAGGAGCATGGAGGCCTCGCTGAGGCCCTCCCTGGCCAGCCAGTAATTGACGCGGGAGATCAGGAAGTCGCCGGCGTAGACTGCGGCGTCCTTGCCGAACCTGCCCTGCACCGAGGGCAGCCCGCGGCGAAAGCGCGCGTCGTCCACGATGTCGTCATGCACCAGAGAGGCCATGTGGGTCAGCTCCACCATCGCGGCCAGAAGCAGCAGACGGTCCACCCGGCGCTCCCGCCGGGGGCCGAAGCCGCTGCACAGCAGCAGCAGCCGGGGGCGGATCATCTTTCCGCAGGAGCCCAGCACCGTCTCCAGCACCGCGCCTGTGGCAGTTCCGGCAAGGGAGTGGTCCGCAATGACGCGAATGTACCGGCGAACCTCCTCCATTTCCTCCGGCCCGGCCACGCCGCGCCCATCACGCGCGCACGCGGCGTCCTCCTTCCCCCGAGGGTCCGGCGCCGACACGGAAGAACGTAAGTCCAGTGTGCCCACGGATCAGATAAGTCCTCTCTTTTCTGCAATAATCTCCGCCGTGTGCTTCACCTTGACCGGCAGGTCTCTGGCGTCGACGCCGCCGCGAATCTGCATCATGCAGCCCGGGCAGTCCACGGCCACCACCTCGGCGCCGGAGTTCTGGATATTCTGAATCTTCTTCTCCAGAATGGGCGCGGAGATCTCCGGATACAGCACGCTGTAGGAGCCACCGAAGCCGCAGCAGTTGTCGTGGTCCTCCATCTCTACCAGCTCCACACCCCTGGTGTGTCCGAGCAGCTCGCGCTGCTCCTGGGTGACCCGCAGCGTGCGGCACAGGTGGCAGGAATCGTGATAGGTCATCTTGACCGGCTTTCCGTCGCCGGAATCCTGCAATCCGCCCAGATCATAAAACAGCTTGCAGAAATCAAAGGTCTTGTCCGCCAGCGTTTTGGCGCGCTGGTACATCTCGCTCCCCTCCTCAAAGAAGCCGGGATAGGAGCGAAGCTGGTGGGTGCAGGAGGGACAGGCAGAGACGATGTAGTCGTATTTCTCCGCCTCCATGGCCTCGATATTGATCTGTGCCTCCTTGGCCGCATTCTCCACGTCGCCCATATTGGAGGCCGGGCAGCCGCAGCAGGCCTGGCCCATCGGAAATTCAACCCGGTAGCCGATGGAGTTGAGGTCAAGAATCACATCCCGCGCCAGATCGGTGTATACGAAATCCAGCAGGCAGCCGGCAAACATGGCAATGGTACCCTTGACCTCGCCCTCGATCTTCTGCCGGATGGTCGGGAAGATGTCCCGGAACGGGACCTGGGCAATGTTCGGAAAGCTGCGTCCCTCGGTCAGTCCGGAGAGGAACAGCGGCAGATGCCGGATCATGGGCTGGCCCTTGGCAAAGGGAGCCTGGGCCACGGCGGCGATGCGGAGCATGGAATGGAACAGCTTGCGGTCGGTCACCGCGTCCAGTGCAAATTTTTTGACCGCGTTGGGGTGCTCCTGGGCGCTCTTTTCCCGCAGGCGCATAATCAGATCGGAGATGGGAATGCCGCCGCCGCAGACCTCCTTGCACCGGCCGCACTGCAGGCAGATGCCCTGAATTTGCTCCGCCCGCTCCTCAGAGACCAGGAAGTGGGTCAGCAGCGTGCCGATGCCGCCGGTGTAGACCTTGGAGCCGTAGACATGGCCGCCCACCAGGGCAAAGGCAGGACATACATCCAGGCAGGCGCCGCAGCGGATGCAGTCAAAGATCTGGCGAGCCTCCTTGTCCTCCAGAATGGCGCGGCGGCCCGGGTCGTCCAGAATCACAACATAAAATTCCTTCTTCGCCTTGGTGTCCGCTTCCTTGTCCGTGACCACCTCGCTGGCGCCGGTGTACATGGAGATATAGGAGGTGATGCGCTGGGCAGTGCCGTTGCGGGGCAGCGCCTTGAAAATCGGCGCGGCGTCCTTGAAGGACCTGACAAATTTTTCAATACCGAAAATGTAGAGGTGCTTGTCGGGCAGGGTGCCCACCATGCGGCCGTTGCCCTCGTTGGTCATGGTGAAGACGGTGCCGGTCTCCGCTACCGCCACATTGGCGCCGGAGACGCCCATGTCCGCATGGGTAAACCGCTCCCGCATGACCTTGCGGGCTGTCTTGACCTCCTCGGCGATGATGGGCTCGTTCTTTTCCTTGGTGTATTCGGTAAAGAGGTCTGCAACCTGCTCCTTGTTCAGGTGCAGGGCGGGCATGACCATGTGCACCGGGGTGTTGCCCTCCAGCGCGATAATAAACTCGCCCAGGTCCGTCTCCTGGACCAGAACCCCGTCCTCAGTCAGGGTCTTGTTGAAGTGAATCTCCTCAGAGGCCATGGACTTGGACTTCACGATGGATTTGACACCCTTGTCCTTCACCAGCTTGCGAATCCACTCCATTGCCTCCTCGGTGCTGTGGGCATGGAAGACCACACCGCCCCGCTTCTCACAGTTGGCGGTAAACTCCTCGATCATCTCATCCACGTGGTCCGCGGCGTAGGTCTTGACCTCCTTGATCTTGTCCCGGGTCTTCTCAAAATCGACGCCCGCATAGGAATTTTCACGTCTTGCCGGATAGGTCTTGCAGAAATTTCCCAGGGTACGCGCAAGGGTGGAGTTGTCCAATGCGGCCTGTATCTCCTGTTTCAGCTCATTGCTGGCCATTATGTTCCCTCCCTCTTTTCTTATTTATCGTCCACGACGATCGCCGTGAGGCGGATCGGCCCGTGGACGCCGACGGTGCCGACGCACTCAATGTCTGCCGTGCGGCTGGGGCCGGTGACAAAGCCTATGAAATTCGGAAGCTCCGGCAGATTCCCCAGAAGCTCAAACATGTCGTCATACTCCGGTACAATCGCAGAGCCCGCGATCACGCCGAAATAGGATTCTGACATGGTGCCGATGATCCGCTCGTCCACGTTGTCCCGTCCCTGAACCAGCGTTCCAAGCTCGGCAATGCCGTACTGGGCCTCTGTCACGCCGCCCTTTGCGGTCTCTGCGTGGAGACGGATATGGTCTGTATAGACCTGGATTCCTGCCTCCTCCAGCGCCTTGACCACGCCGGCCTCCTCCAGCAGCGGCGTCAGCGCGATACATGTGTCGCTGATGCCGAGCTCCTTCATCTGCGTTACCAGCGTCTCGGCAAGAGCGCCGGCAGTCGTGCGCACACAAGCTCCGTTTACGCTTTCCAGATTTTTCTGAAATCTCTCGAAAAGCGCATCTGTGATTAAGCTCATTGTGACTCCCCTTTCCGGAAAAAATTCGATTTGTGCCGTCCGTTAGTATAGCAAATAACGACAAAAAAATCAATCGCTTTCGTGTCTTTTTTATACTAATCTTCAAAGAAGGCAGGGATTTACAGCGCCGCCAGGCTCGTTGAGGATTGCATGGGACGCGTTTTGCGCCGGCAGGCACAAAACGCGCAGCACGCCCCCGCGCATTTCCCGACCGGAAACCGGGGGAATGCGCGGGGGCGGACTCAATGACTCCTTATATATTTTTTCAGCTGGGAAAAGCGCAGATAGTAGGCCGTCATCACCGACGAGGACAGGGTCCAGGAGATGGCATAGCAGAGATACACGGTGCGGATGTCATACACCACCCTCAGGGCAAGCGTCAGCCACAGCACCCGAAAGACGCAGATGCAAATGGCGCTGATGAGCATCACGGCCGTGGCCTCCCCCGCGCCGCGCATGGCTCCGCCGAGGATGTCTGACGGCACAAAGCAGATGATGAACGGGGCCATGAACCACATCATTTCCCGGGCGAACTCCACCGCGTCCGGTTCTCTGGTGAACACGCTGACGGCGGGCCGGAACAGTCCGATTACGGACCAGCTCATCACCAGCCCCACCCCCACCGAGAGCAGCAGGCAGATACGGATGCCCCGACGCACCCGCTCCAGGTGCCCCGCCCCGACATTTTGCCCCACAAAGGTGGAGGCCGTCAGGCTCAGGGCATTGAGCGGCATGTAGATAAAGCCGTCGAGCTTGGAATAGGCCGCCACGCCGGCCATTGCCACGGAGCCGAAGGCGTTGATCTTCATCTGTACGATCAGGTTGGCAATGTTGAACATGGCGCTTTGCAGTCCGCAGGGGACGGATATGCGTATCACGTCCCACAGCGCGCCCCGCTCCAGGCGCATTTGCAGCGGGCGGAAGCGGTATCGCGGGTCAAGGCGCATCAGATGCCCCACGGACAGCAGGCAGGAGAGCACCTGGGCCAGTACCGTTGCCGCCGCGGCGCCGGCCGCGCCCCAGCGCAGGAGGGCTACCAGCAGCAGGTCCATCACCAGGTTCAGCAGCCCGCTGAAGCCCAGATAGAGCAGGGGCCGTTTGGAGTCCCCCTTTGCCCGGATCATGCCGGCGCTGACATTGTACAGCAGGTTCGGCACCACGCCGATCAGATAGATGCGGAGGTAGAGAATCGCCTCCGGCAGCACGTTCTCCGGCATCTGCATCATCCGCAGAAGCCGCGGGGCAAAGCAGATACCGAAGACGCTGATACCGATTCCCGCCGCGCAGGCCAGAAAGATGGAGGCGTCGCAGATGCGCTTGAGTCCGGGCCAGTCCTCCGCCCCGAAGCGCATGGCGTAGAGCACGCCCGTCCCGGTGGCGATGCCCAGAAAAAAGCCGATCATCAGATTGATCAGCGCCGCCGTGCTGCCGACGGCGGCCAGAGATACGTCCCCCGCAAAGGTTCCCACCACGGCGGAGTCGATGGAATTATACAGCTGCTGAAACAGGTTGGACAGCATCAGCGGCAGGGCAAAAAGCACAATGTTCCCGGTGACCGGGCCTTCGGTTAAGCTGAGCGCACGTTTTTCCTGGGTTTTTGTCATAATCTCGTCCCCTTCAAGGGGCTTATTATAGTCACTCCGTTCTCCGCTTTCAAGGGGAACAATGCTGAAAAAACCGCTGAAAAAACGCCCTCCGCTGAGAAATAAGCCACAACGCCCGCGCTTTGTCCCCTACAGCAGCATCCGGTCGTTGTCCAGCGTCTTTCCGGCCTTCTCCCGGAACAGGGCCATGAGGCGCTCCAGCGTCATGTCCGCCCGCTCCGCTCCCCGCAGCTCCAGAACGATGCCGCCGCCGCTCATCATGATGGTGCGGTTGCCCAGAGACAGCGCGGACTGAATGTTGTGGGTCACCATCAGGCAGGTGATGCGGTTCTCCTCCGTAATCCGCCGGGTCAGCTCCAGCACCTTCTCCGCCGTCGCCGGGTCCAGCGCCGCGGTGTGCTCATCCAGCATCAGCAGCTTTGGGGTCACCAGCGTCGCCATCAGCAGGGTCAGGGCCTGGCGCTGGCCGCCGGAGAGCAGCCCCACGGGGTGCTTCATCCGGTCCTCCAGACCCAGCCCCAGTTGGGCGAGCCTCTCTCGAAATTCCGCCCGCTCCGCCCGGGTAATGCGGGAAAAGGGGGAGGTGTGGCTGGAGGCCCGGAGATAGGCCAGAGCCAGATTCTCCTCGATGGTCATACTGGGAGCCGTGCCCCGCAGCGGGTCCTGGAACATCCGGCCCAGATATTTGCTGCGCCGGTGCTCCGGCACATAGGTGATGTCCATCCCGTCCAGGACGATGGAGCCCCGGTCCACGGTGAAGCTGCCGCCGATGGCGTTGAACAGCGTGCTCTTTCCCGCCCCGTTGGAGCCGATCACCGTGACAAAGTCCCCGGTTTCCAGATGCAGCGACAGGTCCCGGATGGCCGTCTTTTCGTTCACCGTACCGGGGTTAAAGGTCTTGCTGATATGATTCACGTCCAGCATATGCGCCCCTCACTCCCTCCTGCCTGCGGACATCCTCCGCTGCTGAAACGCTGCCCAGCTCCGGATGGAGGGGGCGGCGATGGCAAGGGCGACAATCACCGCAGTCAGCAGCTTGAGGCAGTCCACCGGGACCACCTTGGTGTAAAACACAATGGCATAGATAAACCGGTAGATCACAGACCCCACGATCACCGCAATCACGCCCTTCAGCACCGTTCTGCGGCCCAGCACCGTCTCGCCGATGATCAGGCAGGCCAGGCCGATCACCACGATTCCCGTGCCGGAGTTGATGTCCACCGTCTTCTGGTACTGTCCGACAATGGCGCCGGAGAGGGCGGTGAGGGCGTTGGCAATGCAAAGTCCCACGGTGATGGTAAAGGTCGGGTTCACTGACGAGGCCCGCACCATGTCCCGGTTGTCCCCGGTGGCGCGGATGGAAAGCCCCAGCCGGGTGCCGAGAAACAGATAGAGCAGCACCGCGGCGGCCAGCGTGACCGCGGCGGCCAGCGCCAGCTCATACCACGCCCCACCGAGGCCCGTATCCCGCATAAGCGTGAACACCGTGGGCACGCCCAGCAGGCTCTTGTTGGCCCGCCAGCCCATGGCCATCAGGTTGACGGTGTAGAGTCCGGTATTGGTGATGATGCCCGCCAGGATGGAGGGCACCCCCAGCCGGGTCTGTAAAAATGCGGTGACAAAGCCAGCCCCTGCCCCCGCGGCCATTGCCCCGGGAATTGCCAGAAGCGGGTGGCCCGCAGCGGCCAGCGTCACGGACACCGCGGCGCCCAGGACAAAGCATCCGTCCGTGGTCAGGTCCGCAATGTCCAGGATTCGATAGCTCAAAAAAAGCGCCATGGCAACCAGGGCGTACATAAAGCCCAGCTCCAGGGCAGTTTGCGTGATCAGCAGCATGGCTTTTTCTCATTCCTTCTCCCCCTCTCCCGCCGCAGCGGGAGAGGGGCATTTTGATTTCTCCGGGATGTCAGTCGGGGGTGGTGGTGACCTCCACCAGCTCGCCCATATCGGCAAACACGGAATAGTCCGCGCCGAGAGCCTGGGCGGTTTCGGTGTTGACGGTGATGATGCCGCCGTCCATGCGGTAGTAATCCTCCAGGCCGGACATGCCGGAGGTCATGGCCTCGTAGGCGATGTCCGCCGTGCGTGTGCCCAGATCGGTGTAGTTCACGCCGCAGGTGGCAAAGGCACCGTTGCGCACAAAGGAATCCGCGCCGGTGTAGTGGGGAATGCCGGCCCTGGCCAGGTCCTCATAAATTGCAAGCTCCGCGGCCATGATGATGTTGTCCGTGGGAGTGAAGATCGCGTCCACGCCCTCGGCAATCAGTGCGGTAGCGGCGGCCACAACCTCGTCATTGGTGTTGCCGGTCTGCTCGCTGAAGGCGATGCCGCGGGCGTCCAGATATTCCTTCGCCTCCCGGATGGGGGTCTCGGAGTTGACCTCAGAGAGGGAATAGAGCAGTCCGACCTTCTGAATATCCGGGTTCTGGGCCAGCATCATCTCCATGATAAAGGCCGTATTCAGCCCGTCGCTGGTGCCCGTGACATAGGGGATTCCGGTCAGCTTGGCGGCCTCCGGGTCGGAGACGGCGGCGTAGACCACGGGGGTCTGGCTGTCCTCCGCGCATGTGGCGGAGACCAACGCCGCGGGGGTGGCGATGGGGATGATAGCATTCACATGGTCGGCAATGGCCTGGTCGCCCAGCTGCTTGAGGATGGACTGGTCGCCCTGACCGGAGGTGACGGTGTAGTGAATCTCCACCTGGTTTTTCTGCGCAAGACTGTCCAGCTCCGCGGTGACTGCATTGGCAATCTCATCCAGGGAGGCGTGGTCCATCAGCTTGATGACTGCAACGTTGAGCACGGCGCTCTCCCCGGCCTCCGCCGGAGCCGCGGGGGCACTCCCTGCCTGGGCTGCGGGAGCGGCAGCGCTGCCGGCGCCGGACGCGCCGCAGCCGGCAAGCAGGCCGCCCAGCGTGAGCGCTGCGGTCAAAAGTGCGAGTGTGGTTTTCAGCTTCCTGTTTTTCATGTTCGTTTACCTCACTTTTCCATGATAAAAATAAAAGCCCCTGTTCCCTCCCGGGAACAAGGACAGGAAAAACATACCATCCTGCGGTGCCACCTTGTTTGCCCTCTCCCTCCCAAAGGGAGAGCGCCGCCTCATGAAGGGGCCATCACCCCTCCCGCCCTGTAACGCCGGCGCCGCGTCAGAGGATACTGTCCCTCCCGGGGAGATTCCCCTCTGCCCTCAGCGGTCCATTTGCCGCGCCGCTTTTCACCCCATTTCCAGCAACAGGGGCTCTCTGCAGATGCGCTTGCGGCTTTATCTCCGCTTCAACGGTTTTCCTATTCATTCACGGGAGAAGGACGCTGCGCGCCTCTGCTCCGCAACTTTTTCTGTATTAAAGCACAGCCCCCGCCGTTTGTCAAGACGCTTTTTGCGGCAGCGTCCCGGGAGAAAATTATTTTCCCCCCCGACCCCGAAAACCGGCGCGATGGCGCCGAAGTATATTGCAGGAGCTTCAAGCGCGGGAAAGCTTTTCCCGAAGAATGCGGAAAAAACTGCGCATTCCCTTGCCGGCCGGAACAATTCATGATATATTGCAGCAAAAGAAAAGGCCCTCGTCCGGCCGGGGGGCAAAGGGGGAACGGATTTTGGAGGACCTGGGAGAAAAGGTACTGGCCGCAAAGACGGACGAGCGGGAGTTCGACGCGCTGGTCAAAAGCCACAGGCAGTGGATTCTGCGCATGGCTGCGGAGGCCGCCCATCACTATGTCACCGACAGCGACGACGAGTGGTCCGTCGCGCTGATGGCCTTTCACGAGGCTGTTCAGAGCTACGACGCCGGGAAGGGCTCCTTCCGGGCTTTGGCCGGCGTGGTCATCCGACGCCGGGTTACGGACTATCTCCGCTCCGAGGGCCGTCACAGCGCAGAGATTGCAGTGATGCCGGGGGCCTTTGACGGGGAGCTGGATGCGGAGGAGGCCGGCGGCGTCAGCCTCAGCGTGCAGCAAAAGGTGGCCCAGGATTCCCTGGCAGACAGCGCAGAGGACCGGGCAGGCCGGGCCAGAGCGGAGATCGCGGAGATGCAGGAGATTCTCGGCGCCTACGGCTTCTCCTTCTTTGATCTGGCGGACTGCTCGCCCAAGGCGGAAAAAACCAAAAAAAGCTGCGGCCAGGCAGTGCGGACCCTCCTGGCAAGGGCGGCGCTGCTGGCCCTGATGCGCCTGAAGCGTCTGCTGCCCATCCGGGAGCTCAGTGAGGCCAGCGGAGTAATCCGCAAGATATTGGAGCGGCACCGGAAATACATCATTGCGGCGGCGGAAATTCTCGACGGGGATTTTCCCATTCTGGCGTCGTACATGGGATTTATACGCAGGGGGTGAGGACGTTTGAAGGCAATTATTTTGGAGCGTCGGGGCGATTACGCCGCGGCCATCCGGGAGGACGGTTGCATCGTCCGCACCCGGCAGGCCGGCGCGGTGGGCGAGGAAATTGCACTGGAGGCGGAGATTTTGCCCTTCCCTGCCCAGAGAAGACGCTGGATGCGCTCCGCCGTGGCCGCTGCCCTGGCCGTGGTGATATTGGGCGGTTCCTTTACCTATACGACGGTCTCCGCCTGCGCCTATGTCTCCCTGGATGTGGGTGAGAGCGCAGTGGAGCTCTCCGTCAACCGCCTGGGACGGGTGATCTCGGTCCGGCCAGTGTCGGAGGACGACACGGATGTAGCCAGGAGCCTGAACCGCACACTGCGGGGCAGGCCGGTTTCCGATGCCCTGGCCGAGACCGTGACGGTGCTGCGGACCGGGAGCGGCGCGGAGGAGCAGACCACCGCTGTCATCGCCGGCGTCACCTCCGATACGGAGAAGCGCGGCGCATCCCTGACCGAGGCTCTGGAGCGTGCCGTGACAGGGGACGCCGGGGAGGAGGTCGCCCTCTACACCGTTGAGGTGGCCCCGGAGGACCGGAGCGAAGCCCGCGCCCGGGACATCAGCGCCGGACGCTATGTGCTGGAACGGGACGGCGGAAATGTGCCCGCAGAGCCCTCCGGACAAAACGCCACAGTCCCCACCAAGGCTCCGCAGCAAAACGCTTCATTCCCCACCTTGGCCCCACCACAGAGCGGTACATCCCTTACAGATTCCCCACAGCAAAGCGGTTTATTCCCCACATATTCCCCACCGCAGAATGGTGCAGCCCCCACAGAGGCCCCGTGGCAAAACGGCGCAGCCCCCACAGAGGCCCCGCGGCAAAACGGTGCGGTCCCCACAGAGGCTCCGCGGCAAAACGGCGCAGCCCCCACAGAGGCCCCGCGCCAGAACAGTGCGGTCCCCACCGGGGCCCCGCGGCAAAACGGTGCGGTCCCCACAGAGGCCCCGCGCCAGAATAACGCCACCCCCACAGAGGCCGCCGGAAAGAACGGTACTGCGCCCACGGAGGCCCCCCGGACTCGGGACGCCGGTGCAGCGGAGCAGAATGCCCTGCCCACCGACCGATCCGAGGCCGGAACTGAAAACGCACCGGCGTCCAGGGACGGAGCGGCTGCCCCGGAGGAGCCCCGAACCGCAACCCGGCAGGCGGAGGAAAACGGCAGCGCGGCTGCCGGGGCATCCCCCGCCCCAATCCCGGAGACAGCGAAGGGGGAACAGTCTGCGCCGGGACCGAAGACAGAGAAGGAAACTCAGACGCCGTCTGCCCAATTACCGGAGACTGCGCCGGCCCCGGACACCGGCAG
>CAJOPB010000008.1 GCA_905236305.1 uncultured Oscillospiraceae bacterium | reverse complement strand
TCGCCGGCGGCATCAAGGACGGCCACCAGTACAAGGCGGTCCAGATGGGCGGCCCCTCCGGCGGCTGTATTCCGGAGCGTCTTCTGGATACCATCATCGATTATAAAGCCCTGGGCGCCACCGGCGCCATCATGGGCTCCGGCGGTATGGTGGTTATGGATGAGAGCACCTGTATGGTGGGCATTGCCAAGTTTTTCCTGGACTTCACCACGCGGGAGAGCTGCGGCAAATGTGTCCACTGCCGCATTGGCACCAAGCGTCTGGGCGAAATTCTGACAAGGATCGTCAAGGGCGAGGGGAGAGAGGGGGACGTGGAGCTGCTGGAGGAGCTGTGCACCACCGTCAAGGACGGCGCACTGTGCGGTCTCGGCCAGAGCGCACCCAACCCGGTGCTCACAACCATCCGCTATTTCCGGGAGGAGTACGATGCCCATATCCGGGAGAAAAAGTGTCCCGCGAAGGAATGCACTGCGCTTTTGACCTACAGCATCGACCCGGAGACCTGCATCGGGTGCTCCGCCTGCGCGAAAAAATGTCCGGTCAAGGCCATCACCGGCGAGATCAAAAAGCCCTTTGTGATTGACCCGTCGGTGTGCATCCGCTGCGGCGTATGCAAAAACACCTGCCGCTTTGGCGCGGTGAACGTGGAGTAAAGGAGGCGATACCATGAGTGAGATCAAGCTGACCATCAACGGCATCTCCTGCACGGGAGAGCAGGGCGAAACCATTCTGGACATCGCCCGCAGATACAATATCGACATTCCCACATTATGCCATGACGAAAGCGTGGCCCACTACGGCGCCTGCGGCGTGTGCGTGGTGGAGGCGGAGAATTCCCCGAAGCTGCTGCGGGCCTGCTCCACCCTGGCGGCCGACGGTATGGTGATCAATACCGAGGGGGCGCGCTGCATCCAGGCGCGGAAGATTGCCCTGGAGCTGCTGATGAGCGACCATGACGGCGATTGCATGGGACCCTGCCGTCTGGCCTGCCCTGCGGGGACGGATTGCCAGGCATATGTAAAGCAGGTGGCCCTGGGCAATACGCGGGAGGCAGTCCGCATTGTCAAGGAGCGGCTGCCCCTGCCCGCCTGCATCGGCCATGTCTGTCCCCATCCCTGCGAGACCGACTGCCGCCGGGGATTGGTGGAGGAGCCCATATCCATCGCCTCCATCAAGCGGTACATGGCGATGGACATGCTGGACAAGGCTGACAAATGGCGGCCGGAGAAGGCTGCCCCCACGGGCAAAAGGGTGGGTGTCATCGGCGGCGGCCCCGCGGGCCTGACCGCTGCCTACTATCTGGCGCTCAAGGGTCACGATGTGACGGTATCCGACTTCATGCCCAAAATGGGCGGTATGCTGCGCTACGGCATTCCGGAGTACCGCCTTCCCAAGGCTGTGCTGGATGCGGAGATCGCGGAGATCGCTGAAACGGGTGTGAAGCTGGAAAACAATATAAAAATCGGGAAGGATATTTCCTTTGCGGACTATAGGGCCGGATTTGATGCGGTGGTGATTGCTGTCGGCGCGTGGAGAAGCACCCCGCTGGGCTGCCCCGGAGAGGAATTGCAGGGCGTGTACGGTGGTATCGACTTTCTGCGCACTGTTGCGCTCGGCGCTCCGCTGCCGATCGGGAACAGAGTGGCCGTGGTCGGCGGCGGCAACACAGCCATGGATGCCTGCCGGACGGCAGTGCGCCTCGGCGCGGAGCATGTGTATGTCGTCTACCGCCGCACGCAGAATGAGATGCCTGCCAATGCAGACGAGATTGAGGAGGCCATGGAGGAGGGCGTTGAGTTCCGGTTTCTGACGAACCCGGCCGAGATTCTGGGTCAGGATGGCAAAGTCACCTCCGTAAAGCTCCAGATCATGGAGCTGGGACAGCCGGATGCCTCCGGGCGGCGCAGCCCCGTCCCCGTGGAGGGGAAGTTTGAAACGCTCACCGTGGATTCGGTGATTGCTGCCATCGGTCAGAAGGTGGACCCGTCGGGCTTTGATGTAGCGCTGAACCGACGGGGGATCATCGCCGCTGACGAGAGCACCTTCCGCACAAACGTCGAAGGTGTGTTCGCTGTGGGCGACGCGACGAACCGGGGCGCGGACATTGCCATTGCTGCCATCGGCGAGGCCAGCAAGTGCGCGGATGTGGTGGACAGCTATCTCAAAGGTGCGGCAATTCCCTACCGTCCGCCCTTTGTCAGCAAGCGCAGCGTTACTGCCGCGGACTTCAGTGACCGGGAGAAAAAGCCCCGCGTCCGCATTGAAAACCGTCCGGCGGAGGAGCGCAGACACGATTTTAAGCCGGTGAACAGCGGTTATTCGAAGGAGCAGGCCATGAAGGAGGCTTCCCGCTGCCTGGAGTGCGGCTGCCATGATTATTCCGACTGTGCACTGATCCGCCATGCCAACCGCTATGAGATCCATCCGGAACGCTTTGCCGGTGAAAAACGGCGCCACGGCAGTGAAAAAAGGCTTGCGGTCATTGAGCGTGACGAGGGAAAGTGCATTCTCTGCAATCTCTGTGTCCGGGTCTGCGACGAGGTGGCCGAAGAGGGACTGCTTGGCCTTGTGGGCCGCGGCTTCGGCACGGTAATCAAGCCGGAGTTTCGGGACAGTGCCCGCGTCCAGGTCTGTGCAGCGTGCAAAAAATGTGCGCAGGCCTGCCCAACCGGCGCACTGAAGATCATCGGCTGAGCCGCTGTCAGGGATTGGCCTCTTGCGCCGTGGATATGACAGCCATCAACTGGTATGAGCAATTACAAAATCTGATATAAAAAAGCAGGGACCGGCGCATTTTGCGTCAGGTCCCTGCAGTGCATTTCCAAATAGAAAAGCCTGCGCATTTTTATTTGGAAACGGATTCGTCCGCTGCTGCTGCGGCGAGATCATAATAATATGTAACCAACAGATCC
>CAJOPB010000007.1 GCA_905236305.1 uncultured Oscillospiraceae bacterium | reverse complement strand
CAGGGTCCCGCGGAGGCAGGTCCCGGTGTTCCCCAGTACAGCGGTGATCCGGCATCTGCCGGAAGCACCGACCCCGGCACAACCCTGTTCCCCGGACTGCAGTCCCCTCTGACACCACCTGCCGCCACCGGCCCTGTCACACAGGTTCCAACGCCGCCGATGCCGGAAGAGGCTTCTGCCCCCGCACAATCCAGTGACTTGCTCACACCCCTCCCGCAAAGAGCACAGTCTACGCTTCGGGGCAATCTTCAGATCCCTGCCGCCAGTGTCCTCACAATCACGGACAGCGCGGGCACGGCAGTATTCACCTCGTTTGCGGCGGATGAAATGGCAGACGACCTGCTGCTGGTCTCCGGAGAGCTGACCCCCGGCGCAGTCTATTGCCTGTATGTCAACGGAGAGCCGGTATCCACTGCCATAGCTGTTTCAAGGACTGCGGCAGCGGCTGCCACAGTCTCTCCGCTGCCTGGCACTGTTTCTACCGGTATCCCAGCCCATCCGTCTGCGGACATCACACCGCTCCCTCCGCTGCCGGACACAACAGCCGCCGGAGCCGGCTATGTGCCTGTCCCTGTGACAAATGAGCCCTCCGCCTGGGCCTGGGCGGAGCTGACCTCCGCCGTGAATGCCGGACTGGTGCCCGCCGCCCTGATGCAGAACTACCAGGGCAGTGTAAGCCGCGAGGCCGTGGCTGAGATGTTTGTCAATCTCGTGGAAAAGGCGTCGGGGTGGAGCATTCAGAGCTATATGATAGGACATGGCCTGCAGCTCGATGAAAATGCCTTTGCAGACACGCGGAATCCCTCCGTGCTGGCGGCTCATGCCCTTGGGCTGGTCGAGGGAATCAGCCCCGGTCTTTTTGCCCCCGACGCCCCTCTGACAAGGGCAGAGCTTGTGACAATATTAAATCGCGCAGCACAGGTGCTGGGCGTGGACACCGGCCGCTACAGCCACAGCTTTACGGATGTGTCCAACCACTGGGTCAACAGTCAGCTCGGCTGGGCTGCGCAGACGGGTATCATCCAGGGAACCGGCGAGGGCAGATTTGACCCCGATGGGATTCTGACCACTGAGGAGATCATTGTCATCACCTACCGCGCTCTGACCGTGCTGCAGGCCCAGCATTGAAAAAAAGATTGTAAAACCTGCGCACATCGTTTATAATACCTTATTATTTTACGGTCGCGCTTCCGCCTGGCGGAAGCCGGACAATCTGGGAGAAAAAGGAACATGGAAGAAAACACCAATTTTATTCATGAGTTCATCAAGGAAGACCTGGCCCCCGAGGGACAGTATGCGGGGATGACCGTTCACACCCGGTTTCCCCCCGAGCCGAACGGATACCTGCACATCGGCCACTGCAAAGCATTGTGCATCGACTTCGGCACAGCGGAAAAATTCGGCGGACTATGCAATCTCCGGATGGATGACACCAATCCCACCAAAGAGGATGTGGAGTATGTCGATGCCATCCAGGAGGACATTCACTGGCTGGGCTTTGACTGGGGCGACCGTTTCTTCTACGCCTCCGACTATTTTGACACAATGTATGACTATGCGGTCGCCCTGATCAAGAAGGGACTTGCCTATGTCTGCGAGCTGACACCGGAACAGTTTCGGGAATATCGCGGAGACGTGAATACACCGGCCCGTTCTCCCTGGCGTGACCGGCCGGTGGAGGAAAGCCTCGATCTCTTTGCCCGAATGAAGGCCGGAGAGTTCCCTGAGGGGAGATATACCCTTCGGGCCAGGATTGATCTGGCCAGCGGCAACTTCAACATGCGGGACCCTGTGATCTATCGGATCAACCACGCCCACCATCACCGTCAGGGGGATAAGTGGTGTATCTATCCCATGTATGATTTCGCTCACCCCATCGAAGACGCGCTGGAGGGTATCACCCATTCTCTCTGCTCCCTGGAATTTGAGGATCACCGTCCGCTCTATGACTGGGTGGTGAGCAACGTACCCATTCCCTTCCACAAGCCCCGTCAGATCGAATTTGCACGTCTGGGCATCAACTACACCGTTATGAGCAAGCGCAAGCTCCGCCGTCTGGTAGAGGAGGGACTGGTCAGCGGGTGGGATGATCCCCGTATGCCCACCCTCTGCGGCCTGCGGCGGAGAGGCTACACCCCCCGGTCCATCCGCAATTTCTGCGAGCGCATTGGTGTGGCAAAGGTCAGCAGCACTGTGGAATACGCCTTTTTGGAGCACTGCCTGCGGGAGGATTTGAACGAAACAGCGCCCCGTGCAATGGCAGTTCTGGAGCCGGTAAGGCTGACTCTGGTGAACTATCCCGAGGGCCAGTCGGAGACCGTGGAGGTGGAGAACAACCCCAACGATCCCGCCGCAGGAACCCGCCGGGTTTCCTTCTCCCGCAGCCTCTATGTGGAGGCAGAGGACTTCCTGCCCGCGCCTGTTCCCAAGTTCAAGCGCCTTTATCCCAACGGTCCTGAGTGCCGTCTCAAGGGCGCCTATCTGATCCGCTGCATTGGCTGCAATACCGATGAAAACGGAAATGTGACTGAGATTCTGGCCGAGTATGACCCCGACAGCCGGGGCGGTGATCCCGCCGACGGCCGCAAGGTCAAGGGCGCCACGCTCCACTGGGTCGATGCAGCAACGGCTGTGGAGGCAGAGGTCCGTCTCTATGGCAATCTCTTTGCCGATGAAAGCCCCGATGCCGCTGACAGGGACTATATCGACTGCCTCAGCCCCGACAGTCTGGTGGTGCGCACCGGCTGCAAGCTGGAGCATATGCTGGGCTCCGCCGCGGCTCCTGCCAGCTTTCAGTTCCTGCGTCTCGGCTATTTCTGTGTGGACAGCCGCGACAGCGCCCCCGGGCACCTGGTGTTTAACCGGTCCGTGGCACTGAAGGACAGCAAGAAGTAATACTATTTTCCGATTAAAGATTAAATGCTTTCATCAGAAACGCGTCTCATACAAACTTCCATGTTACGGCAGCTTTGGAACAACAAAAGGCATTATTCTGAATAAAATCATGTGTCGCGCCCGAATTGCTTTGGGCGCGACACATGATTATTTCAGACAAAGCAGATTCTTTTTTTCGGGATTATGCCTTTTTCTTCGACATTGCGCGGTAGACAAAGGCCAGCACAATGCCCAGGCACGCCAGCACGCCGGCAATGTAGAAAGCGCCGGTGTAGGCTCCGGTGGAGGCCAGCATACTGCGCACGGCCAGGGGGCCGAAGTAGCCGGCAAGCGCAAAGCCGATAAACATAATACCGTAGTTTACGCTGTTATACTTGGTGCCGAATTTGTCCGCGGTAAAGCCCGGGTAGACACCCATCAGCGAGCCGAAGCAGATGCCCATGACAGACACGCCGGCGATAAACTGACCGCTGGCGCCGGACTTGGTGGTCAGCAGAATTCCAAGGCCCACCAGCTCCAGGATAAAGGCCCCGATCAACACCGTGACCCTGCCGAAGCGGTCGGAGAGAAAACCGGCCAGAATACGTCCTCCGGCATTGAACAGCGCCAGCACCGACACAGTGGTAGCGGCAGCGGTGACTGTCATGCCCGCGATCTCCTGGGCCATAGGACTGGCCTGGGAGGTGATCATCAAGCCGCTGAAGGCTCCGCACATCATCATGGCGATCATCACATAGAAAATGGGATCGGAAAGCATTCCCTTCCAGTTCTTGTCCTCCACACCCTTCTGGTTTCCGGCGGGCTTGGGCGGAATGTAGCCCTTGGGGCAATAGCCCTCCGGGCACTTGGTGATGAACATCGAGCACACACATACAATGACCAGAAAAACAATGCCCAAGATGATAAAGGCCTGGCTGACGCCGCTTGCCTGAATCAGTGCATTTGCAATGGGGGGAATCAGCACACTGCTGAGACCAAAGGTCGCCGTGGCAATGCCGCCGATAAGGCCGCGCTTGTCGGGAAAGAATTTGACGGAGTTGCTGATGGTGCAGCCGTAGGCCAGACCATTTCCCAATCCGCAGCCAAGGCCGTAGGTCACCAGCAGCAGGGGTACGCTGGATACCAGGCCGCTGAACAGCATGCCGCAGCCGAACAGCACGCCGCCGGCAAAGATAACCCAGCGGGGACCGAGACGGTCATTGATAAAGCCGCCGGAAATCATGGTAATGGGGCCCACGCAGTTGGCCACCGTAAACACAATGCCGAGGCTGGCCGCTGTCAGGCCTCCTCCCAGCTTGGCGGCCAGGGGTGAGGCAAACACGCTCCAGGCGTAGAGCGAGCCGATACACAAATTTGTCAGGCAGCTTGCCACCAGGACCAGCCACCGTCTGGAATCCAGATTTTGGTTTTGTTTCATAGTATTCCTCTTTCGTTCTCTCAGAATTGCTCAGAAAAACCATTCTTCCCTTTCAGAGGGGCGCCGGGCGTCCCTCTGAAAGGGAGAGGGCAGGTCACTTCAGCATCGCGCCAGAGATCACGATTTGCTGCACCTGGCTGGAGCCCTCGTAGATGTTGCAGATACGCACGTCACGATAGAGCCGCTCTATGGCATACTCGCGGCTGTAGCCATATCCGCCGTGGAGCTGGAGAGATTTGCTGACGATGTCAATGGCGGACTCCGCAGCATAGAACTTTGCCATGGAGGCCTCCTTATCCGCCTTCACACCATTGTCCATGAGCCACGCTGCATTGTACACCAGGCCGCGGGCTGCGTTGAGCTTTGTCTCCATTTCGGCCAGCATAAAGGCAATCGCCTGATGCTTGCAGAGCGGCTTGCCGAACTGCACGCGGTTTTTGGTGTGCTCAACGGCCAGGGCAATGGCCTCGGCTGCAATGCCCAGACACATGCTGGCAACACCAATACGCCCCACGGAAAGGGTCTTCATGGCATTGATAAAGCCCATGTCCTTTTCGCCGATCATGCAGCTCTTGGGAACGCGCACGTCCTCCAGCAGCACATCGCTGACGGGGACACCGCGCTGGCCCATCTTTTCCTCATGTCTGCCGCAGCTCACGCCGGGCAGGGACATGTCCACCAAAAAGCAGCTGATGCCCTTTGCGCCCTTGTCCGGGCTTGTCTTTGCATAGATGATGCAGTATTTGGAGATGGGCGCCATGGTGATAAAGCACTTGCGGCCATTGAGGATATAGTCATCCCCATCCTCCACGGCCTTTGTGGTCAGGGAGGCAGCGTCGGAGCCGGCGTTGGGCTCCGTCAGGCCGAAGGCGATAAACTCCTCGCCGCCCACCACGCCGGGGAGGCACTGTTCCTTCATCTCCTCGGTACCGTTAAGTACAATCGGGGCAGTGGACAGGGAGTTTGCGGATGAAATAAACAGTGTTGCAGTGGCACACTTGCGGGCAATCTCCTCCATCACGCAGACATAGGAGCGCATATCCAGTCCCAATCCGCCGTACTCCTCCGGAATCTTAATCCCCAGGAAGCCCATGTCCGCCATCTGGCGCACCACCTCCATGGGAAATTCCTCGTTTTTGTCGATATCCGCAGCCAGCGGCGCCAGGGTTTTGTTTGCGAAATCCCGGGCCATGTCCCGGATTCCCTCATGATCCTCGTTGAAAAACGGACTTGCCATTATATTTCCTCCTTTTTAATATTAATCCATTGTCATTGGGGGGCAGTGCGCGTAATCCCCGTGATTTGTATATTATTTGTAATATTATATCATACCGGCGGGACGGTTTGAAGTTGTAAACAACTCCAAAATCATAGTCCCTTTTTTGTATGCAGCGACTAAAAATCGTTATTTACTCCAAAAGTGAGAAATACTTCTCATGTCCTGCGCGAAACGCCGCCATGTATTCCGGCTGCTGCGTATGGTGAACTTCTCCGATGTACTCATGCTCCCGGCCGTTGATGCGGTCGTCAACTCTGCCCAGCAGATAGACAGCGAGATCCGAGCACTGGTCGGAAATGCGCTCCAGATGCTGCAGGATATTCTGATACTCAATGCTGGTAAGCAGCGGGCACTGGCCCCCGGCGCTGCGGGCAAAGGATCGTCCCCTCAGCAGCTCCACCAGCTCGTCGATCACCTCCTCCATCGGTTCCACCTGCCTGGCCGAGCCGGTATTGTTGGTGCGGAAGGTCTCCCGCGTCAGCTCCAGGATGTCCTCCACAGCCTCCGTCAGCACGTGCAGCTCCCGCAGGGCAGTCTCTGAAAACGTCTGATCAGAGCCGTGGACAGACTCCAGATCGTCACAGATATTCATCGCAAGATCTCCGATGCGCTCAAAGCAGGTGAGGGACTGAATCTGATAGATCTGCGTTCTGTAATCCGCGTCCATCTGGATATAGGGGGCGATGGACACCAGATATTGGTTGGTGGCGTCAGCCATACGGTCCAGCAGATGCTCCTGGCTGCGGATTCGCTCCGTACGGGAGGCATCGTAGGAGAAAATCTGGGCCACGGCCCGCTCATAATTTTCAATGGACACATCCGCCATATGAGCAATCAGGGTCTGGGCCTCCGCCATAGCCATTGCGGGGTTGGTCACCAGACGCTTGTCCAACTCCCGCAGGTTCTTTTCTATACGGGCGCTGGCGTCGTCCTCCTCATGGTCCGGCACCAGCTTCTCGCAGATTTTGGCCAGAGTACCGGAGAAGGGCAGCAGGAGCACCGCGGGGGCCAGGCGGAAAAGCCCGTGGACGTTGGCAATCCCGCCGGAACGCAGCGGGACATACCACAGCGCATCTCCCAGCACTCCCGTAAGCCGCAGGATTGCCACAACGCTCAGCACCAGTATGGCGGCAAGCGCATTATAGACAATGTGGACCAGGCAGGTACGGATCTGCTCCCGGCTCGCCCCGGCGCGGCAGACCAGATAGGTGGTAAGGCAATCGCCGATGTTGACGCCCACAATCACCGGAAATACCGCACAGAAGGAGATGCCGACCGTGCTTGCCACAGATTGCAGAATACCCACCACTGCCGAGGAGCTCTGGATCACACCGGTCACCAGGACGCCGGAGAGAAACCCCAGGAGATAGTTTCCCTCGAAGGAGAGCAGGAAGGCTGAGAGCCCGTCCTCCAGGGAACTGACTGCGGCAGACATATTCATCAGGCCGACAAACAGTATTCCAAAGCCCATGAACACGGTTCCTGCAGTGTGGGACCAGCGGTTTTTGACAAACATGATCAGGATAATACCAACCAGCAGCGCCATAGGGGCAAGGTTGTCAGACTTGAAAAAATAGAGCAAGCTCCCGGCCCCGGCATCCAGATCCATCAGCCGGATGATCTGTGCGGTGATGGCAGTACCCACGTTGGCGCCCAGCACAATGCTGACTGATTTGCGAAAGCCGAGGAAGCCCGCGCCCACCAGACCCACTGTCAGAACAATCGTGGCAGTGGAGCTCTGGATCATACAGGTTACCAGAGTCCCCAGAAGGAAGCCCTTTACAGGGCTGTCCGTCACCTTGGACAGCACTGCCCGCAGCGCTCCGCCGGAGGAGGATTTCAGTCCGTCCCCCATGGTGCGCATACCATATAAAAACAGTGCCAGTCCGCCCAGGAGCGAGATAATGCGATAAAATGCCGCCATTGTTTTCCGCCTTTCCAAGCGCCGTCCCCGGTATCCATTTCCGGCCACGGCAGCGCCTGCCGGAAAATGACCGGAATCTTCCACATTTTCCATTATGGCACAACATGACGGGGTTTGCAACAAAAGCTTTTGCACAATCGCAAACTTTTTCTGAGCCGGGCTGCTGCCCGCGGCCGGCTTTTCCCGCCCTCCGGAGGAAGGGAAAAGATATTTCTGCTTGCAAATTCTCGGGTATTATGCTACAATTCCGTCGGTTTACGGAATGCGGCGAAAGGGGGAGCGCCCTGGCGCCGCGCTTTCCAACGGCTGTTCCGCCCTTTCCCGCCGGGGCGGGAAATACGTTCAGATGAGATGACGAAACCAGATTGCGAGGGAGCCCGTGTTCCGGGCTGAGAGGGTCCCAGAGAGGGCCGACCGACAGAAAGAGCTGAAGCTGCGCCTTCGCACAGAGACAGCTCTTACAGCAGCCGCCTGGAAGTCATGCCCGACGTGCGCTGTCCTGCGCACGTTTTTTTCGGACGCTGCGAGGGCGTCCCCGGGCTCTGACCGGAAGGAGGCAAACATTTCGGGCCGCGCCAGAAGGACTTCCGGTGCGCGGTTCCCTGTTATCTGGAGGAAAGAATATGAAAAAGTTCATCACGGCATTTCTGGTGCTGACACTGAGTCTGGCCCTGCTTACCGGCTGCGGCGGAGCGGCAGAGGCTGACCCGGACAACGCTCCCGCAGCAGCGCCTGCCCCCTCTGCGCCCCAGGCGGAAGCCGCCGGGAGCATTCAGACTGTCGATCAGCTGAAAATCGCCTTCTCCCCCTATGCTGACGCGGAGCAAATCAGCGCCGCCACAGAGCCCCTCGAAGCCCTCCTGCAGGCCGCTCTGGCAGAAAAGGGCTACGATGTGAGGGATGTGGCCATGACCGTAGGCACCAGCTACACTGCCGTAGGCGAGGCCCTCAGCGCCGGCAGCGCGGACATCGGCTTTATCTCCGGTGGAAACTACGTGCTCTTTTCCGATGACTGCGACGTACTTCTCACTGCCCTACGCTATGGTATCAATAAGGATTCAGAAAATCCCGCAGACTGGAATGACGGCACCATTGAGGAGAATACAGAGGACCTGAGCCGCTACTATCGCTGCATTCTCCTGGCCGGGCCGAGCGAGCGCGGGCGGGCTCTGGCGGAAAAGGTGAATGCCGGAGAGACACCGGACTGGGAGGAGCTGAACGACGCCACCTGGGCCGTGCTCAACCCCACCTCCGCCTCCGGCTATATCTACCCCTGCCTGTGGCTTATGGACCGCTATGGAAAGGGCATCAGCGACCTGGAGCATGTGGTGCAGTCAGATTCCCACACCACCTCCGTGGCGCGTCTGGCCTCCGGCCAGGTGGATGTGATGGTCTCCTACGGCCATATCCGTATCAAAAACGCACCCCTCTGGGAGAGCGAGTACGGCGGCACCGCGCCCATGGCGCAGCAGACCGACGTCATTGGGGTAACGGAGGGAATCTATAACGATATGATCGCCTACAGCAAAACCAGCCCTTTGATGCAGGACGAAGCCTTTCGGCGCGCTCTGGGCGAGGCATTTATTGAGCTGGCGCAGACCGGCGAGGGACGGGAGCTGTTCGGCGTGTTCAGTCAGATCGGCTATGACTGGGGCCAGGACAGCGACTACGACGGCGAGCGGGCAGCCCAAAAACTGCTGCGCTCCATGGAGGGCTGACGGCACTTTCTCCCCCGCCGCGGAGGCTGAGAGAAAAACGATTCGGAACAACGGCCGGAAAAAGCAGGAGGGAACGCACAGTGACTGCCTTGGAGGTAACCGCACTCAGCAAGACCTTTGACCACCGGGTCACCGCGCTGCGGGACGTCAGCTTCACCCTGAACGTGGGAGAGTTTGTCTCCGTCATCGGTCCCTCGGGCGCGGGCAAAACCACGCTGCTCCGGCTGCTCAACGGCTCGGAAAAGTGTAGCGGCGGCAGAATAATACTCAATGGCGTCCGCTTTGAGGGCGCCCGGGGCAGGGAAAGGCGGGCCGTACAGCGCACACTGGGTACAATCTATCAGGATTTTGCTCTGGTGGAAAACCGCACCGCCATGGATAACGTGCTCTGTGCCGCCCTGCCGGATATGGGACTGCTGCGCGGCCTGCTCGGTCTCTACGGCAGGAAACAGCGCGAAGCGGCAGCGTCACTTTTGGACCGGGTGGGTCTGGCAGAAAAGCGGGAGGAGCTGGTCAGGAGCCTCTCGGGAGGGCAAAAGCAGCGGGTCGCAATTGCCCGGGCACTGATGCGCTCCCCGGCTCTGCTGCTGGCGGATGAGCCGGTGGCCGCTCTGGACCCGGTCACCGGGCGGCAGATTTTGGAGCTGCTGCGGGAGATTCAGCGTACAGAAGGGCTGACCGTACTGATGAACAGCCACAATCTGGCCCTGGCGACGGAGTTTTCAGACCGGCTGCTGGGTCTGCGGGACGGGGCGCTGATCTATGACGGGCCGCCGGAGGCTGCGGAGGATATGCTCCGGACAGTCTACGGCCAAAGCGCGGAGAACGGCACATGAGACGGCGGACCTGGCAGAGGCTGCTGACGGGCGGGATGCTTCTGCTTCTGTTCTGTCTGGCCGCCCGGTTTACGGGGGTCTCCCTGCCCCGGTTCTGGTCCCGGCGGGCACATCTGGGGGATATTTTCGCCCGGATGTGTCCGCCGGAGTGGAGCTTTCTCCCAAGGCTGGTCTGGCCGCTGTGGTCCACGCTGCAAATGTCCCTGACTGGCACAGCGCTGGGCTCTGCGCTGGCGCTGGGCGTTGCCCCTCTTTGTTCCGCCAATCTCTGTCCTGCACCGCTGCCCCGGTGGATTTTACGCTGCTTCATTCAGTTTCTGCGGTCCTTTCCCACGCTGATTCTCGCCCTGGCAGCCACCTTTGTCTTTGGCCTTGGGGCCTTTGCGGGCACAGCCGCCATTACGGTCTATACCTTTGCCATCATGACGCGCCTGACCTATGAGGACATCGAGAGCGCCCCGCTCGGGGCCTGCCATGCCCTGCGGAGCATGGGCGTTTCCCTCCCGGCGGCCTATGTTCAGGCAGTGGTACCGGAGATCGGAGGAAGCTGCCTCACCAATGTTCTCTATCTGCTGGAGGCCAACGTCCGCCACAGCGCCATTCTGGGATATGTGGGTGCGGGGGGCGTCGGCCTGCTCCTGAATGAAAAGATCTCCTGGCTGGAATACGACCGCGTAGGAACCATTTTGCTGTCTCTGCTGGCAGTCGTCTGCCTGATCGAGCTTTTGAGCGCCTGGCTCACTACCCTGATTCGAGGGGACCGGCGGCCGGGCCGGGCCGGAAAGGCCCTGCTGCCGGCAGCGGCAGTCCTGCTGCTGGCCGGGCTTTTCTCCCTGGAAGGGCCGGACTTCAGCCATACTATTCCCCACACGGCATTGCGGATGCTCTCCGGGCTGGTACATCCGGACTGGGAGCTGGTGCTGCGCGCAGACAGCTCCGGACTGGGGTGGCTGCTGCTGGAGACGGGCAGCATTGCCCTGACAGGTACGGCTCTGGGCGCGGTGATCTCACTGCCCCTGGCACTGCTGGGGTCCGGCCGTCTGTGTCCCCGACCCGTGGCGCTGCTGTTCCGTGGGGTCTCTCTTGCCGTCCGTTCCATACCCGTTTTGATCTGGGGGCTCATTCTCATCCGGGTCACCGGTCCCGGGGCCTTTACAGGGGTGCTGACCATGGCGGTATGCAGTGTCGGCCTGCTGACCAAACGCTTCACCGAGGCCATCGACACGCTGGATATGCGCCCCTGGAACGCATTGTCCGCTATGGGTGTCCGGCCGCTTCACCGGCTTCGCCACTGTCTTCTGCCCCAGCTTGCCCCGGCGCTGCGCTCCGCAGTGCTCTACCGTTTTGACGTCAATTTGCGGGAGGCGTCGGTATTGGGCATTGTGGGCGCGGGAGGCATCGGCGCCCCGCTGATTTTCGCCATGAACCACTATGACTGGTCCCAGGCCGGTACCATCTGCCTGGGGCTGGCGGCAATGATTTGGGCCGTAGACGGACTGTCGTCCCGGCTCCGCCGCAATTCCTAACTGCAAAAATGCACACGCTTCCCCTTCCTCCGGGTCCAAAAACTATGCAGCAGACGTTTTTTCGGTGTGCCGCTTTTCAGGATGATTTCAGGTTTCCGTTCTACAATACAAAAAAACCGGGGCACAAAGCCCGGCACAGCCGCGCCTCCTCCGGTCTCTTTCCAACCTGTCATTCCAGAACAGATATAAGGGGGAAATACACATGAAATCCAGGCACATCTTCCGTACATCCATTCCGGCACTCATTCTGGTGCTGGTCCTGCTTTTGAGCTTGTGCCCCGCAGGTATCGCTTATGCTGCGGAGCTTCCGGCCAGCCGGAATACCTTTGCCTTTTCTGAAACAGGCGTCACCGCATCAGATTCCGCTCTCAGCGGCTTTCAGATCAACGGTACCTCCCTGCAGATCAACGAAAGCGGCGTTTACACCATAACCGGCAGCTGCGCCGAGGGCAGTATCTCCGTGAAGAAGGGCACCACCGGCGTCACGCTGATTCTGGAGGAGCTGACTCTGGGCTGCTCCACAACCGCGCCGCTGCGCTGCAACAAGGGGACAGAAACCACTGTCTACATCTCCGGCACTGTCACCCTCACGGATAACGAGTCTCTGGAGAACGAGGAAAGCGACGACTTTGAGGGGGCTGCCATCAAGGTCAAGAGTGAAAACGCCTCCCTGACCATACTCGGCAGCGGCACGCTGAATATCAACGGCAATTACAAAAACGGGATCAAGGCCGCAGCTACTGCAGCCCTGACTCTGGACGGCCCCACAGTCAATATCACCGCAGCAAACCACGGCATCGCCGCAGATCACTCCCTGACGATCAAGAGCGGTACGGTCGCCATTACGGCCGGAAACGAGGGCCTGAAGGCCAGCCCCGATACGGATGACACGGTTTCCGCCGGCAGCATCACCATCAGCGGCGGCAGCATTGACATCACCTCTGACGACGACGGCATTCATGCCGACGGCACACTTCTGATCAGCGGGGGCGCTGTCACCGTCAGTGCTGGGGATGACGGCATTAAAAGCGAGCGGGAGCTTACCATCAGCGGCGGCAGCGTAACCGTACAAAAAAGCTATGAGGGCATGGAGGGCGCAGCCATCAATCTTACGGGCGGCAGCGGGCGCATCACCGCCTCCGATGACGGCATCAACGCGGCAAACAGTGATCTTACAAATTACGACTTCGCTCTTAACATCAGCGGCGGAGAATGGTACGTCAACGCCGTGGGAGACGGGCTGGACTCCAATGGTACCATCACCATCAGCGGCGGCGTCACTGAGGTGTTTGGCGCAGCCAACAACGGCAATGGCGCTCTGGACAGTGAACGGGGCATCACATACAACGGCGGCACGATCTTGGCCGTGGGCATGAGCGGTATGGCCGAGGTCCCCAGCAGCGGCACATATGTCGCTTTCGGCAGTACAGGCATGATGGGCGGCGGCTTGATGGGCGGTATGCCCGGCGGCATGAACGGCCGGCAGGGCCGGATGCCGAATGAGATGAACGGACAGCAGGGCCAAATGCCGCCCGAGATGAACGGACAGCAGGGCCAGGTGCCGCCCGAGATGAACGGACAGCAGGGCCAGATGCCGCCCGAGATGAACGGACAGCAGGGCCGGATGCGCGGCAGTGTGGGACAACAGGAGAGCGCAAGCAGTCTTTCGATCAATGCAGGGAGCACTCTGGTGATCAAGGACAGCTCCGGGAACACGCTGTATACCGCCAAGGCCGTGCGCAGCGCTGACAGTGTGATATTTGCCTCCGAGCAGCTGACGGAGGGCGAGAGCTACACACTGTTTGTGGACGGCGCAGAGATTGCCACATCCACGGCCTCTGCCGGCACCGGCATGGCCGGCGGCATGCCTGCCGGTCAGCGCCCCGGCCAGGGACAGCCTGACCAGCTCCAGCCGGGACAGCAGCCGGGACAGCAGTCCGGCTCCACGGACAGCACTGCGCAGCTTCCATCAGCACAGGATACCCCTTCTGATTGGGCCGCAGCTGAGGTCCGGGATGCAATCAGCACCGGGCTTGTACCGGAGAATCTCCAGCGCAATTACCAGAGCACCGTCAACCGCGGAGATGTGATCCGGATGTTCATCAACCTGATCGAACAGCTCAGCGGTGAAGACATCGACCTTTTCCTGGCGGAGCAGGAAAAGACCATCGACGAGAACGCATTTACGGATACCAGCGACCATGCGGCGCTTGCAGCCAAAGCTCTGGGCATCATCAAAGGCGTGGACAGTACGCATTTTGCCGCGGATGTCACACTCACCCGCTCCCAGATCGTGGCGATTCTCAACCGGGTTGCTGAGATCATGGGAATCGACACCAGCGAGTGCAGCCATAGCTTTGCGGATGTCAGCGGGCACTGGGTTGAAAGCGAGCTGGGCTGGGCTGCAGAGAACGGCATCATCAAGGGCAGGGACAGCAGCACCTTTGACCCCGAAGGCGTCCTCACCGTCCAGGAGGCCATTGCGATCACAGACCGCGCTATGAAGCTTTTGCACTGATACTAAGGACTCATCAAGAAATAATCTAATATTTCTGCCGGGAGTCCGGCGGGACGGTCTGCCCGCGCGCCCCCTTCCTCTGAATATTCCAAAGCCGAAAGCCTTCGGAATATTCAGAGGCTTTTTGCTGTCGAAGGAGCGCAGAATATGGCTTGCATTCTCCATGCAGAAATGCTACAATCACCATATCTTGTGTACCGCAAAGCGGCACAGAAAGGAGAGGACAAATCAATGAAGCATCGCATAATATCCATTTTCCTTTGCGCGGCACTGCTTTTGAGCTGTTCGGCCGCTGCGCTGGCCGGCGAAACGGAGGCCGGAGTCTTTTCGGACGTACAGGAGAGCGACTGGTTTTACGGCGCTGTCATGCATGCCAGGGACAAGGGCCTGATGAACGGCAGCGGAGATGGCGCCTTCAATCCCAATGGCTTCACCGACCGTGCGATGATCGCTACCATTCTCTACCGGCTGGAGGGCAGCCCCGAGGTCACGGGTGAAAATCCCTTCACCGATGTTCCCGCAGAGATCTGGTATGAAAAGCCGGTTATCTGGGCCGCCGGCAAGGGTATCGTCAAGGGCATTGCCGAGGGAATCTTTTCCCCCACCGCCACCGTCACCCGGGAACAGATGGCCGCCATGCTCTACCGCTATGCCCAGACCAGAAATCAGGGCTTCCAGGGGAGCTGGATGTTCCTGCTGGACTTCGCGGACGCAGCTGACATTTCCGACTGGGCAGATGAGGCAATGCATTGGGTGGTGATGAACAAGATCATCACCGGCACCACCTCCACAACCCTGGATCCCAAGGGGCTGGCCAGCAGGGCACAGGTTGCCACCATTTTCCAGCGCTTTGATGAAAATATATCTGCGGCGGAGCCCGAGGATGAAAGTGCAGTAGAGGTCACAAACGTTGACGAGTACCTGGCTGCGATGGAGAGCGGCGCAAAGGTCATCCGCGCAAAGGATGATTTTACTGTCAAGGCCGACGAGGCAATTCCCATCGGGTCCGACATGCGCTTCTCCGTCCCCGGCACTCTGACCGTGGAGGCCCTGGGTTACATCCAGAATGAGGGCGCCCTCAAGGCGGACAAGCTGATCATGAAGACCATGGAAAAGCCCAAAACGCTGGATGCCGAGCGCTGGAGCTATAGTCCCAATCTGGACAACTTCGGCAAGGCGGAGTTTGGCAGCATTGCGCTGGAGGGCTCCGACTGGTATATTGAACACACGGACGAAGACGGGCATACCTGGAAGGAATATCAAAGCGCCCATATTTTCAACGGATTTGAGGAGGGCGCCAGAGACTGGGAGACCGGCGAACCCCTCACATTTGACAACAGCGGCACATCCCTGACCGTCACAGATACTCTGACCATCGGCAGCTCTGTCCGTGTCCAGAACAATGCCGATTGCGTACTGACCGCAGCCGGCGCGGTAATTGAGGGCCTCGGCACGCTGGAAAACTTCGGCCAGCTCAAGCTGGACCAGGTCACGATGAAGGCCGGTCCCGAGGCCAAAACCGTAGAGGAGGACACACAGTATAACGCCTCCCTGCGAAACTTCGGCACTGCCGTTCTGGGCAGCCTGACCATGGAATCCGCCGCCTGGTCGGTGGAGCACAGCGATGACCAGGGCACCTGGACCGAATTCCCCGGCAATCCGGAGCTGCGCAACGGCTACGGTCCCGAGGAATTGAATGATACGGACAATCCCCGTAAGAACGACGGCGTGAGCATGACCATCACCGGAGCGCTGGTGCTGCCTGAGAATGTAAACCTGGAAAATTGCTCCGGCGCAGCGATGAATCTGTCGGACCTCTGCCTCTCCGTCGGATGCCAGCTTTTCAACTACGGCGAGCTTCAGGCGGATAAGCTCACCATGCTTGCCACCGCAGAAAAGCCGGAGCAGGTTGTCGAAGGCAAGGTTTATAATTCCCGGTTCTTCAATTACGCCAAAGCCGCTGTCGGCTCGCTGACCATCGAGAGCGGCAGCTGGGAGGTGCAGCGCACCAATGAGGCGGGTGAAAGCTGGTTTGACAGACCGGGAGCGCCGGAGTTCCGCAACGGCTTCTGGGAGGATGAGCAGAACTGGTTCACCAACCAGCCCGGAGACAATACCGGCGTTTCCCTGACCATTACCGGCGCTGTCGATACCCGTTCCAAAATCTTCAACCGTGCGCAGATGACGGTGACTGAGGACGCAGCCGTCACGCTCGGCAAGGAGGGCAGCCTGGACAACGACGGCGACCTGCGCTTTAACGGCACGCTCCAGGGCAGCGCCGATGCCTGGTTCAGCAATAACGAGAGCGGCACGGCCATCTTCAACGGAAAGATCACCGGCGCATCCATGACCGGTGATTACGAAAACGGCGTGCTCAACTACCTCCACTGGTTCGACCTGAACAACGCCGGCAAAATGACTGTCAACGCGGCTGTGGATGTGGAACGCATGATCAACTTCGGCGGTACGCTGACCATCGGACCGGAGGGCGATGTAACCATACGCTCCAGCGAGAGCCCGGAGCTCCGCATATTCCATATCTGCGGAAATTACGACAGGGGAGCGCTCATTGTTCAGGGCAAGCTGACGCTGAACGAGGGCACCTGGATGGAGCTTGGCACACAGAGTACCCTCAAGCTTGACGGCGGCACGGTTGCCAACAACGGCCGGGTGATCCTCGATATCGAAGAAGCAGACGGCAAACTGGAAAAGAGCAGACCGGAGGACATTGACGGCACTGTCGGTTACATGGCAGTTGTTTCCTCCTCGGATTGCCTGAAAACCGCTCTGTCTGACCCGGAGATTATGGAAATCGACCTGAGCGGCAATACCTTTGCGCTCAGCGAGGACCTGAGCACCGGCGCGGAAATCTATATTCTCGGAGATGCCAGAGTGGAGTTGGACGGCGCCACACTGACCATCCATAATCAGGTTCTTCACATCTATAACGGTGAGGTCACACTCACAAACGGCGCGAAGCTTCTTCTGATTGGCAACGAGAAGGAGAGCATCAAAGTCGACAGTCCGCAGTTGGCGAATCTCAGCATCTCCGCGCCGGAGCAGCTTGAGGACGGCACATGGCAGATTACGGTCACCGCAGCAGCTGCACAATAAGCCCGCAGCTGCCGCGAGAACAACGATAAACAGATAAGCTTCACCCCCGGACGGTTTTTCCTGCCGACCGGGGGGGATACTATGTTTCAATAAAATGCTCCATTTCATTGAAAAAGCAATGGGTCAAGCGGCGCATCTTCCACAAAAAGCTTCTGCTTTTTATGGAAGAACAGTACGCAATGTCTTTTCGGTCACAGCAATACTAAAAAGCGGTTTTCTTATCCCTGCACCGGCGCGGGCCTCTTTTTCCGCTGAAACAGCCGGGCAAAGTTGTCAATGACCGAGTAGAACACCGGGGTAAACACCAATGTCACGATGGTGGAGACGATCATGCCGCTCATCATCGTCACGCCCATGTCGCTCATCATCTCATTGGTGTCACCGATGCTGAAAGCCATCGGCACCATGGCCAGCACGGTCGTCAGGGTGGTCATCAGCACGGGACGGACACGGAGCGGGCAGGCATTCAAAATCGCATCCTGACGGGACTCGCCCTGCCCGCGGCGGATATTGATATAGTCCACTAGGATAATGGAGTTGTTTACCACCGTTCCGGCCAGCATGATGAGACTGACCAGAGAAATCATAGACAGGTTTCTCCCCGTCAGCGGGAGGGCAAACAGTGCACCGGAAAAGGCCACAGGCAGAATCAGCATAATAATGACCGGCATGATAAAGCTCTCAAACTGGGCAGCCAGGACAAAATATACCAGTCCCAAAGCGATCAGCAGCGCAAGGCCGAGATCCGAAAAGTTCTCCATCATGTCCTCATAAGCTCCCTCGGTAGAGGCACTGTAGCCCTGGGGCATTGGATATTCCTCCAGAATGGCGTCGATGGCCTCCGTCATGGCAGTGGTATCACCGCTGATCGTGGCGCCTGTGATCGTCACACGGCGGGCCTGATTGGCACGGGCAATGCTCAGCGGGGCGAGAATCACCTCCACGTTGGCAACACTGCTGAGGGAGACCGTGCCTCCCGAAGCGGTGGTAACCGGCATACTGCGCAGGGCATCCAGGCTTACGGACGCGGCGCCGTCGCCCTTGATCACCACATCCAGCTCCTTTCCGGAGACTGTCACAACGGTGGCGGTTGCACCTGTCAGCTCTGCGCGCACGGCCTGTCCTACCTGGGCTGCGGTAAGGCCGTAACGGCTGGCGGCCTGACGGTTCATGCTGACCTGCACCTGCGGCACCTGCTCCGAAACCGAGCTGGACACGTCTACCGCATCCGGCAGCGCGGAAATATCCCGCGCCAGGTCGGCGGCAATGACCGCAAGCGTGTTGTGGTCCTCACCCGTAATCACAACTTCAATATCCGCACCGCTGCTGAAGCTGCTCATGTCGCTGGCGCTGACCGAAATCTCGCAGCCGGCCACATCCGCCAGAGCGGGACGCAGCGCATCCGCCACCTGTACCGCACTGCGGCTTCGCTCTCCCCTGCTCACCAGGTTCAGTCCCACGGTGACATCGCTGCTGCTCAAAAGGGACGCCGTGCCGCTTTCTCCGCCGGAGATCATATAGTAACAGTTCTCCAGCTCCGGGACCTCCCGCTCCACAATGGCCACCACCTGCTCGGCAATTCCTGCCGATTCCTCCATGCTTGATCCAACCGGCATGGAGATATTCACATCCACCTGGCTGAAATCCATCTCAGGCAGCATGACCATGGTGGTGTTGACGCAGGGGATCAGAAATGCGGCCACCAAAACGGCACAGACCAGCATCCCCACCGCCAGATGCCGGGTGAAAAAGCGCATCAGCCCCCGATAGGCACGGCTCAGAGCGTTCAGGATTTTCCGTCCCAGACCGGGGGATTGGGCAGCGGCAGCCCGGCGCAGATTTTGTCTGCGCACCCTGTCCTCGTCCAGCATCATGTAGCACAGCAGCGGCACCCAGGTCAGCGCAATAATCAGGGAGGACAGAATCAGAAAGGCGATGGTCAGGCAAAAGTCCCGGAACAGCTGTCCCGCCATACCGCCGCTGAGCCCCAGAGGCACAAACACCGCCAAGGTGGTCAGAGTCGAGGCAAGCACCGAGGTAGTGACCTCCTTTGTGCCCTCCACGCAGGAATGCAGACGGTCGTGTCCCTCGCCTGTAAAGCGATAGATGTTTTCCAGAACGACGATGGAGTTGTCCACAATCATGCCCACACCCATGGCAATCCCGCCCAGACTCATCATGTTCAGCGTCAGATGGAACACATTCATCAGCACAAACACGGTGAGAATACACACAGGCATCGAGACCGCTATGGTAAACGTGGGTCCAAAACGCCACAGGAACAAAAACACGACCACAGCAGCCAGCGCAACACCCAGGACAATGTTTTCCAGCGCGGCGTCCACGACCATATTGATATAATCCGCCGCACTGTAGGCCAGATAATAGTCCATCTCCGGGTGCTCTGCCTTCAGTGTCTCCAGGCGCTGTTCCACCGCCTCCGCCGCACCGGCCTCATTTGCGCCGGATTGCTTGGAAACCATGAGAATCACGCATTCCCGGCCGCTCATCCGGGCAATGGTAGTCTGCGCCTTGTCCTCAACCCGGACCTCGGCCACATCCCCCAGCCGGACGGTTCCGCCGGTCTGCAGGGGGATCAGTGTATTGCGCACATCCTCCACGGAGACAAATTTGGCGTCCGTGGACACAGTCAGCTTTTTGCTGCCGTTTTGGAGCTCGCCGCCGGGGTAAAGCAGGTTTTCCGCGGCCAGAATCTGGGCAACATAGCTGTTGCTCAGACCATAACCCTTTGACCGCGCGGCGTCCAGGCGGACGGCAATCTGCTGCTCCCTTCCTCCGTACATGGTGACACTGGCCACACCGTCGATACGTTCCAGCGCGGGGATCACAGTGTCCTCCGCCAGAGTCTGCAGCTGGCCCAGATCCTCTCCGGTCAGCGCAATCAGGGCAGTGGGCAGCAGGTTGTTCAGGTTCAGATTCAAAATCACGGGCTTGGTGGCATCCTCAGGCAGCGAGACCATTTCAAACTGCTCCCGCAGCCGCGTTGCCGCCAGATCCAGATCGGTTCCGTCCACATAGGTGATATTCACGACGCTGGTGCTGTCTGAGGAGGTGGAGCTGACTGACTCCACGCCGGAGACTGTCATCGCAGCTGCCTCCAGAGGCCGGGAGACCAGCTCCTCCATGTCCTTGGGTGTGGCCCCGTTATAGTAGCACATGACCACCGCATTGGGGGCCTCCATGTCCGGCAGCAGAGCCATCTGCAGCCGTGAAGCATACGCCACTCCAAAGGCAGAAATCATGACAACCGCCAAAAGAGTCGCCACCTTGTGCCGAATGCAAAAGCTCGCGAGGCTCATCCGCTCTCAGTCCCCCCCAACAATCCGCACGGTATCACCGTTTTTGAGGTAGGACTGCCCAACGGTGACCAGCCTTTCCCCGCCCCGCAGGCCGCCGGTAACCACGGTAACGCCGCCGCTGGTCATGCCGGTGGTAATCTCCGTAAAGCGGGCAGTGCCATCTGCCGCCACAACATAGACATATTGGGTATCCTCCCGGTTCAGAATTGCCTGGGAGGGGATCACCACGGTCTCCTCTATGGTGTCCGTATGGAAGGTTACATCGGCAAACATGCCGGCCAGCAGGCCCTGCACCTCCTCCGGTACCGTGAGGACCACGTTGTAAAGCCGTGTCATGCTGTTTGCGGTCTGATCCATGGAGTGGATTGCCGCTTCAAACTGCAAGTCCATTGCGGTCACTGTCACATCCGCAACATCTCCGACCTGCAGCTTTGGAATCAGGGATTCGGGCACACCCACGGTGATCTCCATCTTTCCCGTCTCATTGATGATCGCTACGGGCATTGCCGAGCTGACAAAATTGTCCTTCTCGGCGTTGAAGGAGGTCAGTACCCCGGACATCGGCGCCACGATATTTCCCTCTCCGTCTATGTTCTTCAAAACGCTCTCCAACTGCTGTACATTGGAGCGGGCGCTCTCGATGCTGGCCTGCAGCTGGCTCAGGGTGGAATTTTTTTGGGCAATGGCGGAGGACAGCTGTAATTGGGCCTGGCTCACCTGCAATCGGGCCTGGTCCGGCTGCAGGGCGCTCTGCGCCACCTGCAGCTGCGCCTGGTCGATCTGCATCTGCGCCTGGTCGATCTGCATTTTCGCCTGATCCACCTGAATTTTTGCCTGGCTGACCTGGAGCTGGACCTGGGACAGCTGCAGCTCGGCGGCATCTATCTCCGCCTGAGAGGCAGCGCCGATTGCAAAGAGGGCTTTCAGGTCGTTCAGCTGCTTCTCAGCCATGGCGGACTGCTGCTCCAGCAGGGCAATCTGCTGCTCCATGGTCTCGATCTGCTGCTCCAGCTGCGGAATCTGCTGTTCGGCCAGCGGAATCTGCTCCTCGGCCACGGTGGTCTGCATCTGCGCCAGAGGCACCTGCTTCTGTGCGAGAATAATCTGCTGGTTGATGGCCGCGATCTGCTGGTCAAAGACCTCGGACTGATCCTGATAGCTCTGCTGCGCAGCGCGCAGGCTCAGCGCCGCGGCGCGGTAATTGGAAAGGGTGCTGTCCAGCTCCAGCCGGCACAGCGGCTGCCCCTCCTCCACAGTGTCTCCGGCAGATACAAAGGTATCCAGCACCTTTGCGGTGAGCGCCACCGAAACCGTGGCCGCTCCATCTGCGGTGACCATGCCGGAGACCGTGCTGTCGGAGGATACGCTGTCCGTCCTCACCGTCATGGTCTCTACTGCCACGCCGGTGCTCTGTACACTCTCGGCTGAGGAATCCGTCTGTTCCGGCTCTGACCGGCCGGCAGCCGTGCCTCCGCAGGAGGACAATCCCGTCAGAGCCGCGCAAAGCAGTGCCGCAGCGGCCAATCGCTTATAGTTCTTCATCAGGGAGACCTCCAAACTCAGTTCACAATACCGCGCTCTCTGGCCCAGCAATAGTTGTTGTATGCAGCAAAGAGGTTTTCCAGGGCCGTCTGCACCGACTCCTCCGCTGCGCTCAGCTCATCACGGGAGGACAGCAGCGTGTTGCGGCTGATGTTCCCCTGTGAATAACGCAGCTCCTGCGCTGCATACTCCGACTGCTTTACCCCGAGCGCCTGCCTGGAGGCCTCCAAAACCTGCGCCGCGTCGCTTACCGTCAAAAACAGCTGGCGGAAGGACAGCTCGTAATTTGCAACAGTGGAATCATACTGCTCCTGGGCCGCGTCCAGGGCCCGCCGCGCCATCACATATTTGTAGTTGGTCTCTGATCTGCCATATTCCCGCACGGCGGAATCGTACTCTCTTTTTGCCGTTTCCAGCTCCTGCTGGGCGGCCAGGAGCGTATAACTCTCCTTTTTTGCGTTGTACAGGTCTCGCTCCACCGACATGGAGGAGAGGTTCCCCGCGCTGACCTCCGGCAGCGGCATGAGCATCAGGGTGCCGCCGTTGGACTCTCCGATCATGTTCTCCAGCTGCATCTTCCTGGACACGATGTTCGCGTGCAGGGTCTGCATTCCGCTGATCATCTGTTCCCTGCCGTTTTGCAGCTGTTCCAAAGTCAGGGCGGAGATCTGCCCCAGCTCATACCGGAGTGTCATCTCCGTCAGCTGCCGGTCCAGAGCGGCAAGCTGCCGGTTCAGGGACGCTTCCTGCGACTCCATGCTTACCAGAGCAATGTAGAGGGCCTGTGTCCCGAGAATCGCCTGATCCTGCAGATCCTGAAGCTGGCGGATTGCAGTCTCGCCGTCACGCTGGGTTTTCCCGTTTTTCAAATCCTGAACACGATCCGAAAGGGCGTCTCTTGCCGCCTCCAGATTGCTCTCCGTGTTGGAGACCACCATCTCGTTCAGGACATTCAGCCCCACCTCTGTGGCAACGAGGCGCCTTTCATGGTCGCCCAGCACACCCGCGGCTGCGCTCAGCGCCGGCGCAACAGGGTCCGGCTGCGGCTCCGGCGTCGATACCGGTGTCTCCGGGTCCGTACCGTCTGTACCTGTTCCGCCGCCCGTACCGCCTGCACCGCCTGCGCCAATGGAGTCGAGAACCTGGGCAGTGGCGGCAATCGTTCCGATCTTCGCGCCATTGCTCGCAGAGCTGGCCCCCGGCGTAATTCCGAGGGACATGCCTTCCAGCTGGGTCAGCAGGTTCTCCAAATCATCCAGGTCAGAGGTCAGCTCCCTCTGCAGCTTTTTATAGTCCATTGCCTCCAGCCTGGCGATGTTGTTCTGCAATGCGCGCACTGCCAGACTTCCGCCCCGGACCCGGGGCTCCACATTTTCAAAGCGCAGCGTGCCCGTTGGGTCAGCGTCGCGCTCCGGTTCCGCCTCTGCGGAAGTCGTGCTCTGTCCGCCGGCAGAGGAAACCGGGACCTGCGTGTCCAACTCCACCGCCAGCTCCTCCGCGCCCCAGGCCGCAGCCGGCTGTATGGCCAGCGCCGCGGCAAGCGCCAGTGCAAGAATACACTTTGCATATTTCACTGCTCTGTTCCTCCCAGGGATGTACCACCGGCAGGGGCCGCACATCCGTATTGTATAATTTGTATCGCATCTGCAAGCCACAGGCGGTTTTCCTCCCAGCGCTCCGGGTGGGCCAGGGAATCCAGCGCCGCGTTGCCCAGGACAAGGATACATAGATGAAACCCCGTGCGCATATATCTCCGTCCCCGTCTTTTCAGAATGCCGCTGTCCAGAATCTCCCAAATGGGCTCCAGATGATCTTCGCCGGAGCCATCCGACACCAGCTTCTGCACATCCAGTCCGGGGTTCTGCCGGAGAAAACACAGGGAGCGGTCTATGATCTCTCCGCCTCCCCGCGTCTGCATCTCCGCCAGCTGGTCATAGGCCGACAGCGCCGCACGGAACATGTCTCCCTGGCTATCCCGCAGCACTGCCAGATAGCCCTCGACAACATAATCTCTCACGCCGCCTGCCAGAAAACGCAAAAGCTCATCCTTGTCTGAAAAATATTGATAAAAGCTTCCCCGGGCAATTTCCGCCTCCCGGACAATCCGGTTGATGGAGACCTGGGGAAAGCTGACGCTGGTCAGTTCCTTCCAGGCTGCATTGATGATGCGCTCCCGCTTTTCCTCCGGCAGGCGGAAAAAGGTTTCAGTCGGCATGACATCTCCTCGCTATCTGTCATCTGCGCCATTTGCGCGGGAGGCTGTCTTTCCCGCGCAAATGACAACCTGTCACATATTATACCTTGCAGCACGTATAATTGTGAATGAATTGTAAACATTGGGCAGATACGCGGATTATTTTGCAGCCTTGACTTTCCCGCGAAAGCTGTCTAGAATAACAGAAATGTGACGGAAGGAGGCTGCGCCATGATAAGAGAGCAATTTGATTTTCGCCGCATGTCCTTTTACCAGATCTGGATCCGCAGCTTCTGTGACGGAAACGGAGACGGAATCGGAGATCTGCTGGGTGTCTACAAAAAACTGGACTATATCCGTTCCCTGGGGGTGGACGGGATCTGGTTTAACCCCTTCTACCCCTCCCCCAACGCGGACTTTGGCTACGACGTGGCGGACTATCGGAGCATACATCCGGATTACGGCACTCTGGACCAGTTTCGCCTGGTGCTCCAGCGGGCGCATACCCTGGGGTTGAAGGTGATATTGGATCTGGTCATCAACCACACCTCCGATGCGCACCCCTGGTTTCAGCAAAGCCGCAGGGGACGGGATAATCCTTACAGCGATTATTACATCTGGCGGGACCCCCGATGGACACGGGACGGCCGCCGACGGCCGCCCAACAATTGGTTCAGCCAGTTCGCCGGCTCAGCCTGGGAATATGAGCCGCAGCGGGGGCAGTATTATCTCCACCTGTTTTCCCGAAATCAGCCGGATCTCAACATGGATAACCCGCGTGTCCGGAAGGAAATCGAGTCCATCATGCGATTTTGGCTGGATATGGGCGTGGACGGCTTTCGTGAGGATGTAATCACCTTTATCTCCAAGCATGCAGACCTGCCTGACGGTCTTCCCTTTCTTCCGGTCATCAACGGAATGCCCTATTATAAGGACGGCCCCAACCTGCTCTCCTATCTGCGCCAGTTCCGCGCCGTTGCCCGGGAATACGGGGCTGTTCAGATCGGCGAGGCGCCCATGACGGATGTCAACACCGCGCTGCGCTATCTCAGCGGACAAGAGCGGGTACTGGATATGATGATCCAGTTTGACCACATGATGGCAGACTGTTTTCTGACCGAATACCTTCATCACAGCTTTTCCCTGCGCAAGCTCAAGCGGGCTTTCTCCCGCTGGCAGTATGCGCTGGAGGGCAAAGGCTGGAATGCGCTTTATCTGGAAAATCACGACCATCCCCGGGTAATCAGCCGCTATGGCAGCACCCGCTTCTGGCGGGAGTCGGGCACTGCCCTGGCTGCCTCCTATTTGTTTCAGAAGGGCACGCCCTTTCTCTATCAGGGGCAGGAGCTGGGTATGACAAATGTCCGCCTGGCATCCATTGAGCAATATCTGGACGTGGCCTCCCGAAACATCTATGAACGCTTTCATCGCCGTGAAAAGCAGGAGAAACGGATACACCGCATCCATCTTTCCAGCCGTGATTCCGCCCGGACCCCGGTACAATGGACCGACGGACGCCATGCCGGTTTTTCCGATGTCCGTCCCTGGTTCTATGTCAACACAAATTACAAGCGTGTCAACGCCGCGGCAGAGGAAAAGGACCCTTACAGCATTCTGAACTTTTACCGCCGTTGTCTCGCACTGCGAAAGGGCAGCGACACCCTGCTTTGGGGGCGCTACCGGGAATTTTTCCCCCGCAGCACCGCGTTTTATATGTATGAGCGCCGCTGGCTCAACGAGGTCATTCTGGTCATCTGCTCCTTTTCCCGGCACAGGCAGACCTGCCCGCTCCCCAAGGGCTTTGACCCGGCGGCAGCCCGGCCTGTTCTGGGCAATTACCCCGGTCAGTCCCTGGGTCATTTGCGGCCCTACGAAGCACAGCTCTGGAGCTGGGACCTTTCCGCGCCGCAGAGAAAGGCATCTTCGCAGCTTGGGCAGCGTGAAAATGCCGCGGACGGAGCAGTATGATCGGACAAGAGAGGAGCGCAAGCGGTATCATGAAGGTAATTGATGTCTATCAGCAGTATTTTGCAGCCGAATGTGTATATCAGGGTGTGGAACGGCGCGGTGTGTCCGTCAAGCTGACGGCCGTGTCGGAGGAAGGTACCATACGCTATGAAGTCAGTGTCTCCTTTTTTCCCCACCTGACGCCGGAGGATTTTTCGGTGAGCTATGACGCCTATGCCCAGCAGACGCTGTTTGCGGAGCAGGGCCGCCGTTCAAAAAAGCGGGACGCGGAATATCTGAAAAAGGTCCCTGCCGCGGCCGATGCTCTGGCGGAGGCCCTGGGCGGCACGATTGCGTGGGATAAGCCCCTGCGGGAAGCGCGATATGACGGCTGAGATACCGCAAAGGCCTCCCGGACAAATAACTGTCCGCAGCCATTGATTTTTTTCGAAAAATAGTATATCATGAGAGGCAGCTCAGGCAAAGGGAGGTGGTCCGGGAATGGCTGCCAGAAATCTGTATCGTCTTCTCGTCATCTATGAGGAGACCAGCATCAACCGGCGCAGCTACGGCATCGAATTGGATGGACAGTCCATCGGGGAGATCGGCGAAGAAATTATCCTCAACCACAGAATGGCGCCGGGCTGGCACATTCTCAGCATTGTGGGCAGTTGGGGCTCCGAGCGAACGGAGCGTTTTTTTGTCAACGATGAGCAGTATATCACCCGGGCCTTTATCCACTTGAACGGGCGAAATCTCCCCGAGGTCCGCATAGATTCCGGCACCAGCGCAATGGTTGCCATGGCGCTGCACGGGCCGCCGGAAATGCAGGATAACGAGACGCGCTTTGTCACGGAAACGATCGCCCCGCCCGCGCCAAAACGGCCCCGTAAAATTCCCACGACGGTACTCTGGATTCTGGGCCTGGTGGGCGCCTTTGTGCTGGGTGTTTTCGCCGCGTTTCTCTACTATACTCTCCGGGGCGACAGCACACTGACCGCCCAGCCCTCTCCCTCCCCCGGCGCGTCAAGCTCCGCAGCCCAGGATCAGCGGGCGCTTTCGGTGCCGGGCGCAACTCCCGCAGACAGCCGCTCCGCAGGTACAGTGGGCGAATTTGACGTAAGTATTCAGAGCGCTGTTCTGACCCGGAATACGGATGGGGATCCCGCTCTGGTCATTACATACAGCTGGGTCAACAACAGCGGCGTAACCACCAGCGTACTGGCCTCCGTTGTGGAGGAGGCATACCAAAACGACGACGCCCTCAGCATGACAACCATCGGCAACCGGGAAATCTATAATCCCGATGAAAAATATCGGGATGTTCGTCCGGGCGTCGCACTGGAAATTCAGTCCGCTTTTAAGCTGAGCGACCTGCAATCCCCCGTCTCCTTCCGGATTGCCGACCGTCTGGGCTACAGCGAACCCATTACCATGAACTTCTTCCCTGCCGGTGCGGGCTGACACCCTGCGCGGTATTTCATGCCAGTCTTCCATAAAATGCTGTGAAGCGTTCTATAGCGCCGCCAGGCGCGTTGAAGTTTGTATGAGATGCGTATTCCAATCCGTTTTACTACAACATCGGAGATACCCTCAACGCAGGCGGGATCGACTTCATCTATGCCCAGACCAACGACGCCTTTGACGAAAAGGGATTAAAACACAGATAGTGTCATGGTGATCTGCGACCCGGTGGACACAGCTGATACATCCGCTGCAAGGGCAAATTTTCCTACAATCATCAGATCCACAGCACCATACATTGACTGGAGAAGAAGTGCAAGAAAAACAGGTCCAACAAATCTTAACAGGGCAGGGATGATTCTCCCATTTGTGAAATCAATGCGGCTTTCCACAATGCAGTCCTTTCTTCCTTAAATCACTTGTGAACAAAAAAACACCCGGTTATCTCTGCAATAACCGCTTGAAGCGGTGGCTTGTAAATAGCCCTAAAAGGGCTGAATACATGCCCCCCTTAAAGGCCGGTGATAATCTTTCCGATTGTAGCTAAGGTCTGAATGGTTTTCAAGGTGTTCATGATGGTATCCTCCCAGATGATTTATCTTTTCTGATAAACGGTCAGCTCCGGCTCCGAGCCATTTACGCTGTAACTGCATATCAGGATAAAGCCGGTATCCGCAACGACTCCGTAACAGATCCCCAGGTCCGCGAATCCGATCTGCGCGCCGAGATAGATGTTTTTGTCGTTTAAGAGCTTTACCCTCTCGCCGCTGGGCATGCGCATCGTCGTGGTCACCAGCTCCTCCAAATAATCCGGCACGGGCGGCAGATGCTCCACTGATCCGAACCACGCCTCGTAATAGGCAATCAGTTCATCCAGCAAAGTGTTCCAGATCGCATCTTTGCTCTCAAAATGACGGTACATAGCAGACTTCACAAGCCCGAGAGATTCTGACAGCTCGCGGATATTTGTACCGGCATAGCCGTTTTGCGAAAACATTTCTAAAGCCGCCGCAAGTATTCTTTCTTTTGTATCCTTCGCCATAAAGCACCTTCCTGAATCGTCGTGACCGTTCGTTCTCATACTATAGAGAACGAACGGTCACATGTCAAGACCTTTTTCGGAAATTTGCATCTTTTTCTCAGAAGACGTTTGTCACACAGTGATTCTCTATAAGCAGATGATGTGAATACCAACTCGGCGCGATGCTAACGAACATCGTAACGTGTGCGCGGAGGCATATTGACCACTCAATTAGGCAAAAAAGCAGGGTTTCCCCTACTTTTTGCCCTCATATGCCATAATTTAATTTCCTGGGGAGCTGATGCGTTCCACACCAGAGGTCATGAGATTTCCGAACCCGGATAAACCGAAAGGGATGATCAGTTATCTTAACTTTGAATGGGGACGCTCCCCCACAGGAAGCGCTGTGCAAATGAGCCGGGGACAGATTTCAAGAATAGAAGAATTGGGCCCCCCTGATACCAGTTTCTACACGCACTCATGGCTTGCTTCTCTCCAATAGAACATGCTCATTTTATCTCACTCACCCCATTCAACTGAGAACGTCGCATCGACGTCTCCGTTCCCGAGCGTCTCCAGCAGTTCGTCCCCGGTCACATTTTCGATCTTCGCAAGTCTTGTGAAGCTCCTTCTCCGTCACGATTTCCCCCGTCCAGGTGTTGATCCCGCCAAATTCATAGATGTTCGTACAGCCCATAGCATAGAGCTTCTGGGCGGCCTGCTTCGACCGGTTTCCGGTGCGGCAGTAGAGCAGAATGATCTGATCAAGCTCCGGCAGCGCCTCCGGCGGCTTCGCTGTGATGGACTCATTGGGAATCAGAATTGCGCCGGGAATATGTCCGGCATCATACTCATCCTGCCGGCGCACGTCCACAACCACATGTCCGTCGTCCCTTGCCATCATCTGCTTTGCTGTTTCCTCTATGCCTTCGGCCCGGAGGCTGTCTTTCGAAACATAAATTTTCTGACCGCGTTGATGCCCAGCTTATAGGGCAGCGGACGCAGCGCCCTGTCCGCCTCCTTCAGCTTCTCCCGGATTGGGATGTTCTGCGGGCAGTGCTGCTCGCATTTGCCGCAGCCGACACACTGGGTAGCGAAAGCCGGCTCCTTCGTCAGTCCCACGGTCTGGGCGTACTGGTAGCGCCCCTGACTCTTGGATTCGATGTACATGGCGTTGTAGCAACGGAACGCGCCGGGAATATCGACGCCCTTGGGACAGGGCATACAATAGCGGCAGCCGGTGCAGCCCACCTTTTCCTTCTCCCGGATCTTCGCCGTCACCGCCGCCAGCGTCTGAAAGTCCCGCTCCGTAAGTGTTCCCGCTCTTGTCTCGTCGGCGACCCGGCAGTTCTCCTCCACCATGTCCAGGGAATTCATGCCCGAGAGCACCACCGTGACCTCCGGCTGATTGTAGAGCCAGCGGAAGCCCCACTCGGCGGCAGACCAGCCCCGGCCGCTGTCCCGCAGCAGCCTTTCCGCCGCCGGAGGCAGGTTCACCAGCTTGCCGCCCCGCAGCGGTTCCATGATGACGACGGGGACTCCCTTCGCCGCCGCGGCCCAGAGGCCCTCCGCGCCTGCCTGGGAGACCTCGTCAAAATAATTGTACTGGATCTGGCAGATATCCCAGTCGTAATCGTTCAGGATCGTCAGGAAGTTGTCCGTGTTCCCGTGGTAGGAAAAGCCGAT
>CAJOPB010000006.1 GCA_905236305.1 uncultured Oscillospiraceae bacterium | reverse complement strand
GGTCACCCCTGGCGGGCGTTACCCGTTATCCTTGCCCTGTGGAGCCCGGACTTTCCTCACGCACAGCCTTTCGGCTTGTGCCCGCGGCCGTTCGGCCTGCTCGCAGGGGTGATTTTACACGGACAGAGGGGGAAAGTCAACAAAAATGTTCCTTATGCTGCTGAATGCAATCGGGCTTATAGGAGTGAAAGCTGCTAAGAGAGCCTGTTTCATATCTCGGCGTGTGCGGATTTCCGCGCGGATTTTTCGCCAATCCAGGAGCGAAGCCGCAGGAATCCTTTGTGGATTTCACACGGTCCCATGCGAAGCGGGCCGCGTATCGGGCGCTTTTCTTTTTAAGCCCGATAAGGCTGAGCGACGTAGAGTGGCGGAAAATCCGCCGGAAAGACGTGCGTTGGCGGTTGCATTTCCTCCGGCAAGTCAGTATAATACGCAGGAAGACCCCGTGCCGCTGCGTTTCTCCGCTTTGCGGGCACGGGGCAGGGCCCGCTTTGCGGGACAGCAAAAGCACGCAGGAGGACAACCCCGGTGGAGGACGCAAATCAAAATCTGTATCTCGTTGTGCCCTGCTACAACGAGGAGGAAATGCTGCCGTTAAGCGCTCCGGTACTGCTGGACAAGCTGCGCGCGCTGATCCGCAGCGGCGCCGCGGGCGCCGGCAGCAGGCTGCTGCTGGTGGACGACGGCTCCGCCGACGGAACCTGGCCGCTGATCGAGGCGCTGTTTCAGGCGCACAGGGAGGTCTGCGGGCTGAAGCTCAGCTGCAACCGGGGCCACCAGAATGCCGTGATGGCAGGTATGCTCGTCGCAGCGGAGCGGGCAGACGCGGTGATCACCATTGACGCGGACCTGCAGGACGACGTCAATGCCATGGACCGCATGGTGGCGCTCTGGCACAGCGGAAAGAGCGTCGTCTGCGGCGTGCGAAGGAGCCGCGCCAGCGACTCGGTTTTCAAGCGGGTAACCGCCCGGGGCTTTTATATTGCCGCGCAGCTGGGGGGCGCCCGGACCATCTACGATCACGCGGACTACCGTCTGATGACGCGGGAGGCCATCCGCCGCCTGAGCTGCTTTGGGACGGAGGATTTGTTCCTCCGCGGTCTGGTCACGCGGCTGGAGCTGCCGCTGGCCACGGTGTACTATGACCGGACAAAGCGGGAGGCCGGGGAGAGCAAATATACCCTGCGGAAAATGATCCACCTGGCCCGCCGGGGCTTTTCCAGCGGCAGAATGGAGAAATCGCCCGCCCCGCGGCTCGGGGAGCTGTATATCGAGAGGACGCTGCTCCAATGAGCGCGCGCTGCACACTCTGTCCCCGGCGCTGCGGCACAGCCCGGGACAGCGCCCATTTCGGCTTCTGCGGCGTGGGGGCGCGGGCCGTGGTCTGCCGTGCCGCAGCGCACTTCGGGGAGGAGCCCTGCATCAGCGGCACCCGGGGCAGCGGCGCGGTATTCTTTGCCGGCTGCAATCTCCGCTGCGTATTCTGCCAGAACCACGCGATCAGCCGGGGCGGCGCCGGACAGGAAGCGGACACGGCGGCGCTGCGGGATATTTTTCTGCGGCTGCGGGATCAGGGCGTCCACAACCTGAATCTGGTGACTCCCACCCATTTCAGCAATGTCATTGCGGAGGCGCTGGCGGGCCTGGAGCTGGGCATCCCTGTGGTGTGGAACAGCTCCGGCTATGAGAGCGTGGAGCAGCTCCGGCAGCTGGAGGGACTGGTTCAGGTGTATATGCCGGACCTGAAATACGCCGACCGGGCCCTGGCAAAGCGCTATTCCGGCGCGGAGGACTACCCGGAGACGGCGCTGGCGGCGCTGACGGAGATGTACCGCCAGACCGGGCCCTTTGTACTGGACGAGGCGGGACTTTTGCAGCGGGGCGTGCTGGTCCGCCACCTGATTCTGCCCGGCGCGGCGGAAAACAGCCTGCGGGTGATGGACCTGGTGGAGGACCATCTGCCGCCGCGGCACATTCTGTTCAGTCTCATGAGCCAGTATACGCCCATGCCGGGGACAGAGCGGTTTTGCGAGCTGGGGCGGCGGATTACCTGGGAGGAATTTGCGCGCTGCCGCTCCTATCTGGACTTCTCGGAGCTGAAATACGGCTTTTATCAGGAGCCGGACAGCGCGGGCGCGGAGATGATTCCCGCCTTTGACGGCACAGGGGTTTGCCCTCCCGAAAAAGACAAAGCTCCGCTCCGGCTCTGACGGTCATATTGCTATACTGCGCAAATGCAGCATCCCGCTCCCCTTCGCCGGGGAGCGGGATGCTGCATTGTCATGACCGGGACGGCGGACGCCCCGGTCAGTCGGTCATCCTGCGCAGCGTCTCAAGCAGCAGACGCCAGGTACGGCCCACAGAGGCGATATACAGCCGCTCGCGGAAGGTGTGAATGTCGCGCATGTCCGGCCCGATGGAGACGCAGTCCAGCCCCGGCAGCTTGCCGGAGAACAGGCCGCATTCCAGCCCGGCGTGGATGGCGCTGACCACGGGGGGACGGCCGTATTGCTCTGTGAACACCTCTGTCATCAGCTCCCGAAGGGGCGACTGCCGCCGGTAAGCCCAGCCGGGATAGTCGCCGGAGATCTCGATTTTTCCCCCCAGCCCGGCGCTGAGGCACTCCAGACGGTCGGTCAGCAGCAGCTTCTGGCTCTCTACGCTGCTGCGCACACAGAACATGGCCTCCACCGCCTCCGCGCCGGTCTGCAAAATGCCCAGGTTCAGAGAGGTCTGCACCAGCTCGGGAATGTCAGGGCTCATTGCCTGAACCCCGTTCGGCGCACAGAGCAGCAGGGTGAGCACCCTCCGGGTGCTGTCCTCGTCCATGGCCGGCTCGGGTGTGCAGCCGGACAGCGTTACCTCCAGCGCCGGGTCGGTAAGGGCATATTCCCCCCGGAGCGCCTCCCGCATTTCTCCGCACAGCGCCTGCGCCGCCGCGGCATCGGCAGCCCGCAGCTCCGCCGCGGCGCTGATGGGGATGGCGTTGTCCTTCAGGCCGCCGGAGACAGCGCACAGGCGCAGCGCGGTTCTTTTGCTCAGGGCATAGAGAATTCTGCCCAGCAATATACTGGCATTGGCGCGGCCCTTATGGATTTCCGCGCCGGAGTGGCCGCCGGTGAGCCCGGAGACCTCCAGGCGCAGCCCGGCGCCGTCAAACGCGGCCCGCCGCACCGGGACAGTGCACTGCACCACCCTTCCGCCGGCACAGCTGACGGTAAAAATTCCCTCCTCCTCGGAGTCGATGTTGATCATACGGCGGCCGGCCAGCACGGAGCAGTCCAGCGCCTGCGCCCCCAGCATACCGATCTCCTCATCCACGGTGAACACACATTCCAGCGGGGGATGGGGCAGCGCGGGGTCATCCAGCAGGGCAAGGGCCATGGCGACGGCAATGCCGTCGTCGCCCCCCAGCGTGGTGCCAAGGGCGTAAACGGTGTCCCCGTCCACGGCCAGGCGCAGCCCCTCCCGCTCCATATCCAGCGCGCAGTCCGGCGCCTTTTCGCAGACCATATCCATATGGCCCTGCAAAATCACCGGCGCCGCGTCCGCATACCCGGGGGCGGCGGCTTTGCGGATGATGACATTGTTCCTTTCGTCCCGGGCGCAGTCCAGGCCTCTGCTTCGGGCAAACTCCACCAGCCAGTCGCTGATTTGCCGGGTGTTGCGGCTGCCATGGGGGATGCCGCAGAGGGCTTCAAAAAAGTGAAAAACCGGTTTTGGTTCCAAATGCTCCAATATTGCCATAATTTGCTCCTGAAAATTTTGTTCGTTTATACCGGCTCCGCCATCCGGGAAAAAGCGGATGCAGGCACGGCTTATGGGGGGGAAAAGACGGTCAATCCAGCGCGATGCTGGCGGGCGGCTCGACCAGGTCGATATTGATATCGGAGTCCGACGAAGGGGCCGGGTCGGAGGCCGGAGGCGTAATCGCCGGGGCGGGCGTGAGTCTCACGGCCGGCGGCGGAGAAGCTGCGGGGCTGACCGCGGGGCTGGCCGTGGGGCTGGCCGGGCTGACGGTAGGGGCGGCCGGGCGGACGGTGGGGGCGGCGGAGGGCTGCCGGGTGGGGGCGTCCGTCTCCGGCGGAGGCGTCCGGGTGGG
>CAJOPB010000005.1 GCA_905236305.1 uncultured Oscillospiraceae bacterium | reverse complement strand
TTTTGGCGGCGGCATGTACGTCGCCAAAAATACCTTTCACGGAGCGGAGTGTGCGAGCGCAGCGAGTGCGCGCAGCGCAGTGCAGCCTTTCGTTACTGTTCAGACGCCCCCGGCGTCTGAACAGTAACGTTCCTTCCTTATTTCCTCCCAAAAACTCTCGCCAGAAGGCCCTGCTTTTTCCTTTGCCGGGGCGCCGCCTGCGGACGGGCATGGGACTCTGCCGCGGGCACAGGCCGTGGCGCCGGCTTTGCCGCCTGGGTTGTCCGGGGCGGCGGAGCCTCCGTCTGAGGCTCCGAAACCGGCAGCGGCTGCGGCACAGGCACTGCCTTTTGCGGTGAAGGTGCGGCCGTCAGAGGTTTTGGCGCAGGTGCAGGAGCCGGTACGGCTGTCTCCGGTGGGGACAACGGTTCCGGACGTACAGCCTGCGAAGAACCTGCCGTCTCCGCCTCAGACACGGGGGACGACTCCTTTTCCGGCTCTGTCTTTGGATTCTGTTCCGGTTCAGTCTCCTGATGCTTCACCCGAATCTCACTGAAATAGCGATACAGTTCTTCCTGGCTGCTGGTATCCGTCTCTCCGGGCTCCAGAACATACACTCCATCGGACTGCATAACCCAGCCCTTTGTCCTGTCTTCCCGCTCAGCGTCCAAAATCTTGCGGAGCTGCGTTTTGGTCTCCTCTGTTACCGCTTCGATAAATACCTCCACCCGGCGCTCTACATTGCGGGAAAGGAGATCCCCGGAGCCGATGAACACCCGCTCATCCTCTCCCGACCCAAAGGCGTAAATCCGGGCGTGCTCCAGCCAGCGGCCCACAATGCTCTTAACGGTAATGTTGTCCGTGTAGCCCGGTACACCGGGCCGCAGGCAGCAGATTCCGCGTACAAAAAGCTCAACCTTCACACCGGCCTGGGAACAGGCAATGAGCTTCTTCATGATCTCAATATGGTTAATGGAGTTCACTTTGATGGCGACCCTGCCTGCCGGCCCCTTGGCAAGCTCCCGATCCAGCAATGACAGCAGCGGCTGCTTGAAGCTCAACGGCGCTACCCACAGTCTGTTATGCCGTGCACTCGGCGGAACCTGCCCCAGGGTCAGCGCGCGAAACACCTCCTCTGCATCTGCCGCAGCCCTTTCATCTGCGGTGATCAGAGTCAGGTCACAATACTGCTCCCCTGTGACCTCATTATAGTTTCCTGTCCCCACCTGGGTGATATGGCTGATCTCTGACCCGCTGCGCCGGGTGATCAGGCAGAGCTTGCAGTGCACCTTTTTATCCGGCAGGCCGTAGATGACCCTGCACCCTGCCTCCTCCAGCACCTCAGAGTAGTCTATATTGTTCTGTTCATCAAAGCGCGCCCGCAGCTCCAGCAGTGCCAGTACATTCTTTCCCCGGTCAGCCGCATAAGCCAAAGCGGCAGCCACCTTGCTGTTGGCCGCCAGACGATAAAGGGTAATGCGGATGCTCTCCACCGTCGGATCATCTGCCGCTTCATAGATGAGATCCACAAAAGGCTTCATGCTCTGGAAGGGATAGCTCAAAAGCAGATCGTGGTGCTCTATATAGGAAAAATAATCGCCCTTGTTCAGTCCCACGTCCCGGCTGGGTTTCCGCTCCGGATACTTGTGCTGGGGCAGCGCCTTCACCGCAGAACGGAAGGAAAAATCGAACGGTACGGCAGTTTGAAATACATTTTGCTCGGGAATACGCAGGCTTTTCATCAGCCCTGCGCGGCTGCCGGCGGAAATTTTCCCCATGATCTGCAGCCGCACCGGCTGCTGGCGGTTGCGCTTTTTCAGCATGGCCGCCATCTCTCCCCGCAGGTCTGCGTCCCCACCCAGCTTGTCGGAGAGAAACACATCAGCATTTCTTGTCACACGGATCACTGCGCTCTCCCGCACGTTTGTCTTCTTAAAAAGCTGCGGGAGAAAATGCTGGACGAGTTGATCCGTCAGGACAAGCTTTTGCCGTCCGTCGATTTCAAAGGCGGTATAGGCGGGCAATCGGGTCAGCGGAATAATCGCCAGATCAGACCCGCTGCCCCGGCCAAGCCAGGCCACCACATAGGACTCCTTGCCCCACAGGAAGGGCAGCTGTCCGCCGTCGCTCACCTGCCGGGGCATCAGCAGCGGGCGGATGTCGCTGAAGATTTTTTTGCTCATCAGCTCATCCACCTTGGAGATACGGCGGAAATCCAGGACATCAATGCCGGCGTTTTTGAAATCATCGCTGAGCGTGCGCCAGATGTGCTCGGCAATCGTCTGCTGGTTCCGCACAGCCTCCAGAATGCGGCGAATCTGCTCCTCGGGCACCCAACCGGTGCAGGGGTCGCGCTGCTCTGCAAGCATCTGGGCCCGGTGGGTCAGAATACCAACCCGGACCATAAAGAATTCTTCCAGATTGGACTGGTAAATACCCAGAAATTTCAGCCGCTCCAACAGCGGCGTAGCCGGGTCGTCCGCCTCCATCAGCACTCTGCGGTTAAACTCCAGCCAGCTCAGCTCCCGGTTGATAAAGCAGGCATTCTCAGACCTTTTCGAGGCGTCCTGTCTGTCTGCTTTACCGGCTTTGTCACTCTTGTCCGCCCTGTCAGCCTTTTCGGATTTGACAGCCTTCTCGGTCTTTTCGGCCTTCTCCGCCTTGTCGGATTTGTCTGCCATCTCCCGGCCCTCCTTCCTTTTTCCTGCTGTCCTTCACTTCAAGTCACGTTTCAGATGCTCCTCAACCGCGGTCTCCAGTGCCTTGACCAGGATACGCAGAACTTTGATTCGGGCATATTTCTTGTCGTTGGATTCGATAATATACCAGGGCGCATTTTCCGTGCTGGTCTTTTTCAGCATTTCATCAATGGCCTCCTCATACTGGGGCCATTTTTCCCGATTGCGCCAGTCCTCCTCGGTAATTTTCCACTGCTTTTCCGGCGTGTTCTGCCGCGCGGTAAAGCGTTCCAGCTGGGTCTCCTGGTCAATATGAATCCAAAATTTCAGCACCACGGCGCCCCAATCGGTCAGGCAGCGCTCAAACTCGTTAATCTCGTTGTATGCCCGCTTCCAGTCATCCTCAGTGCAGAAGCCCTCCAGCCGTTCTACCATGACCCTGCCATACCAGGTGCGGTCAAAAATCGCCACATGTCCGCTGCGGGGCACCTTGGTCCAGAAGCGCCACAGGTACTGCCGTGCCAGCTCATGGGGCAGCGGTGAGGCGATGGGAATGACGTCAAAGCCCCGGGGGTCCAGCGGATAGGCCACCCGGCGGATATTGCCGCCCTTGCCCGCGGCGTCCCAGCCCTCATAGCAGAGAACGACAGGGATACGCTTGCGGTAGATCATATTGTGCAGGCGCGAAAGCTTGCCCTGCAGCTCCTTGAGTTCCTTCTTATACGCCTTATCCTCGATGGTTGGAGAGAGGTCCACCTCGCTGAGCTTTGTCATCTTGATCAGGGGGAAGCTCTCGTCAAAGGGCTTGCCCACATATCGTTCTCTGGAAAGCGCCTTGTCAATCTTGCCCGTCAAAAGCCGCAGCGCATCCCGGGCAGCCTGACGGCGGCGGCTGCCATCCATGACATACCACTTGATGGTACCGCCGGTGCGGTCCATAAATTTGTCATACGCCTCATAAAAGGCATCATACTCCCGATGCTGCCACAGGTCATCGTCTGTGACGCGCCACTCTGTCTCGGGATGGTCCAAAAGGTTCTCCAGCCGCCTGGTCTGCTCTTTCTTTGTAATATGGCAGAATATTTTCAAAAGCAGGTATCCGGCGTCCCGGAGCTGGCGCTCAAACTCATTGATCTCCCGCAGTCTGTCCCGATACTGATTTTCGGTGATCTCGCGCCGCAGATATTTGCGCACCGCGTCCTCCATCCAGCCGCCGTCCATAAACAGGATCTTTCCATTCTCGGGAATCGCGGATGCATAGGGATAGAGGAAGGGATACCGGGCCTCGGTATTGGGGGTGAACACAGTGGATACGACCTTATAAAAGCGCGGGTCAATTTCGCTGATGAGTTCATTGATCAAGGTGCCCTTACCGGCAGCGGCCCAGCCCTCTACCAGCACAATAATCGGAAGCTTTTTTTCCTTAATCTGCTCCTGGAGGCCGGTCATATGGAGCCGCAGCTCCTTCATTTCCGCCTTCAAGCCGGATTTTTCTTCCGCCGCGGGGTGCTTATCCAAGTCCTTCAGCATCACATAATCCTCCCATTTTTACGGCGAAGCATATCGCCGCCTCTTTTTCAGCTTTTTCTTTTCCCCTCCCCCAAACAGGCGAAAAGCATGAAAAGCTCTGGTTCATATTATCCGTTCTTTTGGCAAAAAAGTCAAGAGTCAAGGTGGAATTTCAGCCGTCCGGGTTACAGCGCAGACACCCCCGGTGCATGAACGGTAACGCCACGTTCAGAGCCAATGCCCGCATCATTGACAATTCAATCGTCCCATGCTATAAAAATAACTGCCAAGGATGCAGAGATGCCTTTTAAAAAATATTCCGGAAGCGTCAGGCACGCCGGGGTTGCTTGCTCACGGCAGGACAAAAAATCCGGCCTGCGCTGCCCAAGGCTTTGTACCGCGCGCAGACGATAAAGACACACATACACATGCTGAGAAGCACTGAGAAAAGCAGGTTTTTCATCTATGGACATGGTGCAGGAAAACTATATCGACACAGGGCTGGCGCAAAACGCGGATTTTATTCGGGGTGCCTACCGTAAGGCGGTTATCCCCGGGATGCTGGCCATTTTAAGCGTTAATATTAATGTATTTGTAGACGGAATTCTGGTGGGAAGACGGATCGGCGCAGACGCGCTGGCAGCGATCAATCTGAGTCTGCCTTTGTATCTGGCGCTTTGCGTGGTGGGGTCCTTTATTGCTTCGGGAACCGAAATACCCTCCGCGCGGGCCATCGGGATCGGCAATATGGAGAAACAGATGGCCTTTTTCCGCACCGGGGTGAATGTCACGGCACTCGCCTCGGTGGTGATCACTGTGTTAGGTCTGCTTTTCCGCAGACCTCTGGTGACGTTTCTCTGCGCTGATGAAGCAATCCGTGAATATGTGATGCAATATGTAGTAATCACCATCATTGGGGCACTTCCCAAAATCATGATCTACATTCCATTCTGGTATCTGCGGCTCGACGGGAAAAATGCGGATGTCTCTGTGATGATGACAGGGATGACGATTGTCAATATTATACTGGATATATTGTTTGTGTATTTTATGGACATGGGCGTTTTTGGCGCCGGACTGGCAAGCGTAGTTGCCACCGCGCTGTCCTGCCTTTACGGCTTTATCCGGCTGTTCGGAAAAGGCAGCTCCTACAGCTGGCGTGCGGAAATAGTCCTCAGCCGGACGGACTGGACAGCTATTGCCGCTGCGGGCTCCCCCTCTGCCTTTAACAATCTCTGTGCCACAGTGCGTCTTCTGATTATCAACGGTATTCTGATGGCATACGGTGGGGTGGAGCTGGTGGCCGTGTTTACTGCAATCAATGGAATTTGGGGCTTCGGCGAATGTGTCACGCTTGGCGTGCCCGCCGCAGGCGGCGCAATGCTGGGGGTATTCAGCGGAGAGCGCGACAATGGAAGCTGCCGTCTGCTGCTCCGTGAGGAATGGAAGACCGGCTGTATTGCCGGTGGTATCTTTCTGGCGCTTTGCGTCGCATTATCCGGGCTGATTCCGAGGATGTACGGCCTTTCCGTCAGCATTTTGATTCCACTGCTTTGGATGGCGCTCTCCGTCTTCCCTGCACTGTTTCTGAACATCCTGTCAACCTATTACAATATGGCCAGCAAAAACCTGTGGTCAAATGCACTGATTTTTCTCCGTGTCATCGTAATGACCTATGCCGGACTTCAGCTGGCCGTCTCCACAGATTTTTCCGTATTCTCCTTCCTCCTGTTTGCCGAACTGTCCACGGCGGCGCTCTGGTGGTGCGCAGTGATGCTGCACCACCGGCGGCATCCGGAGGATTCCCTCTATCTGATGACCAATCTTGCCCACGAGAGAAGCGGCAGGGTGCTGAATTTTTCTGTGGGTCCGGATGTGGATGAGATTGTCCGCGCCAGTGAGCGGATCAGCGAGTTTTGCGCCATGAACGGAATGGCCGCCAGAGAGACGCTCCGGCTGGAGATGGCAATGGAGGAGGTAATGACTCTGATCCGCCATGTCAACGATGAAAAAGACGGGCAGGACCTCAGATTCGACCTGCGCGCCTATTCTGTAAACGGTGTCAGGGGCATTCGTATCCGTTACAACGGGACTGCGTTTAATCCGTTTTCCTTCTCTCCCGCCGCAGCAGACATGGAGGAGGATCTGTACATGGGCGTGAGAATGATACAGAAAATGGTGGAGCTGGTCACATATCAGAGGACATTTGGCGTCAACACGCTCCAAATCCTGTTGAGTGAGAATAAAAAGGATTTTCCCCGCAGTGAACGGTAACAGTGCAAAAAAATTTCAAAAAACCTTTGACATTTGTTCGGTGCCATGCTATAGTTGTCAGGCAAAAGAAAGAAGGATATCCGTCCTCACCCTGCCGCATTTCGGCGCGCTGTGGTCAATACAGGCTGTCGCTCTCCTCTTTTGGAGGGGAGCGGGGGTATATTGTTGTGCATGAGTGCGGATGTCTTTTCAGGCAGTCCGCATTTTTTATCGATGGAGGTGTTCACCCATAGCCACCCAGGATTATTTGATCAACGATGAAATCACTGCGCCGGAGGTTCGGCTGATTGGCGACGGCGGAGAACAGCTGGGTATCCTGTCCAGTGCTGAAGCACTGCGCATTGCAGAGGAAAAAGAGCTGGATCTGGTCATGATCGCCGCGGGCGGAAAGCCGCCGGTGTGCAAGCTCATGGACTATGGCAAATACCGCTTTGAACAGTCCAAGCGGGAAAAAGAGGCCAAGAAAAAGCAGCGTGTGATCGAGATCAAGGAGATCCGTATGTCTCCCAGCATCGGTGACAATGACTTTAACACCAAGCTTCGTGCCGGGCAAAAGTTTCTGACAGAGGGCAGCCGGTTAAAGGTGACGGTTCGTTTCCGTGGTCGTGAAATGGCGCACACCAACATCGGTGAAAAATTGCTGAAGGACTTTGCTGCCAAGTGCTCTGATGTGGCCTCCATGGATAAAAATCCCAAGCTGGAGGGGCGGAGCATGTCCATGTTCCTCTCGCCAAAGGCGGGAAAATAACCCCCTCTCCCTTCGCCTTGTTTCCATTTGATAACGCGGAGGGTACGACAGTTTTTGTCAAACCAAGGAAGGAGATATAATACTATGCCCAAGCTGAAAACGCATTCCGGCGCGAAAAAGAGATTTAATCTCACCAAGACCGGAAAAGTCAAGCGCGCGCACGCTTTCAAAAGCCATATTCTGAATAAGAAGACCACCAAGCGCAAGAGAGGCCTCCGCCAGGGCGCCATCGCGGACGTGACCAATACGCCCGCTATCAAGCGCATGATTCCGTATAAATAAGGAGGACTGAAAAATGGCTAGAGTTAAAGGCGCGATGATGACGCGCAAGCACAGAAAGAAAATCCTCGGTCTGGCAAAGGGCTACTGGGGCGCAAAGAGCAAGCATTTCAAAATGGCCAACCAGGCCATGATGAAGTCCGGACGTTATGCATATATCGGTCGCCGGCTGAAAAAGCGGGATTTCCGCCGTCTCTGGATCACCCGTATCAGCGCCGGCTGCAAGGCCAACGGGATGAATTATTCCACATTTATGCATGGTCTGAAGCTCAGCGGCATCGACATGAACCGCAAAATGCTCAGCGAGATGGCGATTCACGAGCCTGCCGCTTTCACTGCTCTTTGTGAAAAGGCGAAGGCTGCGGCAAATTGACAGCAGTGCTGTACTTTTATCCCCCTGTTCCGTTTCCGGGAACAGGGGGATTTTTCGTATGCATTCGTTATTTTTTAAAGAGCCCGCCCAAAGCTCCCAGCAAACCGCCTCCGCTGCTCTCCTGCACAGGTGCGGGCTCCGCCGGAGCTGCGGTGCTGCCGGTCGCTCCGAGAAGGCTGGACAAAACCGCGCTGAGGTCTACATTTTTGATCAGGGCTCCCATGATTCCCGCCAGGGCCGCATTGCTCAATGACTGCTGTTGCTGCTGTTGCTGTTGGGTCTCCTTACCCAGGAGGCTCATCAGCAGCGGCGCGGCGGCCGCCATAACGCTCCCCGTGCCAGCGGCGCTGACGCCGGCGCGCTCAGAAATATCCTGAATGGCAGCATCCGAGCTCGCGCCCAGCAGATGACCTACAATCTTTGAACCATCCTGTAAATCCACATTTTTCAGAAATGCAGCCAGATCGCTGGTATCTCCCGCCCCGTGCTGGCTCAGCGCATTGGCAAAGCCATCCACCGTGCTGCCGTCCTCCGCCTGTGCCACCGCGCCGTTGAGCAATGACGGCAGTGCGGCCTGCAGCACCTGCTGTACCTCCTCCGAGGAGACACCTGCGGCCTTCCCCAGACTGGCAACACTGTCCTCTGACAGCACTGCACCGAGCATTGACGAAATATCCATAAGAAGCTAACCTCCCATCTGTTTTCTACATTATAGCCGCAGTTTCCCCTTTCGTCAACAAATTCTCTAAAAAAGTGTTGAGCACGTTGGAGTTTTATGGTAATATATGCAAAGAGGACACGGCTGGAACGCGGGGCGTTTTTTGTAATGAAAATAATCGCAGCCCCTGCGCCTCTGTCCCCTCAAAAAAGGAAAACAGGGAGGAACTAAAATGGCGGAACGCAAAAAGCCAACTGTGACACAGGCTGCGGGGTATGAGGAGGCCAAAGCAGCAGCACAGCAAAACCAACATTCCATGACCGGCAATGCCACCGGTCTGCGGGTAGGCGCCATCATTCTGTGGGTAGCTGCAATTGTGTTTGAGATTCTGGCGGTATTGATTGTGTTCGGCAAGCTTAACATCACCTTTATGCCCACAATCTGGCTGCTGATCATTCTGATTGTGCTGGACCTGGCCTGCGTAATCATCGGCTCCCAGCTGTGGAAGAAGGCAAATCACATCAAGCCCGCTTCTGAAAAGAACCAGCTGACCTTCTGGCTGTGGAACAACATGGGTGTGATCGTGGCCTGCTTTGCATTTGTGCCGCTGATCATCATTATGCTGGCAAACAAGGATCTTGACAAAAAAACCAAAACCGTGGCTCTGATCGCGGCCATTATAGCCCTGCTGATCGGCGGCGCGGCCAGCGTGGATTACAACCCGGTCTCTCAGGAGCAGCAGGAAGCGGCTATGAGCAGTCTGGGCGCTACGGACGTATACTGGTCCCCCTTCGGAAAGGTCTACCATACCCATGTCGTAACTGACAGCAGCGGAGAGGTTGAGGAGTCCTGCCCCCACCTGAACCGCAGTGAAAACCTGACCGTCGGGACTGTGGAGCAGGCCATCGCAGCCGGGCGGACCCGTCTGTGCTCCTGGTGTGCCGCTCACGATGCCATTGACACTGCCGGTGTGGCCACGGACAATTCTTCGACGGACGGAGAGGCAGTTGAGCCTGCTGCCTGATGCGCAGCCGCAGCTTCCGTTTGTCCGGCTTTTTGAAAACAACTCTGTCAGATTGAGGTGCTTGAATGAAGAAAAAGATTTTGATCGTCGATGACGCCAGCTTCATGCAGAAGGTCACCAGCGACATGCTTTCTCAGAAATACGACACGATCTGCGCTTCCTCCGGTGAGGAAGCTCTGGCGTTGTATGAAAAAGAAAAGCCGGACATGATCCTGACGGATCTTCTCATGCCCGGCATGACCGGCCTGGAGCTGCAAAAGGCACTGACCGAGCGCTACAGCGAGCAGGTGCCCATTATGTTCATGACCGCCGATGAGCGTGAGGAAAATGAGAGCCGCGGCCTGGAGGGCGGAGCGATGGACTATATTCGCAAGCCCTTTAACAAGGATATCCTCTTGAGAAGGGTGGACAACATCATCCGCCAGGTGGACCGCATCGCCGGGCTGAAGCTTGTGGCGGAAACCGATCGGATGACCGGCCTTCTGAACAAGGCCAGCGCCCAGCATGTTCTGACCGAGCTGTGCAAAAAAGCTGTCGGGACTCTGATGATGGTAGACCTGGACAGCTTTAAGCTGGTAAACGATATTTACGGTCACGGAATGGGAGACCGTGTTTTAATCCGCTTTGCGGAAATTCTCCGCGGCGTAGTCCGTTCCAGCGACGTTGTGGGGCGCATGGGGGGCGATGAGTTTATCGTTTTTTGCCGGGATATCCGGGACGAGGGCATCATCGCGGAAAAAGCCGCGGCAATCAACAGTCAGGTTCTCACAATGGCAAAGGAGCTTATGGGGGATGAGATGAACATTCCCCTGGGGGCATCCATCGGTGCGGTAAAGGTCCCCAACGAGGGCACCGGCTTCGATCAGCTGTATCAGAAGGCAGACCATGCGCTCTATGGTGTCAAGCAAAACGGAAAGCACGGCTGCGCGTTCTACAGCAGCAGTTCTGCGATAGAGGAAAGCGTCTCGGCAAAGGACTCTGCAAATACAATTGCCAACGCACGCAAAATTCTCGATGAACGCAACCGGAAGCCCGGGGCATATGCGCTCGGCTTTGAGAGCTTTCGCAGTATCTACCGCTTTCTGATTCGCTCTATTGAAAACTACCACAAGGTTTTTGGTCTGGTTCTGTTCACTCTGGTGGCCGCTCCGGAAACCGTCGAGGCCTTCGCTGAGGTCCTCAGCAGCTCACTCCGACGCAGTGATGTATATACAAAAAGCGGGAAATACCAATATATGGTTTTGCTGGCGGAGATGGAGGACGCAGACGAGAAGCCTATTTTACAGCGCATTATCGACAACTGGACCGCTACAGGCAAGGGAAATGCCCGCGACCTCTCTTATGATACCATCATTATTCATGGGGAAAATCTGTAGCCTGTGCGGCTTGTTTTGCCTCGGCTGCAAGCGTCTCCAGCTCCTGTCTGGAAAAAAGATACCTCATGCCGCAGAATTGACATTCCACCTCAGTGGGGTTCGGTTCTGCGGCCATTTCTGTCAGTGCTTCCGCACCCACGCTCCGCAGCGCCTCGGCAAGCCTCTCTCTGCTGCAATAACAGCGGTATTCCACCTTCTCCCGGGACAGTATTCTGGGCTGCATTCCCTTTAGCACCTGAAAAACCAGTGCATCCGCCCCGTCCCCATCCAGAATCGCCGTCACCTGACCCATACCGGAAATGTTTTCCTCCAACGCACGGATCAGTTCCTCCGGAGCGCCGGGCAGCAGCTGTACGATAAAACCGCCGGCAGCACGAATGGACTTGTCCGTGTCCACCAAAACGCCCAGCCCACAGGCGGCGCCAATCTGTTCACTTTCCGCAAAATAAGCTGTTAAATCCTCGGCCACCTCGCCGGAAACCAGCTCCACACTGCCGATATATGGCTCCCGCAGTCCCAGATCCCGGCTGACGGTAAGATAACCGCGATGTCCAATCAGTCCCCCCACGTCCAGCTTTCCGTCGCTGCGGGTTGGCAGATCCGCAGACGGCTCGTCTACACAGCCCCGAACATTGCCAAGGCTGTCACTGACCGCAACCACCGTACCAACCACTCCGCCGCCGTTGAGGCGCAGGGTCAGCGTATCTCTATCCCCCTTGAGCATATTGCCCATCAGGGATGCGCCCAGCAGCGTGCGGCCCAAGGCGGCAGAGGCCGTGGGGCTCAGCGCATGGATCTGCCGTGCGCGCTCTACAATATCCGGCGCCGTGATTGCCGCAATTTTGACAAAATCCTCCGCTGCTACTGCCCGGATAATCTCTCCCATATGCTTTTTCACCTGTCCCTTCCGACAAAATTCTTCAAGAATACCACCCGCGCCGCTCTCTCCGCATCTACGGAAAGAGCGGCGCGGGCATTTTTTGAGACGCTGTATCTCCTCAGCGCGCCTGCCCGGAACGCACAAGCCGCTCAGGCAGCCTGGAGCATCCGGTCAATGCTGATTCCGTAGCCCTTGTGGGGGTCGTTCAGCAGCACATGGGTAACCGCTCCCACCAGCTTGCCGTTTTGCAGGATCGGGCTGCCGCTCATCCCCTGAACAATACCTCCGGTCACCGCCAGCAGCGCAGGGTCCGTCACAGTCAGCAGCAAAAAGCGATTGTCCTCTGCATCCCGGTAGATTCGGCTGATCTCGACCGTATAGTCCCGAACATCGCTGCCGCTGATGTTGCTTCGAATCAGCGCCGGACCCAACTCCACCTCATCCTCGTGGGCCACAGGGATGGGGGCGCTCCCCTGGGGCAGCAGGGCTGTGCCAAAGATTCCGCTGTCGGTGTTTTTTTCCAAAGCACCCAGCACGGTCTCTCTGTCAAACTGACCGCAGAGCTCTCCGGGGCTGCCGGAGGTTCCGGGAATCACATCCACCACCTGGGCTCCGGTAATGCTGCCAGTGTCAAAGGGCAAAAGCTCCCCTGTCTCCACATCATTAATCCCGTGGCCCAGCGCGCCAAATATGCCGCTCTCCGGATCATAAAAGGTCACTGTGCCGATGCCGGACACGCCGTCCCGCAGCCACAGGCCCAACTGGAAGCTGCCCTCCCGGTTTTTCACCGGGGAAGCGTGAATACACAGCTCCTTCCCCTCCCGGTCCACTGTCAGCTCCAGACTGCTGCCATCTGCTTCCCGCATGGCACTGAGGAAATCCGCAGCGCTGTCTATACTCCGCTGGCCGATTTGCGTAATCACATCTCCAACCGCAAGGCCTGCCTCCTCAGCAGGGCGCTTATCTCCCTGGACAGTCTCAACATCACTGAGGCCGACCACAATCACGCCCCGGGTTTCCAGATCAATTCCTACGGCGGAGCCTCCCGGTACCAGGGATTCCGCCTCCAAGGCCAGGACCCCGGAGGAGGGCAGGAGCAGCAGGACAAGCGTCAGAAGCACGGCAACGGTTATTTTTGGTTTTTCGATGTCTCATCTCCCCCTTCTTGCGGCGTAAATCGCCACGGATACAGTTTGCGTTGAAAGGGGAGAAAAACACCTTGCAAAATTTATGAATTTCAGGGCACAATAAAAATAAATAAGCCCGGCATGAAAAAGCGCTGTTTCATACGAATCTTCAATAAAAAGCAGAAATCTGCTTTTTATGCAAGAACAGTATCAGGATACCCTGCCGCAGACGAGATATTCCGAAAAATCACAGAGCTCGATTTTTTTCCCATGCGGCAATGACGGCCTCCATCACCGCGCCGCGAAAGCCGGCATTTTCCAGCGTGCGGACCCCCTGAATTGTGGTGCCGCCGGGAGAGCACACTGCGTCCTTCAGCGCGCCGGGATGGCTGCCGCTCTCCAGCATAAGCTTTGCGGTCCCCGACAGCATCTGCGCGGCCAGTTCCTCGGCAGATGTCCGGGGCAGCCCGCAGGCCACTCCGCCATCCGCGAGTGCCTCTATAAACAGTGCGGCAAAGGCCGGCCCGCAGCCGGAAATGGCCCCACCGGCGTCAAAGCGCGCCTCCTCCAGCTCCACACAGCGTCCGCCGCCGGACAGCACAGCCAGAAAAGCCGCCAGTTCCCCCGGCTGAACCTCCGGACTGCAGGTGTAGAGCACAATCCCCTCCCCAATGGCACAGGGGGTATTAGGCATGATGCGGATGACCGGCGTGTCTGCTGTCGTCATCTTTTTCAGCCGTTCGATGGAAATACCTGCCGCCATACTGACAAGCACATAGGGCTCCTGCCGCAGCAGCAGCGCCGGAGCAAGCTGGGCCATCAGATCCGCCATCATCTGCGGCTTCACCCCCAGAACCACGTAATCCGCCGACATGGCTATGTCCAGATTGCTCACGGCCTCTGCCCCAAGCTCCTTCGCCAGAGACATGCTTTTCTCTGCCGTGCGGTTGGCCAGGAGGATACATTCTCCGGGAATTACCCGCCGCGCCGCTCTGGCCAGAGCGCTGCCCATGTTACCCGTACCGATAAACCCGATTTTCTTCGCCATTACACTGCCTCCCGGCGGGTGCTGCGATTAACGCACCTGCCCATTTCCGCGCACGACATATTTCCAGCTCGTCAGCTCCTCCAGCCCCATCGGTCCACGGGCATGGAGCTTTTGTGTAGAGATCCCAATCTCAGCCCCCAGACCAAACTCGCCTCCATCGGTAAAGCGGGTGGATGCATTGACATACACTGCCGCGGCGTCCACAGCGTTCAAAAACCGTTCTGCCGCATCCGCGTCCGCAGTTATGATGCTCTCGGAATGGCCCGTACCGTGGAGATGAATAAAATCAATCGCCTCATCCAGGCTCTCCACAGTCCTGACCGCCAGGATATAATCACCATATTCCGTATCCCAGTCCGCCTCTGTGGCCTCTTTGACCTGCGTGCCGAAAATATTCTGGATCTTCGCGTCTCCGCGGAGCTCCACATTTTTTTCTGCCAGCAGCGGCATTGCCAGATTCAAAAAAGGCTCCGCAATGGACTTGTGCAAAATGACACACTCAACAGCGTTACATACCGAAGGACGGGAGCATTTGGCGTTATAGAGGATGTTTGCCCCCATCTCCAGATCCGCGGCCTTGTCCACATAGATGTGGCACACACCCTCACCTGTGCGGATCACCGGTACGCTGGCCTCCCTCGTCACAGCCCGGATCAATCCGGCGCCGCCCCGGGGGATCAGCACGTCCACATAGTCGTTAAGATGCATCAGCTCCTGAGCACTCTCACGGCTTGTGTCCTCCACCAGACAGATCGCGTCCTCCGGCAGTCCGGCCTTTGCCAGGGCAGCGCGCATCAATCTTACAGCGCAGCGGTTGGAGCGGATTGCCTCCTTCCCGCCCCGCAGGATGCAGGCATTTCCCGCTTTGAAGCAGAGGGCTGCGGCGTCTACAGTGACATTCGGCCGCGCCTCATAAATAATGGCGATTACGCCCAGGGGTACACGCACTCTTTGAATGTGCAGTCCGTTGGGCCGTGTGGTGTCCTTGGTGATCTCCCCCACCGGGTCCGGCAGCGCTGCGGCCTCCCGCACGCCTGCGGCAATTCCGGCGATGCGCTCCGGCGTCAGGCGAAGCCGGTCCAGCATGGCGGGCCGCATTCCGGCTGCTTCGGCTTCAGCCAGGTCCAGCGCATTCTGCTCCAGCCATTCCTCCCCGCACTGTTCCAGCGCTTCGGCAATTGCATACAGGGCCTCGTTTTTCCGGGGTGCTTCCAGCAGAGCCAGCTGTCTCGCAGCCGCCTTTGCGGCCTTGCCCAGCGTAACCAGGTTTATCATAGATTCCTTACCCCCTTCTGTGCCACAAAACGGGTCCCGAGCTCCCCACCTCCGACAATTTCATACAGGTCCTCCGGGCGTTTTCCGTTTGTGATCACCATATCGCATCCTGCCTTCATGGCAACGGCAGCGGCCGAAAGCTTGGTCTGCATCCCTCCGGTCCCCCGCCAGGTACCCGCTCCGCCTGCCATCTCCAAAATATCCGGTGTCAATTCTGTCACCCGCCGCAGCAGCCTTGCCTCCGGATGGGATCGGGGATCGGCATCAAAGAGCCCGTCAATATCACTGAGCAGCACCAAAAGCTCCGCCCTGCACAGCGCTGCCACAATGGCGGACAGTGTGTCATTATCCCCCAGTACCTTGTGGCTCCCGGTCTCAATTTCCGCAGAGGAAACGGAGTCGTTCTCGTTCACCACCGGGATTACCCCCATCTCCAACAGCGCAGAAAAGGTGGCCCGCAGGTGCTCCGCCCGCCGGGGAATATCCACGTCCTCCCCTGTCAGCAGAATCTGTGCCGTAGTGCAGTTATATTCCGAAAACAATTTGTCATAAATATGCATCATCCTGCACTGTCCTACGGCAGCCACAGCCTGCTTCATTCTCAGCTCCCCCGGCCGCTGCGTCATCCCCAGCTTGGCACTGCCCACTGCAATGGCACCTGAGCTCACCAGAATCAGCTCATATCCCTGGCCGCTGAGATCCGCCATTGTGCGCACCAGCCGCTCCATGCTCCGCAGGTCCAGGGTCCCGGAGGCGTGGGTCAGGGTGCTGGTTCCCACCTTGACCACGATTCTACCTTTGCTCTGCTGCAATCTTCTCACCTTCCTGTGCGGCCGCCCGACAGGCGTGCCGCTTTCACTTTTTATCCCGCCTTCCGAATGAAAACAGGGCAATATTGCCTGCCAAAGTCCCACGTATTATACATGAATCCAAAGGAAACCGCAAGCGGTATCTGCCTTGAAGAATTGCGCCGGCTGCTATTCACCTTCGGCGATGCCGTGCGGGAGAGAAGCTTCCATCCACAGCCGGACCTGGTCTGTCACCTGCTTTGCCTGTGCGTGGTTCTCTCCGCTGGCAGTAACGCCTATGACCACATTGTCCCTTCTGGCAATACCGGGAAAATAAAAATCACTCAATCCGCGGTCGCTGCTGACATTGACCGGAATGCCCAGATGACGGCACTCAGCGGCCACCGCAGCGTTCACCGCGGAGTCGTTGGTGGCTGCAAAGACCAGCGCCGCCCCCTCCGAGTCCCCCGGGGCATAGCGCCGGCGCAGAACAATCAACCGCCCCTCCCTCTCCAGCGGAACCAGCATCGGGTCCAGCTCCGGAGCGATCACCGTCAGACGCGGCGTAAAATCTGACAGCACCCGAATTCTTCTCCGGGCGATTTTCCCGCCCCCAACGACCAGAAGTTTTTTTGCGGAAAGGTCTACAAACAGTGGAAAAAACGGATATTTCTCCATACGCATCTCCTATTGCCTCCGCTTTCTCTTTGCGAGAAAGTCCAAAACGCCTCCCACAACGATGACAGCGAGGGCAATCAGCAGCACCTTTTTTGCCGCTTCCTGCGGGATCAGTCCTTTTGCGCCGATGGTTTCCGCGTAGAAGGTCAGGGTATACGCGATTTCCACCGGATCGCCCATGGCGGTCGTGTCCGCGATCACAGGCACCGGGACATCCATTGCTGTGATTGGAATTTCAAAGCAGGAGCTCCCTCCGTCCAGCGTCCTGTTTTCGTAGCGGGCGCCCTCCAAAAGCATATAGTCGTAATGGGGGCTGCTCCACAGCAAACGGGCATAGGCTTTTCCGTCCTGCACGCGCAAAAGCGTGGGAGAACTGACACTGGCTCGTCCGCTTCCTCCGGTAAGGGTCACCTCGATGGAATACTCTCCGTCGGACCTCGCCAGTGATACCGGCTCCGGCATACGTTGCGGGCCAGGGTCCTGGCTGCTTGAGGGAGTACCGGTGTCATAGGCGCGGATAGCAGCCTCGATGACATCGTAATCCGGCAGCGCAAAGGAGAGCGCCTTCTCCGGGAGAGAATCCGCAAAGAAGACCAGGCTGCGGTCATACCACTGCTTCCGCCGCTTGCTGAAAGCGGCACAGGGAATTTCAGTATTCAGCGCCTCCACAGCAATGTGGAATACACCGCGGCCCTCAGATTCGGCAACCCGGATATAGTCCTCCGGCCTTGCCCGTTCCGCCTCCTCCGCAGTACCGGGAAAGATATACAGATAACTGAGACTGGAGATCGTAATCTGCGCCTCCATCCCCCGCTCCGACTTCACCAGCTCTGCCTCCAGAATCCGAAAATAGGGAGAGCTGGAATCCACATGGACTGGGTATTGTCCCTCAGCCACATCCCTGCCGTAGATGGGCGTCATACCGTATTTCCCCACTGTCCGGGCGCGAATGTCCTGCTTTGCGGTCTCCACCCGCTCCGGAAGGCTGTCCTCCTCCGGCACTGCGGCCAGGACGGGAGATAAGGCCGGGGCGGAGAGAAGCAGGAGAAGAACCATGGCCGCAAGCCGCCGGAACACGCGGCTGCCGCAAATATGAAGCCTCATAGGATGGTGGCATTTCGGGCGTGGGCAATGTACATCTCCCGCAGCGCAGGATATTCCCCAAGCCCTTTCAACAGAGGAACAATCTGCTGAAAGCCCTCGCGCTCCAGCCGGGAGCGCCAGGAATCCTCCGTCCGGCCTGCCAGGTCATGGAGGGCGTGTTCTCCGGCCACAACCATCAGCGGCGCCAGATATATCTTGTCCGGCCGCAGCAGCTTCGCCCGCTGCACCACCGGCGCAAAGCCGGGACAGTGCTCTACCGTGCCGACGCAAAACCGTCCAAGGCCCTTCTTCTCCAGAAGCTCACCCAACTGAAGATAAGGATTGCATACAGAAGCGCTGCTGCCATGTCCCATAAGGGCCAGCAAATTCCGCTCTCCCACCAGCGAGGAAAAGATCTGCTCCAAAATATCGGCGAGTGTTTCCACATCCCCCTGCTCCGCCAGCAGCGGAGCGCCCAGGGCGATCCAGTCAAAGTGTCCCTTCCATTGCTCCAGCGTCTTCAGGATGCCGTCGTTAAATTCCTTTCCGGGCAGCATGTGCGTGGGCTGAACCAGCAGGTCGGTCACCCCCTCCCGCAGCATCCGCTCCAGCGCCTCCGCCGGCGCGTCAACCAGCAGCTCCCCTTTCTCCCGCAGTCTGTTTCGTAAATAACCGCTGGTCCATGCACGATAAAATGTACGCTCCGGAAAAGCGGACTGGACCTCCCGTTCAATTGCGGTGATGGTTTTTTCCCGGGTCTCCGCCACCGAGGTGCCAAAGCTGACCACCAGAAGCGCCTTGCTCATGTTCTCTCCTCCTACAGATTTTTCTTGCGATAGATAAACCACACTGCCAGCAAACCGAGTATCAGCAGGTAGGCGCCCAGCACGGCAAAGCCGGCGGCGCCGGCTTTCTCTCCGTTTGCGATCGCCCGGATCATGGCGCTGGCCTGGGAGAGCGGCAGCAGAGCCACAAACTGGCGCAGTCCGCCGGGCATTTGGTCCGTGGAAAAAAAGGTATTGCATAAAAAAGACATGGGCATAATGATATAGCTGTTGAAACGGGGCGCGTCGGCATAGCTTTTTGCAAGGAAGGACAATACAAGCGCAGCAGTGGCAAACACCGTGCCGTTGAGAAACATGACCAGCAGGGAAACTGCATTGAAGGTCAGTCCTGAACGGATTGGCAGGGTCAGCAACAAAATCACCCCTCCGGCATACATTCCCCGCAGGCTTCCGCCGATGACCTGTCCCAGAATGAACTGCCACAGCGGCGTGGGAGATACCATCACCTGATCCAGCGCCTTTTCATACAGCCTCTGCACGCTCATGCTCTGGGCAATCGCGCTGAAGCTCCCGGTCATCGTGGCCATGGCCACGATGCCGGGGATCAGAAAGTGGAGATAGGGCTCCCCATGGGAGGTGGTCTGAATCCCCATGCCAAAGACAATCAGGTACATCAGCGGAGAAATCATGGCTGCAACCGTAATTTTGAAAAAATCCCGGCGGAATTCAACCCATTTTTCCCACAGCACTGTAATAATTCCCATACCTTCTTCCTCTCAGGGGCTGAGCTTTCTGCCTGCACAGTCCACAAACACATCCTCCAGTGTGGTCGCGCGCAGGCTCGCCTGACTGCCTGCCTCTCCCAGATAAGCGATCGCGTCGGCCCGGTCGTGAAAAAAACGGGTGTTTACTCCCGTCACCCCATTCTCATCCACGGCAAAGGCCCCCAGCTCCGCAATCAAAGCCGCCGGACTGTCCAGCTTTTGCAGCCGGCCCTGATTCACCAGTGCCACCCGGTCACAGAGGGCCTGCGCCTCCTCCATGTAGTGTGTGGTCAGAAGAATGGTCATCTCTCTCCCGTTCACCCGGCGCAGAAGGTTCCACATCTGGCGCCGGGACAGCGCATCCATTCCCGCGGTGGGCTCATCCAGCAGCAATATCTCCGGCTCGATGAGCAGCGCCCGGCAGATCATCAGCTTGCGCTTCATTCCCCCGGAAAGATGCCGCACTGTGCGCGCACGGTACTCCCGCAGCCCTGCAAATTCCAGGAGGGCCTCCGAGCGCTCCCGGATGGTTTTACGCGGGATAAAATAAAGCCGGCCCTGATACTCCATAACCTCGTCCATGGTCATATCCTGCCGCATGGAATACTCCTGGGTAATGACGCTGAGCTTGCGCTTTTCCGCCGCAGCCTTCCGGTCCAAAAGCTTTCCGTCGATCCGAATCTCGCCGGACGAGGGTAAAAGCACCGTGGACAGCATACTGATGGTCGTGGTTTTTCCGGCCCCGTTGGGACCCAGCAATCCAAAAAATTCCCCGGTCTCGATCCGCAGGCTCAGACCGTCTACTGCGGTAAAGCTGCCAAAGCGCTTGGTCAGACCGTGAAGCTCAATCATAGCTTTCCCTGCTTGGCAATGATCAAAGAGAAGTACCCTGCGTCATCCGGAATCTCCTCCACACTGCGGCAGACCCGTTCGCTGTCCATACCGCAGTTTATCACTGCCGCGGCCTTCCGTCCGCTTTTTCGCAGGAGAGCTTTGACCTCCTGCATATGGCTGGCGGATTTCATCAGTACCATAGTTCCCTGTTGATTCAATTCATCTCCGGTCATGTGAACGCCGGGCAGCACGTGCAGCGGCTCGTCCCACTCCGTCAGCGGCAGGCCCAGCCGGGCCGCAGCCGCACAGAAGGACGGAATGCCGCTGACCAGCTCCACCGAATAGCCGTCTGCCTCCAGAATGTGCTGTAAATAACTGAAGGTGCAGTAGATAGTGGGATCGCCGAGGGTCAGATACACCACATTTTTCCCCTGATCCAGATAGGTTTCCAGGAGTGCGGCGCCCGCCCGGTGCTCTGCTTCAATGCGCGAGCGGTCTTTGATCATGGGCATGTACACCGGCACCAGCTCCTTCTCCGCCAGCTCAGGCACAGCCTGTACCGCAATTCGATAGGCCACAGAGGCACGTGCATCCTTCCCGGGGACCGCAATCACATCATTCTCCCGGATCAAACGCACTGCCTTTCCGGTCATGAGCTCCGGATCTCCGGGCCCGACCCCGACTCCATACGCAGTTCCCTTCATATCTGCTTTTCTCCTTGCTCTTTGATTTCACGCGCTGCCCGCTCTGCACAGTCCGCCAGAGCCTCCAGCGTAGCTTTTTCCGCTGTCCAGGTTTGCATCCCATATGCCTCCGCGGCGGCTCTGGTTTGTCCGCCGATGCATACCGCCCGGACCTTTTGATAATCCATGTCCCCTACGCTCCCGACAAAGGCGCGGACCGTGGAGGCACTGGTGAAGATGGCCAGGTCAAGCGCTCCTCCCTCCAGGGCTCCGCGCAGATCAATACACCTGGGCGGAATGGCCACGGTCTCATAGGTGGGAAGATCGGTGAGGCGCAGACCGTTCCCGCTCCGCAGGCCTTCCAAAAGCTCCGGGCTGCCCTGAGCCGCCCGGGGGATCAGCAGTCTGTCGCCCGGCGCACAGACCGACGCCAGCTCCCTTCCAAGGGTCCTTGCGTCATAGACCGAGGGAACGAAATCCGCCCGAAGCCCGTATTGCCGCAGTGCCTTTTCCGTCCCCTGCCCGATGGCAGCTGTCCGGATTTTTCCCAGGCAGCGCACATCCGAAATCTCCATCAGCGCCTCAAAGAAGATCCGCACCCCCGCAGGGCTGGTAAATACGAGCCAATCATATTTCCCCTCCGTAAGCAGACGGAGATGTGTCTCCAGGGCGCCGTCCTCCAGCGGACGGGTGGCGATGGCGGGGTGCTCCAAGACCTCCGCTCCCCGCTCTCGAAGCAGCGCGGAAAGCGCCGACGCGGACTCTCTGGGCCGCGTCACAAGCACTCTCACCCCCGCAAGGGGGCGTTTTTCATACCAGCCAAAACGCTCCGCCAGAGTACAGACTCTACCGACAAGAAGAATGGCCGGAGGCTTTATGGCCGCGTTTGCGGATTTCTCCTGCAAAGTGGACAGCGTGGCTATCACCCGCCGCTGTCCCGCCGTGGTGCCCTGCTGCAGCACGGCCGCAGGCATGTCCGGGTCCATCCCTGCCGCCAAAAGGCCGCGGCAGATGTCCTCCATGGCGGCAAGGCCCATCAAAAACACCAGAGTCCCCCCCGTGCGAACCAGAGCCTGAAAATCTATATCATAGCTTTGCGCCGCCCTCCTGTGGCCGGTGACCACGTGAACGCTGGAGCAGCAGTCCCGATGGGTCACGGGAATGCCGTTATACGCCGGCACCGCAAACGCGCTGGTCACCCCCGGAACAATCTCAAAGGGAATGCCGTTTTCCGCAAGCAGCTCCAGCTCCTCTCCTCCCCGGCCAAAGAGAAAGGGGTCACCCCCCTTCAGCCGCACCACCTGCCGGCCCTCCAGGGCCTTTTCCAGGAGCACGCGGTTGGTCTCCTCCTGAGAAAGATAGTGATGTCCTGCCCGCTTTCCGGCAAAAATACACTGGGCACGCTCCGGGATCAGGCTTAAAATACTCTCCCCCACCAGCGCGTCGTATACCACCACCTCAGAGCGCTCCAAAACCTGCTTCCCGCGCAGCGTCAGCAGGCCGATGTCTCCCGGGCCGGCTCCCACCAGCCAGACCTTTCCCGTCATTGTGTGTCCTCCCCTGCCTCAGCAGCCTCCCGCAGCGTCCGGGCCAACGAAACGCCCAGACGCTCTGCATCTGCCGCGCTTCCGGTGCATTCTCCCACGCGCCAGCAGCCCGTGCTCTCCGCAAAGTAAAGTCCCCGCAGCGTCAGCCGGTCCTGCTGCAGACTGGCATGGGCGCAGACGGGCGAGGTGCAGCCGCCTCCGAGGCAGGCGGTAAAGGCGCGCTCGCTCCGGGCGGCTGCAGCGGCGGAAGGGTCAAAGTATCCCTCCAGAACGTCAAAGCACTCCCCCTCCCGGCCCTGGACTGCCAGAATGCCCTGCCCGGCTGCAGGAATCAGCTCTGAAACTGAAAAGAAGCGGCAGATACGCTTTTCCAATCCCAGCCGTTTCAGCCCTGCTGCCGCCAGCACCAGAGCGCCGTAGTTTCCCTCATCCAGCTTCCGCAGCCGGGTCTGGAGATTTCCCCGGACCGGCTCCACCGTGCAGCCGGGATAGAGTCTCGGCAGCTGCAGCGCCCTTCTCAGGCTGGCGGAGCCGATTGGCCTTGTCAAATCCGGTTCCTTCCGGTCCGCCGACGCCGGAAGCACCAGAACATCGCGGGGGTCCTCCCGCCGGGAAAAGCCCAGCAGGGGCAGGTCCTCCGGGGTCTCCATGGGCATATCCTTCAGACTGTGGACCGTCAAGTCCACCCGGCCATCCCGCAGCGCCGCGTCCAGCTCCTTGACAAACAGTCCCTTGCCGCCCACCTTGTCCAGCGTCCGGTCCAAAATCCGGTCTCCGGTGGTTTTCATGGTCAGCAGCGTGACCTCCGTGCCCGGCAGGGAATCCCGGAGATATGCAACCAGCGTCATCGCCTGAGCAACCGCCAAAGCACTCTCCCTGCTGCCAATCACAATCCTGCCCCGGTTCATACGCGCATTTCCCGCACCACGTCCAGGGTGCGCTCCAAATCCTCCTGCGTGTGCGCAGCAGAGAGGAACATAGCCTCGAACTGAGAGGGCGCAAGATAGACGCCCCGTTCCAGGCAATGCCGGAAGCAGGCGGCATATCGCTTTGTATCGCTGGTCCGGGCATGTGCGTAATCTGTCACCGGAGCCTCAGTGAAGAAAGCACAGCCCAGAGAACAGACATGGTTGAGTCTGTGTGCAGCGCCGGTCCGGGTCAGTGCGCTGTCCAGCGCGGAGAAGAATGCATCGGCCGCGGCATTCAGCTTTGTATAGAAATCCGGCGTGTCCCGCAGCAGGCCGAGCTGAGCCAGTCCCGCGGCCATTGCCACGGGATTTCCGCTCAGCGTGCCGGCCTGATACACGGGCCCAAGCGGAGCCACCTGCTCCATCACGTCTCTCCTGCCGCCGTATGCCCCCACGGGCATCCCGCCGCCGATAATTTTGCCAAAGGTGCACAGATCCGCCCGCAGGCCATAATACTCCTGCGCGCCGCCCAGCGCGAGGCGGAAGCCGGTGATAACCTCATCAAAAATCAAAAGAGCGCCATTTTGATCACAAAGCCGCCTGAGCCCTTCCAAAAAGCCCTCTGCCGGCGGCACAACGCCCATATTTGCACCCACCGGCTCGACAATGACCGCAGCAATCTGCCCGGGATTGGCCATAAAGATCGCCTCTGCACTTTTCAGGTCATTAAAGACGGCGGAGAGCGTGTCCCGTGTGCAGCCCTCCGGCACCCCTGCGCTGCCGGGAATTCCCTGGGTCATCAGACCTGAGCCGGCCTTCACCAGCATGGAATCACAGTGTCCGTGGTAACAGCCGGCAAATTTGATCACCTTTTCCCTGCCCGTGAAGCCGCGGGCCGCCCGGAGGGCGCTCATCACTGCCTCTGTACCGGAATTTACCATCCGGACCATTTCCAGATTGGGTACGATGGCACAGAGCGTTTCCGCCATCTCCACCTCCCGCTCTGTCGCCGCCCCAAAGCTCAGACCGTCCCGGGCGGCTTTTTCCACCGCTTCTACAACCACAGGATGGGCATGGCCGAGGATCATGGGCCCCCAGGAGCCGACAAAATCTATGTATTCCCGTCCCTCTGCATCCCAGACCCGGCTTCCTGCGGCCCGGGAGATAAAGCGGGGTGTCATTCCGACGCTGCCAAAGGCCCGCACCGGACTGTTTACCCCTCCCGGGATATGCTGTTTTGCCCGTATGAACAGTTCCTCAGAGCTTGCTCTCATCCGATACGCCCCTCCTGCATAAATTTCGCCAGCTCTCTGGCATAATAGCTGATATAAAGGTCTGTCCCTGCCCGGAAGGCGGAGGCAGCCATCTCACATACGATCCGCTCCTCGTCAATCCATCCGTTTCCCGCAGAGGCCTTGACCATGGCGTACTCCCCGCTGACGCTGTAAGAGGCAAGCGGCAGGTTTGTTGCATCCTTGACCTCCCGCACCATGTCCAAATAACTCATGGCCGGCTTGACCATCAGAATATCCGCCCCTTCATCCACATCCAGAAGCGCTTCCTTTATCCCCTCGCGGCGGTTGTGATAATCCATTTGATAGCTTTTTCTGTCTCCAAAAGCCGGGGCGGAGCCTGCGGCCTCCCGAAAGGGACCGTAAAAGGCAGAAGCATATTTCACCGCATAGGACATAATAGGCACGGTGAAAAATCCGCTGCCGTCCAGCCTCTCCCGAATGGCGCGGATGCGGCCGTCCATCATATCCGAAGGGGCCACCATATCCGCGCCGGCCTGTACATGGCTCAGTGCGGTGTCTGCCAAAAGCTCCAGGGTTTGGTCATTGTCCACCTCCCGGCCACGGAGCATACCGCAGTGGCCGTGGGAGGTGTACTCACAGAGACAGACATCGGTGATACAGTAAATCTCCGGAAACTCCGCCTTGAGCTTCCGCAGCGCCCGCTGCACCACACCGTCTGCGGCATAGGCCTGACTCCCGCGTGCGTCCTTTTCCGCCGGGATGCCGAACAGCAGCACACTCTGCACACCGGCTGCGGCCACTGTGTCCATGGCCTGCGCCGCACGGTCTACAGTATAGCGGTATTGTCCCGGCAGAGAGGGGATCTCCTCCGCCCGGTTCTCTCCGTCCATAAAAAACAGCGGATAGATCAGGGCAGAGGGGTCCATCCGTGTCTCCCTTACCATTTTTCGCAGTACCTCGCCGCCCCGCAGTCTTCTCGGTCTGACCAATAGATCCATTTCTTTTCTCCCCTCATAAAATACTTGACTCAAAACCTGTATGTGATGCCGGTGCAAGCCGGCAGGCCGGTTTATTTTGTAAAAACAGCTTCCATGGCCTCCAGACATTCGGAAAAGGCCTTCTCGGGAAGCCGCGCCTTCATACCGAACAGAAGATGATTCATCATGCGCCGGGAGGCATCCTCCACCTCCCGTTCCAGCACAGCCTTTCCCTCCGGCGGAAGGGGGACTCCGCGATAGATCTGTGTCAGCCGGGCATCTACGTCGCAGGCAGCGCGATCCTTGATACCCTGAATTCGGGCAACGAGATCCCTCCCCTCATACCAGCTCCAGAAGGCCTGCTTCTCCTCCTCCAGTATCACCTCCGCCCTCGCAAGGCCCTGGCGGAAGTGCTCCGACATGGGGTCAATCTGAAATGCATCTATGTCATAGAGGGTAAACAAGGGTACTTCGCCCGCTGTCTTCTCAATATCCCGGGGTACCGCCAGATCCACCAGACAGACGGGATGGTCTATGGACAGCGCTGCCAATGCATCGCGGCAGAGCGTATAATTGGGGCTGCTGGTGGCGCTGACCACCAGCGTGCAGCGGGGCAGATAATCGTAGCGTTCTCCATACAATATGCGCCGGCAGCCCCTGGGGATATCCACCACTCCGCTGGTATACTGCCGCACGGTGACAGTCACGTCCGCCCCGCGGTCCAGCAGGGCCTGCGCAGAGAGTCTTCCCATCATGCCGTTTCCGATGACCATGCAGGGCCGGCCTTGCAGCTCCAATCCCTGGTCCGCAAGCTGCTGCAAGGCAGCATGTATCACGGTTTTGTCCGCCGTTGAAAGACGCACCTCGGTCTTTACACGCTTTGCCGCGGTGACAGCGTGGCGAAACAGCACCTCCAGGGTGTGGTCCGCGGCGTAATAATACCTTGCCAGCTGCAATGCGTCCCCTACCTGCGTCAATATCTGGTCCTCTCCTACGATCCGGGATTCCAGACCTGCCGCGAGACGAAACAAATGGTCCACCGCCGCCGCGTCCCGGCGCTCCACAAAATAGGGTTGAAACGCTTTTGCTTCCACATCCAACAGCGCACAGAATGTCTGGATCGGCGAAAAAGAATCCTCCGTCACACTGATCCACCACTCTGTTCGGTTGCATGTGGACAACAGCACGCTGCCGCTGATACCCGGCATCCCCTGAAAGGCCGCATATGCCGCCTCCATCTTCTTTTTGGTAAAGGAGAATCTTCCCCTCACGTCCAGCTCCGCACGGTTGTGGTCGATGCCCACCATCCAAACCGCCATCGGCAATTCCTCCCTGTTGCACGCACCCGGCCGGTATGTTCACCGACGGAAAGCTGCCAGTTTCCGCAAAAAACAGCCGCGGCGACAACCTGTGGAGGTTACCGCAGCAGTCATTCCTTTTTCTGCAGATCATACATCTTTTCGACGATTATAGCACAGTCCGATTCGTTTGTCCATGCGCAGGACAAAAAACCTCAGGTAAAGGCTGCAGTTCAGACGCCGGGGATATCTAAACTGCAGCGGAAATGAAGGACAAGTGTGAACAATTCCTTGCCAACTTTTGCGAATGAGGGTATACTCCCGCGTTTGACAGCATCAGAGAGTATAAGTCTCCAAAAGTCCTTGGGAATCAAGGGCTTTTGGAGACTTTGGCATTTTGT
>CAJOPB010000004.1 GCA_905236305.1 uncultured Oscillospiraceae bacterium | reverse complement strand
GTCAGATATGACCTCTCACGCAATCCAAGGGGGTAGTGCGCCCTTCGCTCATGATATTGCTGCATCATTTGCGTGTTACGCCTTGTTTATTCTGACTGCCATTCCATTTGTTGCCTTTACTCACGCTGTTTCGTGATGCCGTGAATAGTTCAGGTGTAATTATACTCTATCTTAATCCTAATTGTGATAGATGATAAGCCGGTAAAGCGGAAGCACAATCGCTCTGAGATTCCGGCGAACAATCCGACATGAGCCTGTCAAATTCATGCCCCACCGTAAAAATCCAAAAAACGTTCTGTTGCCTCGCAGTCCGGGTGGAAAAGCACCCGCTCCGCCGGTCCGGTTTCCAGCAGCTCCCCCTGATGGAAAAAGATCGCCTGATCCGCCAAACGTCTGGCCTGGTGCAGATCGTGGGTGATCAGAAGCACAGCGCACCCCGTCTCCTGCCGGTAATCCAGAATGAGCTGTTCGCTGACGGCCGAGGATTCCATGTCCATCGCGGCTGTCGGCTCGTCGAGGATCAGTACATCGCAGGGCTGCATCAGGACACGGGCCAGCGCCATTTTCGCCGTTTCTCCGCCGGACAATACGCCGGCGCGGCGTTCGGAAAGCCCATCGAGGCGCAGCGAATCCATCAGCTTCTCGGCTCTGGACCTGTCCTTGCCGCCCAGAAGGATGTTGGACAGGGTGCGCATCCGAAACGCATAGCTTTTTTGCGGCATATAGCGGACCGTCTCTCCGCTGCCGGCGGCCTTTATGTTTCCATCTGCTGGGAGCGTACCGGAGGCCAGCCGCGCAAAGGTGGATTTTCCGCTTCCGTTGGCGCCGATCACCGCATAAATCAATCCCGGCTCCAGCTTCAGGGCAGGGCAGCGCAGGACGGTGTTCTGCCCGAAGCTTTTTGTGCAGGCGTTGATCGTCACCTATTTCAGCCTCCTTTGCAGCAGGGAGACCACGATGTTCACCGCAAGGGATACCGCCATCAAAATCATCCCCAAAGCGATCCCCAGGGAAAAATTGCCCCGGTTGGTATATTGCATGATGGCCGTGGTCATGACGTTGGTTTTCCAAGCGATGGCCCCACCAACCATGGAAACCGCGCCCACCTCCGCGATGGCCCGGGCAAAGGCGAGCAGATAGGTGGAGAAAATCGGATACACACACTCGTTGACCAGCAGGAGAAAGGTTTTCCCGCGCCCCAACCCGAGGCCGCGGGCGCTCTCGCGGACCGAGGGAGAGACAGACGCGACATAGGTCTCCAGATTCGCAACGACCAGCGGTGTGATCAGGAGGACCTGCGCCAATACCATGATTCGCACGGTAAACAGCATTTTCCATTTTCCAAAAGGGCCTACGCCGGAAAACAGCAGGTAAAGCAACAGGCCGCATACGACAGGGGGCATCCCCATAAGCGTCCGATTCAGGATGATCCAGATCTGCCGCCCCGGGAACCGGAACGCCCCGAGGAAGATGCCGGCGGGAACCCCGATCAACATGGCAATCAGGGAACTGGACAGGCTCATTCTTGCCGTCACAAGTAAGATGTTGCCCAGCTCCCGGTCCCCATTCAGGATCAGTTCCAGAGCTTTTTGAAGTGCCGTATGCAACTTTTCTCCCCCTTTCTCTTTTCAAATCATTCCCGCCGGGAGCGGCGGGAATGATTTGAAAAGGTTCAGTTCATGATTCCTCCGTTGACCTGGAAGGTCAGGAAGGTGGCCTTATCCGTCAGAATATAGGCTCCCATCTCCTCGGCCATCACAAGGCACGCGCCCATGCCAGCGTTGGCGGAAACGTACCAGTCGGTGTAGTCCGCAAAGCTCTCAGGTTCCGCAGTGATGCCCAGCGCCTCCGGCCACAGGGACAACTCCTTGGTGTGGGTACCGGAGCCGTCTCCCCGGGAGATGAAGGTATATTTGCCGTCGGCAATGGCGGCGAAGGCGTCAAGGACGCTCTCGCTTGAAGCCACGCCCGCGGGGTCCTCGGAGGGGCCGCAGAGCACGAAGAAATTGTAAAGGAAGCTCAGGCGCTCACTCTCGAAGCCCGGAAGGACATAGGCAAAGCCGTCCGCCACAAAGGCCTCCTCCTGGCTCTTGGCGTGGACAAGGATCAGGTCCGCATTGCCGTACTTGGCGGCGGCGATGGCCTTGCCGGTTCCGGCGGACTGGATCTCCACGGTATAGCCGTATTCCTCCTCAAACACAGGCAGCAGGTTCCCCAGCAGACCGGAGTCGTTGACAGAGGTGGTGGTGGACAGGCGAATGGTGGCGGTCTCCGGCGTGGCCGGTTCGATCTCGCCGGTGTAGTGCGGCGCGCCGTCCAGCAGGTAAAACAGGCTGTCGCCGTAATCGGCCTGGCCGTAGTTCACCGCCATATCCAGTCCCTCGTCGGAGAGCAGCCAGTCGATCAGCGCCTGGGCCCCGGCGGTGTTGATGGACACATCGGATACGGCGTTGCCGTCGGCATCCGTGAAGGGGGCTTCAGGGTTGACCGCAAGGAGGGTGTAGGTGTTGATCATCGCGCTGTCCGCTTCCTTCAGAATGACCGTGTTCACCGTGGAAGCTGGCGCTTCGGACTCCGGCTCCGGCGTGACTTCGGGCTCCGGCTCCGGGGCGGGCGTTTCGGCAGCTGCCGGCTGCTGGGTGGCGGCGGGAGGCTCCGTGGCAGCGGGAGGCGTGGTCTGTGTACCGCATCCCGCCAGCAGGGCCAGGGTCAGCGCCGCGGCGAGGATCCATGCAAAGGTTCGTTTCATGTTCTTTTTCCTCCAACAATCGTATGAAATAAAAACAAGCCCTATCCAAACCGACCCGCGCGCAGAGGAAGTTCGCTCTGTGCGCAGGCTAAGTCTTTGGAAAGAGGCTCGTCCACCGCTTTTCAAATGTATTCTGTTTTAGATGAGGGCCGGTTTTCACATTTTACGCCGGGAACGGATGTTTGTCAATCCGTTCCCGGCGGGGGATTTGTTTTGTCACGCTTCGCCGTAGGTCTGTGCAAATACCAGGGCCATGCGTTTTTTCCTGCAGTCGCGGCACAGACCGTCCGGCTCCTGACCGGACCGCTCCTCCGCGAGGCGGATCTCCTCCTCCGTGCCAATGGGCGCGCCGCAGCTTGCGCAGCGCAGCAGACGGAAGGTCTTGCCCCAGATGGTGCGCTCTGTCTCCGTCTCCGTCAGTTCAATGGCCCGGGTGGGACAGACAGCGGCGCAGCTGCCGCAGCCGACGCAGACGCTGCTGGGCTCATGGTAGGGCGTGGCAATCTCTTTTGTCACGCCGCGGCTCACGGTGCTGATGGCGCCCACGGACAGCTCGGCGCAGGCCTTGACGCAAAGGCCGCACATCACGCACTTTCCGCCGCTGGCGCGGACAAACCGCTCCACCTCCGGCGCGCCGTAGATCTGGCACAGGCCCCGGATCTCCGGACTTTCGGGGGCACGCATCTGCAGCAGACGCAGGATCATGCCCCGCTGGCGGCGGACCTTCTCGCTGTTGGTGAATACCTCGCATTCCCGTTCCACCGGAAATACACAGGAAACCACGATCCGGCCCTTGCCGTGCTCCACCAGCTCCACAATACACACTCGACAGCAGCCCTGCCCTGCCACGGCCTCGTGGTGGCAGAGGGTGGGAATGATGATCCCGTTGCGGCGGGCAACCTGCAGAAGATACTCCCCTTTTTCGCATTCACAGGGGACGCCGTTGATCGTAATGGTCATTTAAGCATCCCTCCCCATTGTCAACACTGCGCCGAAGCGGCAGGCCTCCCGGCAGCTGCCGCAGGCGATACATTTGCTCTTGTCGATGGAATGCGGCTGCCGGGCCGTGCCGGAGACCGCACCCGCCGGACAGGCCCTGGCACAGGCGGTGCATCCGCGGCAGGTCTCCGGGTCGATCGCAAAGCTGGTCAACCTTGTGCAGACGCCGGCGGGACAGCGATGCTCCAGAATGTGGGCCTCGTACTCCTCCCGGAAGTACTTCAGGGTGGTCAGAACGGGGTTGGGCGCGGATTTTCCCAAGGCGCAGAGGGAGCTGTCCTGCATGGTCTCGCCCAAGGCTTCCAGAAGCTCCAAATCCTCGATTTTCCCCCGTCCCTCGCAGATATCCGTCAGAATCGCCAGCATCTGGCGCAGGCCCTCCCGGCAGGGCGTACATTTTCCGCAGCTCTCGCCGCAGAGGAAATTGACGTAATAGCGGGCAACCTCCACCATGCAGCTGCGGTCGTCCATGACGATCATGCCGCCGGAGCCCATCATGGCCCCGTATTCCTTGAGGGTATCGAAATCCACCGGCAGATCCAGCAGGCTCTCCGGAATGCAGCCGCCGGAGGGGCCGCCGGTCTGCACTGCATTGAAGGGGCGTCCGCCCTGCACGCCGCCGCCGATATCAAAGATCAGCTCCCGCAGCGTCGCCCCCATGGGGACCTCCACCAGGCCGGTCCGCTTTACCTTGCCCACCATGGCAAAGACCTTGGTGCCTTTGCTGCCCTCCGTGCCGATGGAGGCGTAATGTGCCCCACTGTTGGCAATGATGTAGGGCACGCTAGCCAGGGTTTCCACGTTGTTCAGCACCGTGGGGTGGTCCCAGAGGCCCCGCTGCACGGAGCGGATGTATTTTGCCCGCGGCTCGCCCACCTTGCCCTCGATGGACTGCATCAGCGCCGTGGATTCGCCGCAGACAAAGGCGCCGCCGCCCCGGACCACGCTGAGGCGCAGCCTTCGGTCCGTCCCCAGGACGCGCTCGCCCAGGATTCCCCGCTCCTCCGCC
>CAJOPB010000003.1 GCA_905236305.1 uncultured Oscillospiraceae bacterium | reverse complement strand
TTGGTCAGCACAATGCCCTTGCTGGTGCCGGTGGTGCCGCCGGAATAGAGCACCACAGCCGGGTCGTCTCCGGTGCGCTCCACGGCGTAGTTCCAGGAGCAGGCCCGGCCGAGCCGCAGAAAATCCTTCCAGCGGATCACGGGGGCGCCGGCGGGAATCTTCTGAATTTTGCGCCCCTCGGTGAGCATATACCCGGCCCGCACCGGCCTGCTGAGGGCGTCCTTGATGCTGGCGATGATGATGTTGACCACGCCGGTGTTCTGACGGATGCTCTCAAATTTGTGGTAGAACTGGTCGAGGGTGATGGCGGTGACGCTGTGGCTGACGTTGAGATAGTTTTCAATCTCCTTTTCCGCCGAGAGGGGATGGATCATGCTGGCAATGCCCCCCACCAGATTTACGGCGTAAAACATATAGATACCCTGGGGGCAGTTGGGCATGGCGATGGTGACCCGGTCCCCGGCGCGGATGCCCAGGGTTTTGAGGCCCCGGGCGCAGAGCTCCACATTTCGCACCAGCTCCCGATAGGTGGTGGACTTGCCCATGAAGTCAAAGGCAATATTGCTGGGATAGCGTTCCGCGATGCGCCTGACGCCGTCAAACATGCTGCCCTCAAAATACTCCAGGTGCATGGGCACATCCCCCATATAGGGAGCCCAGGGGGTTTTTGCGGTGATCTGCGTTTCCATAAGCTCAGTCATATGGCTGCCTCCTGTCAATATTCAACTTCCTCGCTCAGGGGCTTCTCCAGCAGCTCCGGATGGTCCATGAGCTTTTTCAGCAGACGGATGGATTTGGAGCAATAATATCCGTCGGCGATGCGCTCGTCCACGGTCAGTCCGATGTCCACGCTGTCCCGCATGGTCACGTTGCCCTCATCGTCATAGTAGGGCCGTTTTTTTCGCTCGCCGATGATGATAAACAGGGAATTGGTGCCCCAGTTGGTCAGATGGTGATAGCCGGCATGGAGGCCGATGGAGCCCAGGTTGGTCAGCACCGCGGAGGAATAATAGGGGTCCGTGGCCACCAGGTCCGCCGGTACCCAGCCGTGCCGGTCCAGAAAGCAGATAAACCGGACGATGGCCTTGCCCAGAAACCGGGGCATCCGGTTGAACATGTCCATATTGTCCGTGGAGCGGTCCTCGCTGTTGCTGTCCTCGCCCCGGCGGGAGGTGATCTGGCGATAGATCTCGTCATGCACGGTGTCCAGGGTGTCGCTGTCCTTGGCGTGGATAAAGGCCAGGGCCTCGGCGCCGCTGTCGGAAAACTGCTTTTTCACCACGAAGGAGCAGGAGACCTCGTTGCGCTGATAGGTGTTGCGGTTGGCGATAAAGCGGTTCAGCTTTGGCCGGAGCGTGACCGTTTTCAGCACGGTGGTGACGATGATCTGAAACAGGTTGTATTTATACTCCGGCCCTGATGCGTTTCGCTGTTCCAGATAGTCGTCGATGTTGGTCAGGTCAATACGCTCGGAAAGAAAGGCCTCATTGTCGCAGCGGTTGGGATAGATAATGGGTGTGATAAAGTGTATGCCGTCCAGGTTGCGGAGAAGAACTCCGTCCTTCCGGTCCCCCCAGCGTCGTTTCGCCATGTTTTTTTCCTCCTATTCATCAGCCTGAGCCCGCGTCTCGGAGAAGACGAAGGGCGCCTCCCCAAAGAGACCGGTCAGGGATTCCCGCAGATTTTCCAGCACGGCGGGGGCGGCGGTGACATACAGCCGGTCCTCCTCTGCGCGCAGCGTACACTCCGGCAGATACCGCAGCAGGTTTTGCCGGAGCTCCGCCTCCAGGGCGGGAATGTGGGTCGTGTAATACTCCGGCGTGTGGGCCGGTATATAGTCCCGTACCGGGTCGCTGCGATGGGTGAAGCAGATCAGCAGAAACAGCACCATCAGCACCAACACCAGCACGGCTCCCGCAGGCCGCAGCACCCGGAACAGATATTCTCCGCTGCTCTCCCGCCGCGCCTCCTCCGGGTCCGCGGCGCCGGGCAGACGTTCCTCCTCCTGCCTCACGGTATATCCGCCTCCTTTGCCCAGTCCCGCGCGCAGTAATACTGCATCCTGCGCAAACGGTCCAGCAGCTCCTGTGCCTGGGGCGACAGGGTGTCGGTCAGCACGCCGTTTTCCACATAGCGTCCCGCGTCGTTGACCACGGTGACGCGCTGCAGCAGCTCCCGCTCCGCCTGCATAAAGCCCGGACCGTCAAAGCCGCAGAGATCAAAGATCCGGGTCATCAGAAAGCAGGGGGAGAGGGCCTCGCCCTCGCCTTCAAGGCCAAAGCCCAGCGCTGCCCTGGCCGCGTCGTTGGCCCAGACGGTGTACTGGGTGGTGTAATAGTTATAAAAGCTCTCCTCCGTGCGCTGGCTCAAGTCGATACCCAGCTCCCGGTAGACGCTCTGGGCGTCCCCCAGCCAGGGCTTGTGGTCGCCAAAGAGCACCAGCACCACCGGCTCGCCGCTGAGGGCGAAGTAGGAGACCAGCTGCTGCAGTGCGTCATCGGTGGCGCGGATGCCCCGGAAATAGTTGTTCAAAATGCAGTAGCTCTCCCAGCTCAGATTCCCCTGGGGGATGTATTCGTGCTCCGGGTCCAGCAGAAAGGAGGCTTCGTAGGGAGAGTGGTTCTGAAAGCTGACGGCAAACTGGAAAAGAGGCCCCTCCGCCCGGGCGGCCTCAGCGTCGAAGATGGCGGTGAGCTCGGGAAAGAAGACCGCGTCATCCATAATGGCGTCCCAGTCCTCCGGCATCCAGCTGAAGCGGTTTTCATAAAAATAGAGCTGGTCAAAGCCCAGATAGTCCATTACGTTTTCCCGGTCGTAAAACCAGCTGTAGCCCGGATGGCAGAAGATGCTGCGATAGCCCTGACGGTTAAAATAGCGCACATAGGACCAGGCGGCGGCCCGGTAGTCAAACATCTTTGTAGCGCCGGTGAGAAAGCTGCGCTCGGTGTTGATGGTGCCGGCGGAAAAGACGTTGGTCACCAGAGGCCCGTGATAGCTCTGGCGCTGCAGCGCGTGAAAAAAGGCGTAGGGGTCCCGGGCAAAGGGAAACAGCTCGCCGTAAAGGGAGAAGTCGTTGTAGGCCTCCAGCATCAGCGCCACAAAGTGCACCCTTTTCTCCGCGGGAATATCCGCGTCGG
>CAJOPB010000002.1 GCA_905236305.1 uncultured Oscillospiraceae bacterium | reverse complement strand
TGCGGAGGCGCCTGACAGCACGAAGACCCAGACGTCTACCACGGCCGCCATCAAGGTGCTGCCCATGGCAGTGACGGCCGAGCCGTATAACGGCGTCTATGACAATACATCACATAAGATTACCGTTTCGGTGAAAACGGAGACAGGCGCTGCAATCCCGTCCCCGACAATTACATACAGCAAGCCAAATGGCGACGGAACGTATGCCGACTGGTCGTCTACCAATCCGACATTCACCAATGCGGGGACATATATCGTCAAGTACAAGGTGGAAAAAGCCGGCTATGAGACCTTCACCGGGGAGCAGACCGTGACCATCACGCCCTATGTGCTGACGGTGACGGGACTGACCGTAAATTCCAAAGCCTATGACGGCACCACCGCGGCGACGTTCAGCTCCATAACGCTGCAAGGGGTCAGCTCTCAGTCGATTACCGCCACTGCGGTCGGAAGCTATGACAGCAAAAATGCGGGCACAGGCAAGACAGTGACCATTTCCGATTTTGTCCTTACCTATAACGGCAAGACCGCCGCGAACTATACGGTGGACCGGGAAAAATCGCAGAAAACGGCAACCGGCTCGATTACGCAAAAAGAGGTGACCTATAAGTGGACCGCGGGGGAGGACAAAATTTATGACGGTACCACTGCTGCCACACTCGACCCGGCCAAGGCAGTCCTTACCGGAGTCATCGACGGGGATGATCTGTCGATTGCCTCGACAACCAGTACCTTTTACAGCAAGGGCGCCGGGACAGGGATACAGGTGAACGTGAACAGCCCCACCCTTACAGGCGCGGAGGCGGGAAACTACAGGATTGCCAGCAGCGGAAGCACGACAACCACGACGGCGTCCATCCTTCCGAAGCCTGTGACGGTCACCGGCATCACGGCAAAGGATAAGGAGTATGACGGCAACACAGACGCAGCCTTTGTCTTCTCCGAAGCGGAGATTGACGGCGTGATCTCCGGAGACACTCTGTCGGTAAGCGCCGTGGAGGGCGCTTTTGAATCCGCGGCGGCTGGAGAGGCCAAAACCGTCAACATCACCGGAATTACCCTGTCCTCGGCCAACTATACGGCGGACTTGGTAAGCAGTCAGAGGACGTGCACAGCGACCATCACGGGAGCAAAATTCGAGGTAAGCAGCGCGGGTTATACCGGCGAATACGACGGGAGATCTCATAAAATCACAGTTACCCCTCCCGAGGACGGCAATACCTACACGGTCAGATATACCACGGACGCGGCAGCGGCCGCGAGCACATCGGCCACCCTGGAGGCAACAAACCCGACCTTCACCTCCGCGGGCGAGTATACCGTGTACTACCGTGTCTATCAGGGCGAAGCCGGAACGTGGAATTCAAATTACGTCAACGGAACCGAGACGGTTATCATTGCGCAAAGGCCCGTGACGGTGTCCGGGATCAAAGCCTTGGACAAGGAGTACGACGGGAACACCGGCGCAACCCTGGATTATTCCGAAATGGTGATTGAGGGGATGCTTTCCACGAGTACGCTTTCCGCTACGGCGAGCGGAGAGTTTGAAGACGCCGCGGCCGGTGTGAACAAGACCGTAAACATCAGCAATCTGGCGCTTACCGGACTTTCAAGAAAGAACTACGTCCTGGCCGAGACCGGCCAGCAGACCACCGCAACCGCCAGCATTCTGGCGCCTATCACCGCGCAGGCGCAGTCCTACACGGGCGATTATGACGGCCAGCCCCACAGCATCACCGTGCTTGTCACTGACCCGGCCTCCGGCGCGACGGTGCAGTACCGACAGGGCGCGGAGGCATTCACCGAGACCAATCCCGCCTTTACCAATGCCGGAAGCTACGCGGTGGACTATCAGGTGACAAAGGAGGGCTATACGCCCAGAACCGGCTCTGCCTCCGTGACGATCTATGCCGGCGTCAGCTGGGGCGCGAACACCTTTGTCTATGACGGAGAAGCCCATTCTCCCGCCGCCAGTGCCACCGGCATTGCCGAAGGCGACAGCTGCGACGTGATTTTGACGCTGGAAAAATGGGACAGCGCCGCCGGCGCGTTTGCGGCCATGGCCGCAGGCGAGACGGCGACGGAAACCGGCAGGTACAGAGCCACGGCCACAGGGCTCTCCAATCCGAGCTATTCGCTCAATCCCGCCAGCCTCCCCGCGGTGGAGTTTTCCATTACGGACGCGCCGTCGATTGCCGTGACTGCGGAGAACGTCAGCGTGACCTACGACGGCCAGCCCCACGGCATCACCGTGCTTGTCACCGTTCCGGAGACCGGCGCGACCGTGAAATACGGCACGGAAGCAGGTGCCTATACCCTGGACACCAGCCCGGCGATCACGAACGTCAGCGACAGTCCGCTTACGGTATACTATCAGGTCACGGCGGAGGGCCGCGAACCTGCGGCAGGGTCCGCGACGGTGACGGTCAGCCCGCGGGAGGCCGCACTGAGCTGGACGAACACGGCGCTGACCTACAACGGGACATACCAGACACCCACGGCGACGATCACGAACCTCATCAGCGGAGACGAGTGCACGTTTGAGATTGCCGGCGGAGTGAATTATGCAGGAGAAAATCTGGCTGCCGAGGTCAGAAACCTCTCCAACAGCAACTACAAGCTGCCGTCAAGCGCGAGCACGACCTACAGCATTGCGCCGCGGGAGGTCACACTGAGCTGGACGAACACGGCGCTGACCTATAACGGAGAAGTCCAGGCACCCACGGCGGAGGCAGGAAACCTCATAGACGGGGACACCTGCATGGTCACGGTCAGCGGAGGACAGAGCGGCGCGGGAGAGAATCTGACCGCGACGGCGACAGGGCTCTCCAACAGCAACTACACCCTGCCGTCAAGCGCCAGAACGACCTACAGCATTGCAAAGGCCGACCAGACCGCACCGGCTGCGCCGACAGCGGCCAGCGTCAGCATCAACAGCGTGACGCTGAACGCCATTCCCAACGGGGAATATAAGTGCGGGGACGGCGAATGGCAGACCAGCCCCACCTTCAGCACCGGGCTTGCCATGCAGACAGCCTATACCTTCTATCAGCGCACAGCGGCGGATGCCAATTACAACGCGTCCCCGGCCAGCGCGGGCGCCGAGATCAGCACCACCAGCCATGTACACAGCTGGAGTTATGCTGCCAGCGAGGCAACCATCACTGCCACCTGTGCAGACACAGACGGCGGCCACGGCACACCGGCGACTGCCACCCTGACCATCGCCGCACCCACGCTGCAGGTTTCCGGAGGTGCCGGCAGCGCCGAGGCAACCCTGTCCGGCGGCATTGACGGAGTCGCAAATCCTGCGATTGTATATCAGCAGGACGGGACGGTCCTGAGCGCTGCCCCGACAGAGCCCGGAGTGTACACTGCCAGCATTACGCTGGGTGATGCCACAGCGTCCGTGCAATACCGGATTCTCGGTGTCTACACCCTGACCGTGACCAACGGCACGGGCGGGGGCAGCTACGCCGAGGGCGCGGAGGTGACGGTGAGCGCGGACGCAGCGCCCAGCGGGCAGCAATTTAAGCAGTGGACCGGCACCGACGGACTGAGCTTCACCGCCGGCAGCGCCACCGCGGCCAGCATCACCTTCAACATGCCGGCCCGGGCCGTGACGCTGACGGCGGAGTATGAAAGCGCGGCCGCACCCTCCGGAAGCTACACCGTGACGGTGAACAACGGCACCGGCGGTGGCACCTATTCCGTGGGCGCGGAGGTGACGATTACCGCAAATGAGCCCCCGAGCGGAAGCCAGTTTAAGCAGTGGCGGGGCATGGGCGATTTGGGCTTCACCAGCGGCAGCGAATACTCTGCCACCGCAAGCTTCAACATGCCGGCCCGGGCCGTGACGCTGACGGCGGAGTATGAAACGATTCCCAACCCGGTCTCCGTCTATCTGGACCCCGCGACCGTGGAATACGGCTCCTATCCGTCGGTCACGTCGGATCATGACAACGCGCGCTTCTACTACAGCTCTACGCCCTCCGGCGCGGCAACGGGAACCTGGACCGCGAGGAAGGTGCTGAATGCGGGCACCTGGTATGTGTGGGCGGAGAGCAGCGGACAAAAGTCCGACCGCGAGATACTCACGGTCACACCCGTGCAGTGGCCCGACCTGAAAGCCGGCATTCTGCCCTCCCAGGGCACCAGCTATCAGGTGACCGTCAGTCTGCCCTCGGGCAAGACCAATACGGCCTATGAGTATGCGATCACCAGCGGCTACCTCCCGGGGGAGGACGACTGGGTTCCCCTGCCCAGACTCACCGGCGGGAAATTTGATACCGTCGGTCTGAGCGCAGGAACCACCTACACCGTGTATCTGCGGGCGAAGGCCGACCAGAACCATCTGGCCTCCAATCCCGTTTCCGCAGCGCTGACCACGCCCGACGATGTTGTGCTCAGCTATGATGTCAACGGCGGCCGCGGGACTGCCCCCGCAGCCAGGGCCTACAGCATCGGGGCGATTACGGACACAGTCGCCTCCGGCGCGGGGCTGAGCCGCAGCGGATATGTGTTCAACGGCTGGAATACGGCCTCCGACGGCACGGGCACGGCCTATGCCTCCGGCGCACTGGGCTTTGAGATTCTGGACAATACCGTACTGTACGCCCAGTGGAGCGGCAACCCGTACACCGTGAAATTCAACGCCAACGGCGGCAGCGGCAGTATGGAGGACCAGAGCTTTGCCTTCGGCACAGCCCAAACGCTCCGGAGCAACAGCTTCAGCCGCAGCGGCTACGTCTTCTCCGGCTGGTCACTGACCGGCAGCGGCGAGGCGGTTTACTCCAACAATCAGACGGTCTCCAATCTGGCTGCCGGCGGCACCGTCACCCTCTATGCCGTCTGGGTGGAAAACACCTATCAGGTCAGCGGAACGGTCCGGGAGGAGAACAGAGACCCGATTGCAAGCTGCACCGTAACGCTGCAGCGCGGCAATCAAATCTTTGCCACGCGGTATACCAATGCGGACGGAACCTTCAGCTTTGAGGGTGTCCGCGCGGGGACCTATAACATCGTGGCGGAGCGCACGCTGGGCGGATTTTCTCAGAAGACGACCGTTTTGGCGGAGGTTTCGCGGAACAACTCCGCAGCCAACTCCCTGACCCTCCCGGCGGAAAAGGTCAGCTCCGAGCTGGAGGTCGGCGGGGATGCTCCTGCCGTGATGGTAGGCGCCCTGGAGGACATTGCGAAGGACAACGCGGAGGAGGGCGGCAGCGGCGTCACGGTCACGATGGCCGTGGAAAAGAAGGACGAGACCAGCGCCGACGGCGCCGACGAGATCCAGGAGGTCATAAAGGAAAAGAGCGGTTCCGCGGCCTCCGCAGCCTCTGAGGTGGAATATCTCGACTTCACTGTGACAAAGACACGGGCCAGCGACAATACGAGCCAGCCGCTGATGGAAACCAGCCGTGTCGCAGAGCTGATTATCCCCTTCCAGATCACGGGACGGAGCAGCTTCGGCGTCTACCGCTACCACAACAATGTCGCCTCCGCCATGGTTGCGCTGTCCAGCCCCTACAGCAGCAAGTCACAGTTCCAGGACAATCACTACTATCTGGACCGCACGCTCAACCGCATCTATATCTACACCAACCGCTTCTCCACCTACGCGATTACCTATGCGCCCTCCGCCCCGGCGGCCGTATCCAGCGGCTCCGGCGGCAGCTCGAATACCAAGTCTGTCAAGATGACCGGCAGCTCCGGCAGCGCCTCGGTCACTGCGGTCATCAGCGGCTCTGACGCGACGCTCTCCGCCATCACGGAGGATAAGCTCAAGCGCGTCATGGACTCCGGAAAGTCCGCGGAGCGTGTTCTGATCGACCTGAGCGACATCGGAGCGATTGAGACGGTCACCGTCCCGACCGGCACCTTCAACACGGTAGTCCGCTCCTTCCAGAAGCGGGAGATCGCCGGCGACAGCCTCGGCATCCGGACAAAGCTGGGCACCATTGCCCTGGATGTCGCCGTGATGGAGCAGCTGAAGACCCAGAGCTCCTCGGGCAGCATCCAGATCCGGCTGAGGGAGATGGGGTCCGGCAATCTGACCGCGGCCCAGCGCAGCAGCCTGAGCGGACGGAGCGTGGGAGGCATCTATACACTGGGCCTCAGCAAGACCGGGCAGAGTCTGACGCAATTTGACGGCGCGGTGGAGGTGACCGTCCCCGTGAAGCCGGCGCCGGGCAGCGCCGCAGGCGGTTACGCGGCCTATGCTCTGAGCACCGACGGCGCTCTGGAGGAGCTGCCGGCCTCTGTGGAGGGCAGCTACCTGAGCTTTACCGCAGCCTATCCGTCAACGGTTGTGCTCCTCCCGCGGGAGGACGAGACCTCCGGAACCCAGTTCCGCGATGTGGCCCGGGACCAGTATTACTACGACGCGGTGAGCTGGGCCGTGGAGAAGGGCGTCACCATGGGCAGCGGCGACGGAACGGTCTTCAGACCCGACGAGAGCTGCACCAGAGCCATGGCGGTTACCTTCCTGTGGAGGGCCGCGGGCAGCCCGCAGCCGGCGAGCCTGAACAATCCCTTCTCTGACCTGAACGCAAACCAGTACTATTACAGGGCAGTCCTCTGGGCAGTGGAGAACGGGATTACAACAGGCACCGGAGACGGCACAACCTTCACCCCGGACCGCGCGGTGACGCGCGCGGAGATGGTCACCTTCCTCTACCGCATGTCAGACCGGAGTCCGGCGGAGGCGAACCGGTTTACGGATGTACCGGCGGGAGCCTACTATGAGGACGCGGTGAACTGGGCTGTCCGCTGCGGGATTACCAACGGCGCCTCCGCGGATCCGCTGGCGCCCAGGTTCAATCCCAACGGTCTGTGCACCCGTGCGATGACCGTGACCTTCCTCTACCGCGACCCGTATATCGTGAAGTAGAGCGGGAAAAGCAAAAAAATCCCACCCCCGACTGAACGGGGGTGGGATTTGTGCTGTGTGCGCAGCGCCCCGGCGGGAAAAAGCACCGGTTCTTTGCCGAACCGGAGCTTTTTCGCATGATGATACCTCCTGTTCATGCTGCCGCATTTTTCGCGCCCCGGGCGGTGTTCGGAGGACTGTCACAGCGCCGGGAGCGACACATAAAACCGGTTTTCTCCGCCCTCGCTCTCCGCCCAGATCCGGCCGTGGTGGCTCTCCGCGATTTTTTGCGCGATCGAGAGGCCGAGACCGTAGCTGCCGTCCCGGCTGCGGGATTTGTCCGCCCGGTAAAAGCGTTCAAAGAGGCGGCCCAGCTCCTCCGCCGCAATGGGCTCGCCCGGGTTTGCCACGCAAAGCAGGGCGCTGCGGCCGCTGCGCCGGAGGCTGAGGCGGATCTCCGCGCCCGGGGCGGCGTATTTCCCGGCGTTGTCCAGCAAAATCTCCGCCGCCTGGCGCAGATGGCTCTCGCTGCCGCAGACACGGATGCCGGGAGCGATCTCGCAGCGCAGCGTATGCCCCTTTTCAAACAGGACCGGCTCGAAGGGCAGGGCTGCGTCCTCCAGGAGGCGGGAGAGCTCCAGCTCCGCAGCTGCGGTCTCCACCGCGCCGTTGTCCACCCGCGCCAGCTCCAGCAGACCCTCCACCAGCCCCCGCATCTGACGGGCCATGGTCAGCACGTTTTCGGCAAAGCGCCGGCGGGTTTCTGCGTCATAGTCCGGGCTTTGCAGCAGCTCCGCGTTTGTCATGATGACGGTCAGCGGGGTTTTCAGCTCGTGAGAGGCATCGGAGACAAATTGCTTTTGCTGCTGCCAGGCCGCTTCCACGGGCTTTACCGCCCAGCGGGCCAACAGCAGGCTGATGCAGAAAAAGGCTGCCAGGCTGGCTGCGCCGATGAGCAGGGAGGTGCGGACCAGACCCTTCAGGGTGCTGTTCTCATTGGTCCTGTCCACAAACACGATCCGGGTGCCCATGGGGGTGGTCTCCCGCAGATAGCGGAGATTCCAGCTGTTGAGAATTCCGGCGTCCTCAGACTGGGCCATGGCCTCCGCGGCCAGAAGCGCAAGGCGCTCTGTGCTCTGCGCCTCCCATTCCGGACTCAGAAAGCCCTCATAACCCTCCAGCGTTCCCTCGGGTGTCAGACGCAGCAGAATATAGGGCAGAAACATATCAAAGAGCTCCCGCGGCTCGGGCGGTTCCGTCCCTGTCTCCCCGTCGGCCTCCGGCGGCGCGGCCGGAATCTCCGCCGGCTGCGCCGAAGGGAGGGGCAGGGTTTCCGGGGAGGTGTCGGTATCCCGGTCCCGGAACACCGGCCGCTGATTCCGGGGGCCGCGCTCGTTCAGCGCGGAATGCATCAGGGCAAGGCTCTCCCGCGCCAGATTTTGCCGGGTGGTGCCGATGACAAGGGCAAAAATTACCACCAGCATGGCGAGCACAATGCCCATGTTGATGCAGACAAATTTGATTCGCAGCCGCTTCAGCATGACGCTTTGTCCTCATCCGCCGCCTCAAGATGGTAGCCGAGACGGCGGATTGCCTCAATCTTCACGTTGGAGCCGATGCTGGCCAGCTTTTTGCGCAAAAAGCCCACATAGACCTCCACGTGATTTTCCACCGCGTTGGAATCGTAGCCCCAGACCTTTGTCAGAATCTGCTCCTTGCTCAGCACCCGGTCCCGGGACTGCATCAGATACCGCATCACGTCAAATTCCCGGGCGCTGAGACGGACGCTGCGTTCACCGCAGACCAGGTTGCAGGAGCCCAGATCCAGCGCCGTGTTGCCATAGGTCAGCTCATTTACCTGATTCCCCTGACGGCGCAGCAGAGCGTTGACGCAGGCCAGCAGCTCCCGCGTATCAAAGGGCTTGGTCAGATAGTAGTCTGCGCCGGAATCCAGCCCCTCCACCCGGTCCTCCAGACCGGACTTTGCGGTCAGCATCAGAATCGGCGTGGACACGCGGCTGGCCCGCACTGCCCTGGCCACCTGATAGCCGTCCAGCTTGGGCATCATCACGTCCAGAATCAGCAGGTCATAGATTCCCGTGAGCGCGTACTCGCGCCCGTCCTCTCCGTCATACACTGCCTCTGTCTCATAGCCCCTGGCCTCCAGCATGGCAGAGATGGTGTCCGCCAGAAGCACCTCATCCTCCACAATCAGAATTTTCATGCAGATTTCCCCCTTAAACGCCATGACTTTGTACATTATACACGGAGTTTTGCTGCAATTCAATAAAAAAGGGGGAAAAAGCCCCTGCTCCATTACAGTTCAGACGCCGGGGGCGTCTGAACTGCAGCCGGGAATGCGGAATTTCTTTTGCCGCCCCTTGCTCCTTTCGGAAAAATCCGTTATACTGTCCTTCGACAGAATGGTTCGAGGGGAGGGGTGCGCCGTGCGGATTGTCCACCTGTCGGATCTGCATCTGGGGAAGCGGATCAGCGAGTTCAGCCTTCTGGAGGACCAGCGCTATATTCTGGCCCGGGTGCTGGATGCAGTCAGCGCACTGGAGCCCCAGGCGGTGGTCATCGCCGGGGACATCTACGATAAGGCCGTTCCGCCGGCGGAGGCGGTAAGCGTGTTTGATGACTTCCTGTGGGAGCTGGCAGCGCGGAGGCTGGACGTCTTTGTCATCAGCGGAAACCACGATTCTCCGGAACGTCTCGCCTTTGGCTCCCGGCTGCTGGGGCAGGGCGGAGTTCACCTTGCGCCGGTGTATGACGGCGCCGTCAAGTGTGTGACACTGGAGGACAGCTTCGGCCCGGTGCGGTTTTATCTGCTGCCCTTCCTCCGCCCGGCCCAGGTGCGGCGCTTTTTCCCGGAGCAGGAGATCGAAAGCTATACCGATGCCCTGGCCGCTGCCATCGGCGCCATGGACATCGACATGTCCCTGCGCAATGTGCTGGTCACCCACCAGCTTGTCACCGGCGCCCGGCGAAGCGAGTCGGAGGACATCAGCGTGGGGGGGCTCGACAATGTGGATGCGGGGGTGTTCGCCCCCTTTGACTATGTGGCCCTTGGCCATGTCCACAGGGCGCAGAGCATCGGTCCCGGAGACCGCATCCGCTACTGCGGAACCCCCATGAAATACGCCTTTTCCGAGGCGGGACAGCAAAAATCCCTGACTGTGGCTGCGCTGGGGGCGAAGGGCACCCTGGAGGTGGAGACCTGCCCGCTGCACCCGCTGCGGGACATGCGGGAGAAACGGGGGCGGTATCTGGACCTCACTGCCCGGGCGGATTACGCCGGCAGCAGCCGGGAGGACTATATGCACATCACCCTGACCGACGAGGAGGACATACCCGATGCAGCAGGCAAGCTGCGGGCCATCTATCCCAACCTGATGCGGCTGGACTATGACAACGCCCGCACCCGGGCGGGACAGAGTCCTCTGGGCGCTGCGGCGCCGGAGCGGAGTCCCATGGACATTTTCGGAGAATTCTATGAAAAGCAAAACGGCACACCGCTGTCCGCCTGCCAGACGGAGCTTGCCGCGGCGCTGATGCGGCAGATCTGGGAGGACGGAGAATGAGACCATTGCGCCTGGAGCTGTCCGCCTTTGGCCCCTACGCGGGCAGGACCGCGGTGGATTTTACCGCACTGGGGGAGCGGGGACTTTATCTGATCACCGGGGACACCGGCGCGGGAAAGACCACGCTGTTTGATGCAATTACCTATGCCCTTTACGGCGAGGCCAGCGGCAGCAGCCGGGAGCCGGGAATGCTGCGCTCCAAATACGCCCTCCCGGAGACGCCCACGGAGGTTGCGCTGACCTTTGCCTACGGCGGAAAGACCTATCAGCTCCGCCGCAGCCCGGAATATGAGCGGCCCGGTCGCCGCGGCGGTATGACCACCAAAAAGGCCGAGGCGGAGCTGACGTTTCCCGACGGCAGGGTGCTCGCCCGGGTGCGGGATGTGAACAACGCGGTGCGCAGCATTCTGGGGGTAGACCGGGAGCAGTTTGCCCAGATTGCCATGCTGGCCCAGGGAGATTTTCTGCGGCTGCTGCTGGCGGACACCCGGGAACGGCAGGACATCTTTCGGGAGCTGTTCTGCACGGGCCGCTACCGGATCTTTCAGGACCGGCTGCGGGATTGCGCCGCCGAGCTGGATCACCGGCGGGAGGAGACCGCGGCGGGGATAAAGCAGTATCTCTCCGCCCTCCGGTGGCCGGCGGACAGCGCCGGACAGGAGGCGCTGGAGCGGGCGCGGGACGGCGCGCTGCCGCTGCCGGAGGCGCTGGAGCTGGCGGAGCGTCTGCTGGACCGGGACGCCGCGGCCCTGGCTGCCCTGGAGGGGGAGACGGAGGCGGCGGAGGCGGAGCTGGAGCAGGTACAGCGCGCCCTGGGACGCGCCGAGGAGGCGGAAAAGTGCCGCGCGGCGCTGAATACAGCGGCGGAGGAAGCCGCACGGGCGGAGGAACGGCTGCAGGTGCTGAACCGGTCGCTGGAAAAGGCGCCGGAGCGCCGGGAGCTGGCCGAGGCGCTGGGCCGGGAGGCCGCCGCGCTGGAGGCCGGACTGACCGACTATGCGGCCTGGGAAGACCTTGACCGGCAGCTTTGCCAGGCGCGGCAGGCGCAGAGGGCGGAGAACGGCGCGCTTGCAGAGGACCGGGAGGCCCTGCAGGCGCACCGCGGACGGCTGGAAGCCCTGAGAAAAGAGCGCATGACGCTGGAGGACGCCGGAGAGCGGCTGCAGCGCATACTGCGGGAGCAGGAGGCCGCGGAGGCGGAGCAGGGGGAGCTCAACGCGCTCCTGGCGCTGTGCGACCTGGACGCGGTCTGCCGGGAGCGGCTGCGGGAGGCACAGGAGCGGTTTCTCGCCGACCAGGAGGCCGCGGAGTGGGCCCAGCGGGACTACGATGAAAAAAACCGGGCCTTTCTCCGGGAGCAGGCGGGAATTTTGGCGGGTACGCTGCAGGCAGGGGCGCCCTGCCCGGTCTGCGGCGCGCGAACCCATCCCGCCCCCGCGGCGCTGTCGCAGAGCGCGCCCACGGAGCGGGAGCTGAATCAGGCAAAGGCCCATGCGGAGAAGCTGCGGACGGATGCCGAGGCGGCCAGCCGCGCCGCGCTGGAGCAGAATGTGCGCTCGGAGCGTGTCCGGCAGGAGCTGGGGGAGAAGGCGCGCCGGGTTCTGGGTGAGAGCGGGCCGGGCCTTGCAGCGCCCCGTTCCGGCGCCGAGACCAGACTGGCGGAGGTGGCCGGGCGGCTGAAGGCGCTGCAGGCGTCTGTCCGGGCGGAGGAGGGGCGCTGCGCGCGCCGGAGGGAGCTGGAGAAGCTTTTGCCCCGGGAGGAGGAAACGGAGGCGTCGCTGGACCGGAGCCTCCGCCGCCGCGGAGAGGCACTGGCGGCCGCAGAGGCCCGCATCGAGGCGCTGGACCGGCAGCAGGCTGATCTCCGGGAAAAGCTGACTTATCCCGACGCGGCCGCGGCGGAGACGGCGCTGGAGCAGCTGCGGCAGCAGCGGCGGACGATTGCGGAGGAGCTTGCCCGGACCGAGGCGGAGCGGCAGCGGGAGGAGCGGCTGGCCGCCGCTGCCCGGGCCCGGATGGCCCAGCTGACGCGCCAGCTGGAGGGAGTTCCGCCCGCCCTCCCGGAGGCTCTCGCGGCCCGGCGGACGGAGCTGGACGGACGTCTTCGGCTGCTGCGGCAGCGGCAAGCGGAGCTTCTCACCCGGCTTGCCGCCAACGGCGAGGCCCGGGCGGGAGCGGCCAGACGGGGACAGGAGCTGGCGGAGCTGGACGAGCGCTATGCCTGGGTGCGGGCGCTCTCCGACACCGCCAACGGTACCCTGAGCGGAAAGGAGAAGGTCATGCTGGAAACCTATGTCCAGACCAGCTTTTTCGACCGGATTCTCGCCCGCGCCAACACCCGGCTCATGGTGATGAGCAACGGACAGTATGAGCTCACACGGCGGAGAGAGGCGGAGAACAACCGCAGCAAAAGCGGCCTGGAGCTGGATGTGATCGACCACTACAACGGCAGCACCCGCAGCGTCCGGACGCTTTCGGGCGGAGAGTCCTTTCAGGCCTCCCTGTCCCTGGCCCTGGGGCTGTCGGACGAGGTGCAGTCCTCCGCCGGAGGGGTGCAGCTGGACACATTGTTTGTGGATGAGGGCTTCGGTTCTCTGGACAGCGATGCCCTTGCCCAGGCGCTCAAGGCCCTCTCCGGGCTGACCGAGAGCCGGCGGCTGGTGGGAATCATCTCCCACGTCTCGGAGCTGAAGGAAAAAATAGACCGGCAGATTGTGGTTACCCGGGAACGCGGCGGAGGAAGCCGCGTTGCGGTCGTCGTATGACGCTTTATCGTCAGCGGCGTGACGATAATCATTGAAAAGAGCAGGGGACATATCCCCTGTCCTGTCAGGGAAAACTGCAAGTATTCCCGGCGCGGGAAATATATTAGAGGTACCCTAAG
>CAJOPB010000001.1 GCA_905236305.1 uncultured Oscillospiraceae bacterium | reverse complement strand
CTGCATGATGGGGTCGTCAATCGGCGGCATGGCCTGGCCGTGGACCTGGGAGATCATCACCAGTCTCCCCCGCTCGCCGATCAGCTCTGCCGCCTGCATCAGCGGCCCTCTGGCTCCCGTGGCCTCAAAGATCACCGGCAGGCCGCCCCGTCCCAGGGCTTTGACCGCGGCCTCCAGCCCCTCGGGGTCGCTTTTGCTGTTGATAGCCACGTCGACGCCCATCCTCCGGGCGGCCTCCAGACGGTTGTCGTCCAGGTCGGTGACGATCACCGGGCAGGCCCCGGCCAGGCGGGCGCACTGGGCGGTGATGACCCCCACAAAGCCCTGACCCAGCACCGCGCAGGGCTCTCCCATCTGCAAGCCCGAGCGCCGCAGGGCATACATGCCCGTGTGGCCCAGGTTCCAGAAGGCCGCCTGCTTCAGGTCAACCCCCTCGGGGCAGAGGGTGCAGTTGAGGGCCGGAGTGATCACATACTGGGCGTGCTCCACCGTGGCTACCACGTGGTCCCCTGCCTTGAGCTCGTCCACGCCCTCGCCGGTTTCGATGACCTCGGCGCTCATGGCGTAGCCGATAGAGGTGGGCAGGGGGACGATGTGCTCACCCAGCAGGCCGTTCTCGGTGCCAGGGCTCATGGCGCTGTATTTCGCCTTCAGCAGCACCTCGCCGGGACCGGGACGGCCGATTTCCTTCTCCGCTAAAACTACCTTGCCCGGCTGAGCCTGGGCATAAACTGTATTCATATACTTTTGCCTCCTTGTCTCAAATTTTCAAAGCGGGATGGCGCAGGAGTGAGAAGGTTGCGCCGTCCCGATGGCAAACCGCTCCGCCGCCGGCCCCCAATGCCGGGGCAGAAGCAGAATCACCCGTTTTCCTTCCACTATCCCTCGATGCGAATCACGCCCGTATAGGTTTTTCCCGCCTCGACCGCGGTCTCGACCCCGTTGACAAAGACCCTTGCGCTGCCGATGGAGGAGGTTTCATCCACTGTCAGGGAGGTAACATAGCCCGTGCCGCGCACGTTCCAGGTGCTGTGATTTTGCAGCCTGACCATGATGCCGGCGTTTTCCGGCAGGCGGATTTCGTTGCGCACGTCGCCGATCAGGGCATAGTCCAGATGACCGATCACGCTCTTTTGATGAAACGCCTCGGTGGTGGAGATGGTGCCGGTGTAATCCACGCTGTCCAGCACCAGCTTGAGGTCCGTGGCCGCGGAAGCGCCGCCGCCCACCTCGTTGTCATACGCGTCCATGCCCGCCAGAACGTCCGCCTCCCGGGCGGCCTCCCAGCCGGAGGCGTTATAGATGTTGCCCTGCAGACGCATGTTGGAGAAGGTAGCCAGAAACGCGGTCTCTCTGGCCGCGGAGGGGGCATTGGTGGAGGTCTCCGTGGCGGACCCGGCCACGTGCTTTTCCACATAGTCCTTGACGGTCTCCAGCGTCTGGGTGTCCACGCCGGCGTCGTCGTTATCCATGACCTGCAAAATTGTGCCGTCCCCGGTATATATTTCCGCCCGGTCCACATTCAGAATACCGGCGCAGCCCTTCACCAGAAAAGCTGCCTTGCCGGTATAAAGCCGGGTCCCCCGGTCCACCGTGGTGACGCCGGTGCCGTCACAGCTGTGGAACATGACGCCGAAGCGCCGGGAGTAGAGCCGGGAGATCTGCGGCCGCAGCGCGCCCTCGATTGCCCGGTAGCCCCAGCAGGCGGCGATGGCGGCGCTCTCGCTGCTGGTCAGGTGCAGTCCGGAGGGGCCGTTGGCAACGATGGCGATATAGTCCGGCACCAGCATGGTGCTGCCGGCGATGGTCACCAGAGTGGGCCCGATGGAATAGGTGCCGTAGCCGCTGGGGCTGCGGTCGTCCTGCCACTCTCCCGCGGGGAATTCGTGGTCCAGCACCTCATGGTAAAAATCAAAGCTGCCTGCCTCCGCCAGCTTCTCCACCTCGCTCAGCTCCCTGGCGCCGCCGTAGACCGCAACGTTGGAGTTGACAACCCAGAGAAAGACGCCGGTATTGTCATCGGTACTCAGTGCGCCCCACTTCTCCGCCCGGATTTCCGAGCCGAAATAGGTCACCTGGGCGTGACCCATCAGGTTGGTGCCCCGGGCGTTGCCGTTTACTCCCAGCATCCAGGGAGAGGACTTCATCTTTGCCGGGAATACGGTGCCCACATAGTCGGCTGCAAGCGCGCCGTCCCGCGTAGAGAAGACGGAATTTTTTGCCAGCAGGTGCGCATTTCCCCTTACCAGCACCGTGGTGCGGGAGGCGCCCTCCATGGCAATGTCCACATTCTCCAGGGTTGTGTCGGCTTCGCCCTCGATGAGCAGGCCCGCGCCCAGCCCCTCCAGGTCGTTTCCGATCTCTCCGCTCAGACGAATCCTTGTGTCCCGGACGGTCCAGGCTCCATCCCGCAGAATAAAGGCGTTGAGGTTGCCCTCCCGGCACTCCACCGTGCCGCCGGTGACCGTGGTGGCCTTCCCCTCTGTAACGACGGACGCGCCAGCCAGCTTCTCAGGCTCAGACTCCCCGGGTACAACACCCTCCGCACCGCCAAATACCGCCGCGCGGTACACAATTCCTTTCTCAGACATAAAAACGTCTCCCTTCGCTTTCCAAACATTTTTCTGAACTGCCAGGCTGCCATTCCGGAGGGTGCTTTGCCGTCCTCCGGTTTTCGTTGAAAAAAGTATAAACCATGCCGGATTTCAAAGTCAACGAGGGAACCGCTCCGGGCCTATGCGTTTATCACATAACCGAAAAACCAGAAAGAATAAGCGTTTTCCGGGCGAAATGTTATAATCTGACCCAGGCACAAGCAATCGGATAAACTGCAAATATTCAATCGCTGTAAGGAGCTGTAGGGTATGGATACTTTCACGATCTGCATCGACGGCACAGCGGTAACGGCCCATCCCGGTCAGACGGTGCTGCAGGCCGCCCTCGCCGCCGGCGTCTACATCCCCCACCTGTGTACCCACCCCGACCTGCCGCCTCAGGGCAACTGCGGACTGTGCGTCGTCCGCATAGACGGCGCAGAAGAAGTGGTCTGCGCCTGCGAGACGCCGGCCAAGGAGGGGATGCATGTCACCACCCACGACGAGACCCTGGACCACCAGCGCTCCGTGGCCATGGAGCTGATGCTTGCCGGCCACCCCCACGACTGCACCGCCTGCAAGGCATATTTAAAATGCGAGCTGCAGGCCATGATGCAGTATCTGGGCGTGGCACACGCCCGGCTGCGGTCGATCCACCGGGAGACCAACCACATCAACACCAACAACCCCCTGATCGTCCGGGAGATGGAGCGCTGCATCCAGTGCGGCCGCTGCGTCCGGGCCTGCGAGGAGATGCGCAGGGTGGGCGTGCTGCGCTACAACAAGTCCGGCGGCGAGACCTACATCGGCACCCAGGAGGACATGCCGCTGGGCGAAGCGGGCTGCCGCTTCTGCGGAGCCTGCGTTGCGGTCTGCCCCACCGGAGCCCTGCAGGACGCGGAGGGCATATTCCGGGAGGATTTGCCCCGGGAGCAGGCACTGGTGCCCTGCCAGGCGGAATGTCCCGCCCACATCGACATCCCTGCCTATATCCGGGCTGTGGAGCAGGGAAAGCCCGGCGACGCCGTGGGCATCATCCGGGAGAAGGTGCCCTTCCCGCTGGTGCTGGGGTACGTCTGCAACCACCGCTGCGAGACGGGCTGCAAGCGCACGGGATTAAACGACCCGCTGGGCATCCGCAACCTGAAGCGCTACGCCGTGGACAACGACAGCGAACAGGTATGGAAAGAAAAGTACCTGACCACCGCAAAGCGCACGGGGAAAAGGGTGGTTGTCATCGGCGGCGGCCCCTGCGGTTTAACCGCGGCCTTCTATCTGAATAAAAAGGGCCACGACGTGACCGTGCTGGAGAAAAAGCCGGAGCTGGGCGGGCCCCTGACCAGCGGTATCCCGGCCTACCGCCTCCCCATCGAGGGCGTGCGGAAGGAAATTCAGCTCATTCTGGACAGCGGCGTCAGGGCCGAGGTCAACCGGGAGGTCACCAACGCCGCCGCGCTGAAGGACGATTACGACGCGGTGCTGCTCTCCGTGGGCGTCAGCCGCGGCAAGACGCTCCCCATCCCCGGTTCGGACTTCAAGCAGGTCTACACCGCCATGGACGTTTTGGCGGACAGCAGGGCGGAGAAGGATTTGGGCTATCTGGGCCAAACCGTCTGCGTCATCGGCGGCGGCAGCGTGGGCTTTGACACTGCCCGCAGCCTGGTCCGCAAGGGCAAAACGGTAAAGCTGCTGTGCATCGAGCAGGCGGACAAGCTTTTAGCGGACGAGGAGGACCAGAGCGAGGCCCCGGAGGAGGGCGTCGAGATTCTGCCGGGCCGCTCCTTCGAGGCCATCGAGGGGACGCCGGAGGCCGTCACGGGCCTGCGGGTCCATCAGGTGCTGTCCTCCACCTACGACCGGGCCACCGGAAAGGTCACGGAGGTCACTGTAGAGGGGAGTCAGACCGTGATCCCCTGCGACAGCGTGATCTTTGCCACGGGCCAGCACACGGGGCTTCTGGACTGCCCGGACCTGGGCATCAGGCTCAACGGCAGAGGCTTCCCGGAGGTGGACGGCCTCAAGACCTCCGTCGAGGGCATCTTCGCCGCAGGCGACGCGGTAACGGGCATCAGCTTTGTCATCGACGCCATAGCCCGGGGCCGGGACGCGGCCTCCGAGATTGACAAATATCTGGGCGGCGACGGGGACATCGACGAGACGCTGGTCCCGCGGGGGCGGAATCCCGAGATCGGAAAGCTCGACGGCTTTGCCGCGCTGCCCCGGGTGGAGCAGGAGACGGTCCCCGCGGCGGAGCGAAAGGTCAGCGGCGAAAACGTCTATCATACCTACACCTGCACGCAGGCGGAGTGCGAGGCGGGCCGCTGCCTGCAATGCGACCTGCGGAAGGACATCTCCACGGTAAAACTCTGGACCGAATACGCGGTAAAGTGAGGAGGCGCGGGATATGAATTGTACCATCAATGTGGAGCTCCTGCCCGATGTGCGGGAGAT